>NZ_CAACVB010000304.1 GCF_900659635.1 Actinomadura roseirufa | reverse complement strand
GTCGGCCCGCTCCGGGCCGGGCGCCGGCCCGGCTGCCCGGCCTGACGCCGGGCCGGAGGGCCGGCCGGTGGCAGAGCCGGGGGGCCGGCCGGTGCCGTCGTCTGCCTTGGCCTGGGCGTAGACGGTGGCGAAACGCTGCCCGACGGTGACCGTGCTGAGCACCGCCAGCACCCAGAGGGCCAGCGCGAGGATGTAGGGGACCCCGAGCCCGTCGAACCCGGCGGCCACCAGGGCGACGATCAGGCGCTCGGCGCGCTCGGCGATGCCGACGTTGCAGGTGTAGCCGAGTCCTTCGGCGCGGGCCTTGGCATAGGAGACCACGACCCCGGACACCAGGCAGTACAGGGCGACCCCGGCGAGCGGCTCCTGCCCGTCCCGGTAGAGGCCGATCATCAGCCCGGAGAAGATCGCGGCGTCGGCGACCCGGTCCATGGTGGAGTCCAGGAAGGCGCCGAACTTGGAGATCTTCCCGGTGACGCGGGCCACCGCGCCGTCCAGCATGTCGAACAGCACGAAGGCCGTGATGACCATCGTGCCCCAGAAGAACTCCCCGCGCGGGAAGAGGACGAGGGCGCCCGCGGCCACGCCGGCGGTGCCCACGATGGTGATGGCGTTGGGTGAGACCCCGGTCCGGGCGACCGCCTGTCCGACGGGGGTCAGGACGCGCCCCAGCGCGGGCCTCAGTTTGTTGAGCATCGCCGTCCGTTCTCGTAGGTCGGGTGAAGGCCCTCCGCGGGCTGCCGCGGCGGGCCCATCGTAGTGCGCGTGCCGCCCATACGTGGTCAAGGCGGGGTTTGGCTCCCACGCGCCGAGGGAGATGCCGGATGTTTGTCGTTCACCTCTTGTGATCCTGCCCGCCGCGGGAAAGGGTATTGACACGGGTGTGACGTCGGTCACGCGCGTTGGACGAGGCCGGACGCCGCACTCGGACGTCAGGGCCGGGCCCGCCGGGCCGGGCCCCAGCCGCACGCGGGCCCCCGCGAGGAGGCCCGTCCGAGGAGGTAGTCATGGCGGACAAGGCAGGCCACCCGGGAGCCCCCGGCAGGGCACCGGAGGCCGGCGGGTGCGACGGCGTGCGCAACGTCGCCCTGGTCGGCCATTCGGGGGCTGGGAAGACGACGCTCGTGGAGGCGCTGCTCGCGGCGGCGGGTGCGGTGCCGCGGGCGGGGCGGGTCGAGGACGGCACGACCGTCGGCGACTCCGACGAGATCGAGATGCGCCAGCAGCGGTCGGTGAACCTCGCGCTGGCGCCGCTCGCGCACGGCGACATCAAGATCAACCTGATCGACACGCCCGGGTACGCCGACTTCGTGGGCGACCTGCGGGCGGGGCTCCGGGCCGCCGACGCGGCGCTGTTCGTGATCTCGGCGGTGGACGGGATCGACGGCGTGACCCGGATGCTGTGGGAGGAGTGCGCGGCGGTCGGCATGCCGCGCGCGGTGGTCATCACCAAGGTCGACCAGCAGCGCGGCGACTTCGACGACGTGGTCCTGTCCTGCCAGGACGTCTTCGGCGAGGGCGTGCTCCCGCTGTACTTCCCGGTCACCGGCGGCGACGGGCTCACCGGCCTCATCGGGCTGCTCACCCGCCGCTGCCTCGACTACTCCTCCGGGCGGCGCGCCGAGTGCGACCCGGATCCGCGGTACCTGGAGCAGATCGCCGACCAGCGGGCCTCGCTCATCGAGGGGATCATCCAGGAGAGCGAGGACGAGACCCTCATGGACAGGTACCTGTCCGGCGAGGACATCGACGTCAAGGCGCTCATCGAGGACCTGGAGACCGCGGTGGCGCGGGGCAGTTTCTATCCGGTGCTGGCCACCTCGGTGCCGCACGGCGACCACCCCGGCCCGGTGATCGGCATGCGGGAGCTGCTGGAGCTCATCGCCCAGGCGTTCCCCTCCCCCCTGGAGCACGGGATCCCGACCGTGACGCCGGTGCAGGGCGGCCCCCCGAGGGAGATCGGCTGCGATCCCGAGGGGCCCCTCGTCGCGGAGGTCGTCAAGACCACCTCCGACCCCTACGTCGGCCGGATCTCGCTGGTCCGGGTGTTCTCGGGGACGCTGCGCCCCGACACCGTCGTGCACGTCTCGGGACACGGCATGGCCGACCGCGGGCACGAGGACCACGACGTCGACGAGCGTGTCGGGGCCCTCACCTCCCCCCTCGGCAAGACCCAGCGGACCGTCGCCTCCTGCCACGCGGGCGACATCTGCGCGGTCGCCAAGCTCGCCCGCGCCGAGACCGGCGACACCCTCTCCGACCCCTCGTCCCCCATGCTCATGGCCCCCTGGTCGATGCCCGACCCGCTGCTGCCGGTCGCGATCCGCGCCCACTCCAAGGCCGACGAGGACAAGCTCAGCCAGGCGCTGGCCCGCCTCGTCGCCGAGGACCCCACCCTCCGGCTGGAGAACAACGCCGAGACGCGCCAGCTCGTGCTGTGGTGCATGGGCGAGGCGCACACCGACGTGCTGATCGACCGGCTGCGGGCCCGGTACGGCGTCGAGGTCGAGCGGATCGAGCTGCGGGTGCCGCTGCGCGAGACGTTCGGCGGGACGGCCAAGGGGCTCGGCCGGCACGTCAAGCAGAGCGGCGGGCACGGCCAGTACGGCATCTGCCACATCGACGTGGAGCCGCTGCCGTCCGGCGAGGGCTTCGAGTTCGTCGACAAGATCGTCGGCGGGGTGGTGCCGCGGCAGTTCATCCCCTCGGTGGAGAAGGGCGTCCGGCAGCAGATGGCGCGCGGCGTGTCGGCCGGGTACCCGCTGGTCGACATCAAGGTCGTCCTGCACGACGGCAAGGCCCACTCGGTGGACTCCTCCGACATGGCGTTCCAGGCCGCCGGGGCGCTGGCGCTCAAGGACGCGGCCGGCTCGGTGCCGATCCTGCTGCTGGAGCCGGTGGACGAGGTGTCGGTGCTGATCGCCGACGACTACGTCGGCGCGGTCATGTCCGATCTGACCTCCCGGCGCGGGCGCGTGCTCGGCTCCGAGGCGGTGCCGGGCGGCCGCTCCATGATCAGGGCGGAGGTGCCGCAGCTCGAGATCGTCCGGTACGCCATCGACCTGCGGTCGCTGTCGCAGGGCACGGGCAGCTTCAACCGCGTGTTCCTGCGCTACGAGCCCCTCCCGTCCCATCTGGCGGAGAAGGTCGCCGCCGCCGAACGCGACTGACGGGGCGCGCGTGTCCGGGGCGGCGCGGTGGACGGAGACGACGCGGGCGGGCCCGCGGCGCCGCCCGCCGCCCCGGCACCGGCACCGGTACCGGGCCCGAATTCATCCTCTCGTCACCCGGCCCTCATCCCAGAGTGTGAGCCGGGGTTCGCCCCGGAGGGGGACGATCTTCACAAACCGGCGTGGAACTCTGGATCTGCTATGAGCGATGCGGGGAGCGAACGGCGGACCGAGGGGCCCGGGCGCCGCCGGCTGATCAAGGGACTCGGGCTGGCCGCGGGCGGGGTGCTCGCGGCGGGGGCCGGCGTCGTGGCCGAGGAGGCGTGGCAGGAGAAGGACCCGCCCGCGCCCGCCTCGGCGGCCTCGGTGGACTCCTGGCAGCCCCCCGGCCGGCAGGTCGACGTCGTCTGGGCCGTCGACACCGCCCAGCGCCTGGTCGCCCTCACCTTCGACGACGGGCCGATGGAGCGGTGGACCCCGCAGGTCCTGGACACGCTGGACGCCGAGAAGGTGCCCGCCACGTTCTTCGTCGTCGGCAGCCGCCTGGTCCGGGCCGCGCGCCTCGTCCACGGGCGCCTCGGCCGCCACGAGATCGGCAACCACACCTGGAAGCACGACGACCTGTCCCGGATGAGCCACCGCAACGCCTTCCGCTCCATCCACCGCACGCACACCGCGATCAAGGAGATCACCGGGCGGGAGCCGGTGCTGCTGCGCCCGCCGTGGGGACGGCTCGGCGGGACGACGCTGCACGTCGCCGCCGAGCACGGCTACGACCTGGCGCTGTGGTCGCTGCTGGTGCAGGACCACCGGCTCGGCCGCCGTCCCGCCGAGCTCGTCGAGACCGTGGTGGACAACACCAGGCCGGGCACCATCGTGCTGGCCCACGACGTCGGCGCGCCGAGCCGCCGGATCGCCGTCCAGCAGCTGCCCGCGATCATCCGCGGGCTGCGCGGCAAGGGCTTCGAGTTCGTGACCGTCTCGCAGCTGCGCGCCGCGGCCGCCGGCGGCGCGAAGGGGGCACCGGGCGCGCCGATCAACGCACCCTCCCGGCGTGCCCGGCCCTAGGCTGGCCTGATGCAGCAGCATCCGGCCGTCCTCCTCGGTCCCCGGGCGAGGCTCTGGCGCTCCCTCATCGCCGCCGCGGTCATCGGCACGCTGTTCTACACCAGCGCGTACGGGGCCGACGAGGACTTCCCGCTCGGGCCGATGACCCAGTTCGCGTTCTCGGTGAAGAACGACGGCGGCGAGATCCACTCGTACTGGGTGGAGGCCGACACCGCCGCCGGGCGGCATGTGAAGCTGTCCATGGACGCCGGCGGCTCGGGCATGAAGCGCGGTGAGATCGAGGGGCAGATGAGCCGCTTCATCCGCGACCCGTCCCTGCTGCAGGGCATCGCGGCCGGGCAGCACCGGCTGCATCCCGCCGAGCCCAGACTGACCAGGATCTACATCGTGAAGCAGGTCAAGACCTTGCGGCATGGCAAGCCCGTGTCCGTCACCCAGTCGAACCGCGTCGTCTGGGACGTGCGGTGACCGCCGCCGTGACCCCCGAGGCACCGCCGCCCGCCCCGGTGGCCGCCCGCGCGGACGCGCCGCGCCGCACGCCCTGGGGCCACTGGTGGTACGGCCCGGTGCCGAGGGCGAGGATCGCCTGGCTGCGGATCCTCGGGTACGGCTTCCTGCCGTTCGACATGCTCCTGCTGACCCGCAGCTCGCTGGCGCACGCGCGCATGCCCGCCAGCATGTACCAGCCGGTCCGGCTGGCCCGCTGGCTGGACCTGCCCGCCCCGACGCCCGCCACCATGTACCCGCTGCTGGTGATGACGATCGCGGCGGGCCTCGTCGCCGCGACCGGCCGGCTCCTGCCGCGGCTGACGGGTTACCTCGCGGCGTGCGGCTACCTGTGGTGGGTCACCATCAGCATGTCCTACGGCAAGGTCGATCACGACCATCTCGCCCTGGTCGTCGCGCTCTTCGTGCTGCCGAGCGTGGGACGGGCCCGGATCGACGACCGGCGGACCTGCGAGGCGTCGGCGTGGTCGGCGCGCTGCATCCAGATATCGGTCGTGTCGGCCTACTTCCTGTCGGCCTGGGCGAAGGTCCGCATCGGCGGGTTCCCCGCGTGGCCGAACGGCGCGACCGTGCAGTGGGCGCTCAGCCGCCGCGGCACCTGGTTCGGGCGGCTGTTCATCGGCTACCCGCTGCCGCTGAAGATCAGCCAGTGGATCATGCTCACGGCGGAGGCGACCTCCCCGGCGCTGCTGTTCCTGCGCGGGCGGCCCCTGTACCTGCTGGTGGCGTTCTTCGTGGGCTTCCACGCCGTCACCTACGCGCTGATGACGATCCACTTCCTGCCGCACGCCATCTGGCTCGCGGCGTTCCTGCCGCTGGAACTGCTCACCGACCGGCTTCCCGAGCGGCTGCGCGGCCGCGTCGTGGCGCTGCAGGCCGCGGCGGCGGACGCCCCGCGTCCCCTGGCGGGCTGAGCCGGGCGCCCGGCGCGGAGACGGACCGGGCCTCGGTGTCCCCGGGGCCCGGACGGCCGTCTCCCATCGGTCGGCCCTGCCGGTCGGTCCCGCCGGTCAGTCCTGGCGAACGACCGGCCCCGCCGCGCCGGGACGGCCCGCGGCGGGCAGCATGCAGGCGGCGGTCCCGCCGGGCATCCGGTGCCGGTTGTTCGCCACGAGCCGGTACACCGCGCGGGCCGCCCAGCTCACCGGCACGGTCCGCAGGAGGACGCCGGGCACGCGCCACACGCCGCCCGCGTCCGTCAGCAGCAGCCCGATGGCCTCCGCTCCGCCGCTGACCCGCCCCGAGCGGTCGACCCAGAGCACCTCGCGCTCGGCCCGCTCCGCCGTGGTGCCGAGCGCGCCGAGATCGGCGAACTGGAAGGCGACGATCGTCGCGTCGACCGGCACGCGGCGCTCCAGGAACCGCACGGAGGTGGTACAGAAGCCGCAGTCGCCGTCGTAGACCAGCACGGGTCGTTCTCGTCGCGTCATGGAGCCCATCATGCCGCCGGCTCAGGCGTCGTGCGGCCAGGCGTCGGCGATCAGCCGCCGGGTGTCGCGCAGGAGCTGCGGAAGCACCTTGGTGTGCCCGACGACCGGCATGAAGTTGGTGTCGCCGCCCCAGCGGGGCACGACGTGCTGGTGCAGGTGCGCGGCGATCCCGGCGCCCGCCACCAGGCCGAGGTTCATGCCGACGTTGAAGCCCTGCGCGCCGCTGGCCTTGCGCAGCGCCGCGAGCGAGCGCTGGGTGAACACCGCCAGCTCCAGGTACTCGGGCTCGTCGAGGTCGGCGTAGTCGGCGACGTGCCGGTACGGGACGACCATCAGGTGGCCGGAGTTGTAGGGGTAGAGGTTCAGCACCGCGTACACCGCGGCGCCGCGGGCCACGACCAGGCCCTCCTCGTCGGTCATCGCGGGGATCTCGCAGAAGGGACAGCCGTCCTCCGAGCCCGAGCCGCTCGGCTTGTTCTCGCCCTTGATGTAGGCCATCCGGTGCGGAGTCCACAGCCGCCCGAAGCTGTCGGGCACGCCCGCGCCCCTCTCCTGCTCGAAGCGGGGCCCGCGCTCCTCCCCGGGCGCGTCATCGCGCCCAGACTGCACCACGGGGTCGTCCGGCTCTGCGCTCAAGGCGGCGTTCTCCTTTTGTCCACGGCCTGACCAGCAGCATAGAGAGCCGGGCCCGCGGGGCTGTAACGGGGCTCCCCGCGCGTCCCCGGACGCGCCCGCTTTTCCTCTCCTCCTCGACGTCCCACGGGTCGCTCCGACACCATGGTCACCTCAACCGACCCGTGGGGAGCGATCATGACCGAGCCCGACAAGGGGCACGCCGGGAAGGGCGGGGAGCCGCCCCGCGAGGTCGGGTCCGTGCCCTTCTTCCCGAGCCCGCCCGGACGGCTCGCTCCGGCGCCTCCCCCGGTCGTCCCGCTCTCCGCTCCGGCGCCCCCACCGGCGGCGGCGCCTCGGGTCCCCTCCCCGCACGCGCCGGTGACGCCCGCGATGCCCCTCCAGGGCGGCAGAGCCGCCGGTGAAAGCCCGCCCGACTTGGGCGTCCCGCCGGGCCCCGCGAGCGCCGGAGAGCTCCCGGGAACGCCACCGGACGGAACGCGGGACCGCCCGGGCCCGGTCGCACCGGGCGCGGCCTCGCCGGTCGTGGACGGCCGCATCACGATCGAGGACGAGGTGATCGAGAAGATCGCCGCGCTGGCGGCGCTGGAGGTGCGCGGGGTCGTCATGCTCACCGGACGGCCCGATCCGGCGGCGCGTCCGGGCCCGGACGCGCGGCTCGCCGGGCGGCTCGGCGGGCCGCCGGAGGACGCCGACCCCGTGGCGGGACGCGGCGCCACCGGCGTCCGGCTCCACCGGCACGACGACGACGTGACCCTCGATCTCGCGATCGCGGTCGAGTACGGAAGCGTGATCATGGAGGTGGCGCGGGTGGTCAAGGCGAACGTGGCGCGGGTCACCGGGGTGATGCTCGGGATCCGGGTCGCGGCGGTCAACGTGTCGGTCGAGGACGTCCGCCGGCCGCCCGTGCGACCCTGAGGGCACGCGGCGGCCGTGGAGTGCCGGTGGGTCAGGCGGGCCGCGCGTAACAGGACGTCATGGTCACCCCGACCGACACCGTGGTGACCTTGACCCGCTCGACGAGCCGCGGGGGGACGCCTTCGAAGTGGAAGGTGTGCGGCCCGGCACCGCGCACGGTGGTCTGCCGGGCCTGCGGGGCGTACCCGCGCAGCGCCAGCTCCGCCCTGATCGCGCCACTGGCCGCGACGGTGACGACGACGTCCACGGCGCCGGTGACCGCGCGGTAGTACGCGCTGCCCTCGGGGCACCAGGTCAGCGCGGTGCCCGTGCCGTCGCGGCCCGGCATCGCGGGGCCGCCTCCCCGGTCGCCCGGCGCGTCGCCACCGTCGGCGTCGCCACCGGCGCCCCGGCCGGGGTGGGTG
>NZ_CAACVB010000303.1 GCF_900659635.1 Actinomadura roseirufa | reverse complement strand
CGCCGGCGAGTCGGTGAAGCGGTGCCCGAGGTACAGCCCGCTGACCACCACGGCGATCACCCCGGACGCGTGCACGGTCTCGGCGAGCAGGTAGGCCGCCGCCGGCGCGGACGAGCCGGTCGCGATCGTGGCGATGGCGTGCCGGTTCCCCGGCGGCGTCCGCTCGCCCGAGGACCTGTGGGATCTCCTCGCCTCGGCCGGCGACGCGACCGGGGACTTCCCGTCCGACCGCGGCTGGGACCTGGACGCGCTGTTCCACCCCGACCCCGACCACCCCGGCACCAGCTACGCGCGGCAGGGCGCGTTCCTGCGCGACGCGGCCGGGTTCGACGCCGCCTTCTTCGGCGTGAACCCCCGCGAGGCGCTGGCCATCGACCCGCAGCAGCGCGTCCTGCTGGAGGCGTCCTGGGAGGTGCTGGAACGCGCGGGCATCGGCCCGGAATCGCTGAAGGGCAGCCGGACCGGCGTGTACGCGGGCGTCATGTATCACGACTACGGCGCGGGACTGGCGAGCGGCGACCCCCGCCTGGAGGGGTACGCGCTCATGGCCGGCTCGGGCAGCCTGGTGCCCGGCCGGGTGGCCTACACGCTGGGCCTGGAGGGGCCCGCGGTGACGGTCGACACGGCGTGCTCGTCGTCGCTGGTGGCGATGCATCTCGCTGCACAGGCCCTACGGCAGGGTGAGTGCGATCTGGCGCTGGCGGGCGGTGTCACGGTGATGGCCACCCCGGACGTCTTCACCGGTTTCTCGCGGCAGCGGGGCCTGGCGCCGGACGGGCGGTGCAAGTCGTTCGCGGCGGCGGCGGATGGAACGGGCTGGGGTGAGGGCGTCGGGCTCGTCCTGCTGGAGCGGCTGTCGGACGCGCGCCGTAACGGGCGCCGGGTGCTGGCGGTGCTGCGCGGCTCGGCGGTGAACCAGGACGGTGCGAGCAACGGGCTCACCGCGCCGAACGGGCCGTCCCAGGAGCGGGTGATCCGCCAGGCGCTGGCGAACGCGCGCCTCACCGTCGACCAGGTGGACGCGGTGGAGGCGCATGGGACGGGCACGACGCTGGGCGACCCGATCGAGGCTCAGGCGCTGCTGGCGACCTATGGGCAGGGGCGTGCCGATGATCGTCCTTTGTGGCTGGGGTCGGTGAAGTCCAACATTGGGCACACGCAGGCGGCCGCCGGTGTCGCCGGGGTCATCAAGATGGTGATGGCGATGCGGCACGGGACGCTGCCCGCGTCCCTGCACATCGACGAGCCATCACCGCACGTCGACTGGGAATCCGGGGCGGTTCGCCTCCTCGCGGAACCCGTGGAATGGCCCGGAGGCGACCGTCCCCGGCGGGCGGGGGTGTCGTCGTTCGGGGCCTCGGGGACGAACGCGCATCTGATTCTGGAGCAGGGCCCGGAGACTGAGCCTGCTGCGGTGTCGGATGAGGTCGAGGGTCTGGTGCCGTGGGTGGTGTCGGCGCGGGGGCCCGAGGGTTTGCGTGCGCAGGCCGAGGTGCTGGCCGGGCATGTGGCGGCCTCGGAGGATTCGGCGGCGGAGGTGGGCTGGTCGCTGGTGACCTCCCGGTCCGCGCTGGAGCACCGGGCCGTGGTCTTCGGCCGGGACCGCGCCACTTTGGCCGCCGCCTTGCACGCCTTTGGTCAGGGACAAGAACACCCTGGCATCGTCCTTCCTGGCCAGGCCGCCGAGGGCAGGACCGTGTTCCTGTTCAGTGGCCAGGGCAGCCAGCGGCTCGGGATGGGCGCGGGCCTGTACGAGCGGTTCCCGGTGTTCGCCGGGGCGTTTGAGGAGGTGTGCGGACTGCTGGACGCGCATCTGGACCGTCCGCTGCGGGAGGTCGTGTTCGGCGATGACGCCGAGCTTCTCAACCACACCACCTACGCGCAGGCGGGTTTGTTCGCGTTGCAGGTCGGTCTGGCGCGGTTGCTGGAGTCGTTCGGGGTGCGGCCCGATGTGGTGATCGGTCACTCGATCGGCGAGGTCGCGGCCGCGTATTTGGCGGGTGTGTTCGATTTGGCGGATGCGTGTCGTCTGGTGGCGGCGCGTGCGACGTTGATGGGTGCTCTTCCTGCCGGTGGGGCGATGGCGGCGATCCAGGCGACCGAGGAGGAGTTGGTCGGGGAACTGGACGGCACCGGTGTGTCGATCGCGGCGCTGAACACTCCGGACAACACGGTGGTGTCCGGTCCGTCCACCGCGGTGGCCGGGATCGTGGAGACCTGGTCGGCGCGGGGTCGTAAGACCAAAGCCCTGACGGTCAGCCACGCGTTCCACTCCTCGCTCATGGATCCGGTGTTGGAGGAGTTCACCGCCGCTATCGGCGGGCTGAGTTTCCATGAGCCGCGGATTCCGCTGATCAGTAATCTCACCGGGCGGCCCGCCGATGAGGAGATCGCCACTCCCGAGTACTGGGCACGGCAGATCCGGCGGCCCGTCCGGTTCGCACCCGCCGTCGAGCACATCGCACCTCACGCCGGCGTCCTGCTGGAGCTCGGCCCCGATCCAGTGCTGGCGACCGCCGCTCAGCATGGGCTTTCCGAGTCGCGGGAGCCGGTGGTCGTCTCGGCGTTGAGCGGCAAGCAGCCGGACGAGGCGGCCTTGGCGCACGCTCTGGCGCGGCTGCACACCGCAGGCCGGACCATCGACTGGGCCCCCTGGTTCCCCAACAACCCGGCGCCCCGAGTCGTGGACCTCCCCACCTACGCCTTCCGGCACGAGCACTACTGGCTGGCGCCCGCCGCCGGAATCGGCGACGTCGGCGCGGCGGGGCTGCGGCGGGTGGAGCACGCGGTGCTGCCCGCGGCCGTGCCGCTCGCCGACGGCGGTCTCCTGCTCACGGGCCGCCTGTCCGCGACCGCGAGCCGGGCGGAGGACCACCGGATGCTCGGGACGACGCTGGTGCCGGGAGCGGCACTGGCCGAATGGGCGCTGCGGGCCGCCGACGAGTCCGGCTGCGGCGGCGTGGAGGAACTGGTGCTGCGGGCACCGCTCGTCCTGCCCCGCGAGGGCGGCGCGCAGGTGCAGGTCGTCGTTTCCGCCCCCGGCGCCGGAGGGCGCCGCGAAGTGCGGATCTACGCCCGGCCCGCGGACGGCGGCGCGGCCTCCGAGGCGCCGTGGATCTGCCATGCCACGGGAATGCTCGGGGAGGCCCCGGAAGACACGGCGGGAGACACGGTGGGCGGACCGTCCGGGGCGTGGCCGCCGGCGGGCGCTGTGCCCGTGGACGTGACCGGCTTCTACGACCGCCTCGCCGCGCTGGGTTACGAGTACGGCCCGTCCTACCGGGGGCTGCGGGCCGCCTGGCGGGACGGCGCGGACGTCGTGGCCGAGGTGACGCTCCCCGAGATCGCCGGTGACGGCGCGGGTTTCGGGATTCATCCCGCCCTCCTGGACGCGGCGCTGCACGCCGGGTTCCTGCTCGACGAGCCCGGCGGCGACGAACTGCGGCTGCCGTTCGCCTGGAACGACGTGACCCTCTGGGCGGCGGAGGCGACCGCCGTCCGGGTCCGGCTGACCCCTTCCCCGGAGAACGAGGACGGGGAGCGCGGAGTGCGGGTGACCCTGGCCGACACGACCGGTGCCCCGGTACTGAGCGTCGGCTCCGTGGTGACGCGGCCCGCCGACGTCAACGAGCTGAGCGCGGCGGGTGAGCTCGCCGCTGACGGGCTGTTCGCCCTCGACTGGCATCCTCTCCCCGCCGCGCCTTCGGACGACGCCTCCACCCTCGCCGAGGGCTGGGCGACGCTCGGTGCGGGTCTGGAACTGCCGGGCCTTGCCGTGCACGCCGATGTGGCGGCTCTGGTGGCGGCGGGTGAGGTGCCGTCGGTGGTGCTGACCGCCGTGCCGTCGGGCGATGGAGTGGACGTCGTCGAAAGGGTTCTGGGTCTGGTTCAGGAGTGGCTGTCCGAGTCCGCGTTGTCGGATGCGCGGTTGGTTCTGGTGACGCGGGGTGCGGTGTCGGTGGAGGATCCGGATCTCGCGGGTGCGGGTGTGTGGGGTCTGGTGCGCAGCGCGCAGTCGGAGAACCCCGGCCGGTTCCTTCTTCTCGACCTCGATGGCGAAACCCCCGCCGCGAGCCTCACCGACGTCGTCGGCAAGGTCCTGACCAGTGGTGAGACCGAGGCGGCCGTCCGTTCGGGGCGGCCCTTGACACTTCGCCTCGTGCGCGCGGCCGACCGCCCGGGGATCGTCGCCCCGGCGGGTGAGCCCGCCTGGCGGCTGGCCGCCGAGAACCCCGGCACGGTCGACGCCGTGATGCCCGTTCCCTACCCCCGTGCCCTGGAGCCGCTCGGCCCCGGCGAGGTTCGGATCGCGGTGCGTGCCGCCGGGATCAACTTCCGTGATGTGCTGGTGAGTTTGGGGATGGCGCCGGGTCAGAGTGGTCTCGGTGGTGAGGGTGCCGGTGTCGTGACCGAGGTGGGCTCGCAGGTCACGGGCCTGTCGGTAGGCGACCGCGTCATGGGCCTGTTCCCCGGCGCGTTCGGGCCGGTCACCGTGGCGGATGCCCGCATGGTCACCCCCGTTCCGGCCGGCTGGCACTTCCGCGAAGCGGCCGGGATCCCGGTGACCTTCCTGACGGCCTGGTACGGGCTGGTGGAGCTGGCCGGTCTCCGTGCGGGTGAGTCGGTTCTGATTCATGCCGCGACGGGTGGGGTGGGGATGGCGGCGGTGCAGATCGCTCGTCATCTGGGTGCGGAGGTGTTCGCGACCGCCAGTCCCGGCAAGCACGCCGTCTTGGAGGAGATGGGCATCGACGAGGCGCATCGCGCGTCCTCGCGTGACTTGGATTTCGAAGGGGTGATCAGGGCCGCGACCGGTGGTCAGGGTGTGGACGTCGTCTTGAACAGCCTGGCCGGGGAGTTCACGGATGCGTCGTTGCGGTTGCTGAAGGACGGCGGCCGGTTCATGGAGATGGGCAAGACCGATATCCGTGACCCTGAGACGTATCCGGACGTGCGGTATCGGGTGTTCGATCTGGTCACCGATGCGGGTCCGGATCTCATCGCGCGGATGTTCACCTCGGTGACCGGGTTGTTCGCGGCCGGGACGCTGCAACCGGCTCCCGTGCGCGCATGGCCGCTGGGCCGGGCGCGGGACGCTCTGCGGTTCATGAGCCAGGCCCGTCACACCGGCAAGCTCGTCCTGGACGTCCCACCCCCGCTCGACCCGGATGGCACGGTTCTGATCACTGGCGGCACTGGTGCTCTGGGTGCCTTGGTCGCCGAGCATCTCGTCCGCACGGGTCAGGCACGGCACCTGACGCTGGTCAGCCGCCGGGGCCCCGACGCTCCAGAAGCGGCCGAGCTAGCGGCACGGCTGGCCGAGCTGGGCGGAGAGGCCCGGATCGTGGCGGCGGACGTGGCGGACGCGGACGCGATCGCCGGTCTGGTGAAGGGCATCGATCCCGAGCATCCCCTCACCGGTGTGATCCACGCGGCCGGTGTGATCGACGATGCGGTGATCACTTCACAGGACGCCGAGCGGCTGGGGCGGGTGTGGCGGACCAAGGCCACGGCCGCTCACCACCTGCACGAGGCCACCCGGGATCTTCCCCTCGGCATGTTCGTCATCTTCTCCTCCAGTGCCGCGACCCTCGGCAGCCCGGGACAGGCGAACTACGCGGCGGCCAACGCCTACTGCGACGCGCTCGCCGCGCGCAGGCGGGCCGAAGGCGCGGCCGGGCTGTCGGTCGGCTGGGGACTGTGGGAGCAGTCCGGCGGCATGACCGGGCATCTCGCGCGGGCGGACCTCGCGCGTATGGCACGGTCGGGCGTGGGCGCGCTGCCCGGCGATCGGGCGCTCGGCCTGTTCGACACGGCCCTCCGGTACGGCGAGCCGTTCCTGCTGGCCGCGAACCTGGACGTGCGGGCGCTGGCGGCGCAGCCCGCCGGGACGCTTCCGGCGGCGCTGCGGGCCCTGGCCGCCGGAAGCGGCGGCGGGCGTGTCCGGCGGGTCGCCGCGGCGGGAACCGAACCCGCCGACTGGGCCGCGAGGCTGGCCGGGCTGCCGGCCGCCGAGCGGCGGCGGACCGTGCTCGACCTGGTGCGGGGGCACGTCGCGACCGTGCTGGGGCACACCGACCCGGACGCGGTGCGCGCCGACGTGTCGTTCAAGGAGCTGGGGTTCGACTCGCTCACCGGTGTGGAGCTGCGCAACCGGCTCGCGGCCGCCACGGGCCTGCGGCTTCCCCCGGCGCTCGTCTTCGACCACCCGAGGGCGGGGGCGCTGGCCGAGCACCTGCTCCACCGGATCCTCCCGGACGACGCGGACGGGGACGGGACGTCCGCGGAACCCGTCCTCGACGAACTGGCCAGGCTGGAGCGGACGCTGGGCGCCGCCGACCTGGACGACGGCGGGTCCGGCGCGGTCACGGCGCGGCTGGAGGCGCTGCTCGCCCAGTGGAAGGCCGCGCGGGCGCCGAAGAACGGCGCGAGCACGGCGGAACGGCTGGAGGCGGCGTCCGCCGACCAGGTCCTCGACTTCATCGACAAAGAGCTGGGCGTGTCCTGAATGGGCGGACGCGACCCCCGTGTGCCAAGGCCGGGTGATTCCTGATGGCGACCGAAGAGCAACTGGTCGAGTACCTCAAACGCGTCACCGCCGATCTGCACGAGACGCGGCTGCGCCTGCGCGAGGCCGAGGAGCGCGCGCAGGAGCCGGTGGCGGTGGTGGCCATGGCGTGCCGTTTCCCCGGCGGGGTGGACTCGCCGGAGTCGCTGTGGCGCCTGGTCTCCGCGGGCGCCGACGCGATCGGCGACTTCCCCGGCGACCGCGGCTGGGACCTCGACGGCCTCTACCACCCCGACCCCGACCATCCGGGCACCACCTACACCCGCCGGGGCGGGTTCGTGGCCGGCGCCGACCGGTTCGACGCCGGGTTCTTCGGGATCAGCCCCCGCGAGGCGCTGGCGACCAGCCCGCAGCAGCGGCTGCTGCTGGAGACGGCCTGGGAGGCGTTCGAGCGGGCGGGCATCGACCCCGTCTCGCTGCGCGGCTCGCGGACCGGCGTGTACGCGGGCACGGCGACCACCGGGGCCGGGGCGCGGGGCGGCGCCCCGCGCGAGGAGTCCGAGGGGTACGCCGGGAACGCCCCGAGCCTGCTGTCGGGGCGCGTCGCGTACACGTTCGGCCTGGAGGGCCCGGCGGTGACGATCGAGACGGCGTGCTCGTCGTCGCTGGTCGCCATGCACCTGGCGAGCCAGGCGCTACGGCAGGGAGAGTGCACGCTGGCACTGGCCGGCGGTGTGACGATCATGTCGACGCCGGAGGTGTTCACCGGTTTCTCCCGGCAGCGGGGCCTGTCCCCGGACGGCCGCTGCAAGCCGTTCGCCGCCGCCGCCGACGGCACCGGCTGGGGCGAGGGCGTCGGCGTGGTGGTGCTGGAGCGGCTGTCGGACGCGCGCCGCAACGGCCACCGCGTCCTCGCCGTCCTGCGCGGCTCGGCCGTGAACCAGGACGGCGCCAGCAACGGGTTCACGGCGCCGAACGGCCCCTCGCAGCAGCGGGTGATCCGCCAGGCGCTGGCCGGGGCCGGGCTGTCGGCCGCCGAGGTGGACGCGGTGGAGGCGCACGGCACCGGCACCGTGCTCGGCGACCCGATCGAGGCCGACGCGCTGATCGCGACGTACGGCCGGGCGCGCCCGGCGGACGCGCCCCTGTGGCTGGGGTCGGTGAAGTCCAACATCGGGCACACGCAGGGCGCGGCCGGTGTCGCCGGGGTCATCAAGATGGTGATGGCGATGCGGCACGGGACCCTGCCGCCCTCGCTGCACATCGACGAGCCGACACCGCACGTGGACTGGTCGGCGCGGACGGTGCGCCCGCTGACCGAGGCGGTGGAGTGGCCGCGCGGCGACCGCCCGCGCCGGGCGGGAGTGTCGTCGTTCGGCATCTCCGGCACCAACGCGCACCTGATCATTGAGGAGCCCCCGGCGGAACCGGAACCCGCGGAACCGGTCCGGACGGACGGGCCGGTGCCCTGGGTGCTGTCCGCGCGCGACGGCGCCGCCCTGCGCGGCCAGGCCGCCGCGCTGGCCGCGCATCTGGCGGACCGGCCGGAAGACCGCCCGGCGGACGTCGGCTGGTCCCTGGCCGCGACGCGGTCGGTGTTCGAGCACCGCGCCGCGGTGGTCGGCGATGACCGCGACGACCTCCTCGCGGCGCT
>NZ_CAACVB010000302.1 GCF_900659635.1 Actinomadura roseirufa | reverse complement strand
CGACGCCGAGGACCACGCCCTTGGCCGCGCTGACCCGCCAGGCCCCGGTACCGGAGTCGAACTGGACGGCCGGCGGATGCCCGGCCGACTCGACCGAGTACTCGCCGGTCGTCAGGTCGACCACGAGGTGGACGGCCGTGACGAACCCCTCGTCCCACCGCTGGCGGTGCAGGTAGCCGTTGCAGGCGGACAGGAAGCGATCGGTTTGGATCGATCCAAGCAGGCCCCCGAAGGCACCCGACAGCATCAGCGCCCTGGTACCGGCGTCGGTGCCCTTGCCGGACACGTCCACCAGGGCCACTTCGAGCACGTCCCCGTCGCAGGCGGAGACGACGAAGTCGCCGCCGAACGACGACCCGCCCGCCTGGAGCATGACGACCTGCGCGCCCCAGCCGTCCGGAAGCCGGGGCATCTCGCCCTGGCGGCGCAGCCGGTCGCGCAGTTCCAGCAGCATGGAGTCGCCGCGCAGGCCCTGCACACCCAACTGCTGGCGGGTGCGCGCCAGCGTGAGCGCCAGCACGGTCGTGATCGCCAGCGTGGCGATCATCCCGGGGCCGATCGCGGCGATGTCGTGCCAGGCGTCGTAGGAGAGCATCACCGCCACGACGCAGATCAGCGCGACCAGGCTCCGCACCCGCAGCAGCAGCCCGCCGCCCAGGACGATGAGAACCAGCGCGCCCGACGGGGCCAGCCCCCGGTTGTCGGCCGCGGCGGCCACCCCGCTCAGGACGGCGAGGACGGCCAGCGCGGCGAAGACGTAGCGTTCCCTGGTCAGCTTCCCCCGCCGCAGCCACCGGTACAGGCTCACCAACGCCGGAATCCTGCGCAGCGCGGCGCGCAATCTCGGCGGCAGGAGGTGCACGAGTCGTTGAAGCATGACTCCGGCACTGTACCGAGCCCCGGCCGCGGCGGGCCGTCATCCGCGCCGCCCGTCGTTCCTTGCAACGATCCAGCCAGGTGACTTCGACCACCCGGTGACACCCCGGACCTGCCGGTGCGCACCGGACGCGCCGCACCCGGTGGCGACGGAGTGCTGACCGTGTAGTAATGGGCTTGTGTCCCGCGGCCGCAACCAGGCCGGGGGGAACGAGGATGCTTCCGGACGCGGCGAGGAGGCGGCCCATGGGCCAGCAGGGAATGCGGATCACGGTGGACGCGGCGATGCGGGCGCGGGACGTCTCACCGCCCCGGCCCGAGGGCGCGCGGCCGCCGGCCCCCGCCCCGGCGGGGCAGGGCGGCCGGGCCGCCGAGCCCGCCCGGCGGACGAAGGCCGCCAAGAACGAGCGGCGCCGCCTCGACAAGCGCGGCGGCGCCCGCAGGACGGCCGAGAACGGCGGCTGAGCCCGGCTCCCCGCTCCGGGCAGGGGTCAGCCCTGGTCCGGCAGCGGGGGCAGGTCGCCGGTCCGCTCGTAGGCGGAGAGCATCTCGATCCGGCGGGTGTGGCGCGCCTCGTCGGAGTAGGGCGTCTCCAGGAAGAGCTGGACGAACCGGGTGGCGGTGGCCGGGTCGTGCTGGCGGGCACCGATGCTGATGACGTTGGCGTCGTTGTGCTCGCGGGCGAGCCGCGCGGTGTCCTCGTTCCAGACCAGGGCGGCGCGCACGCCCCTCACCTTGTTGGCGGCGATGGCCTCGCCGTTGCCCGAGCCGCCGATGACAATGCCCAGGCTGCCGGGCTCGGCGGCGGTCCGCTCGGCGGCCCGCAGCACGAACGGCGGGTAGTCGTCGACGGCGTCGTAGGCGAACGCGCCGCAGTCGACGGCCTCGTGGCCGTTCGCCTTCAACCAGGAGACCAGGTGCTCCTTCAGCTCGAAGCCGGCATGGTCGGTTCCAAGAAACACGCGCATGGGCCCGATTCTCGCAGGCGGCCGGGGCCGTCGCGCGCCGGGGTCAGCGGGGCGGCGGCAGGGGCCGGTCGTCCTCGTCCGGCCGGTGGTCGACCATGGTCGCGTCCGCGGGCCGCGTGTCGGAGGACGGCGTGTCGGAGGACGGGCCGCCGGCGGGTGAAGCGTCGTCCGCGGGGCTCTCGCCGGAAGCGGCCTCTCCCTGTGCGGCCGGCTCGGCGGGCGGGTCGTCGTCCGGCGGGCCGTCGTCCGGCGCGTCGGCCGGCGCCGAACCGGACGTTCCGGAACCGGGCTTCGGGTCCTCCTCGGGAGCGGCGGCGGCCGGGGACGGGCTCTGCGCTCCGGCGTCCTGACCCGCCGGCGTGTCCGCCTCGTCCCCCGCGCCCGGGGCCGGCGACGGCGCGACGGGCTGTGAGGGCGCGGGCTGCTGCTGGACGTACGCGCTCCCGTACTGCGGGCCCTGACCCGTGCCCCACGCGGGCTGCTGCTGCGGGGTGCCGGGCGGCGGGACGTAGGGGACGGCGGCGGGGTGCTGTGGCGGCAGCCCCTCACCGTGGGTCGGCTGCACGGGCATCGCGATCGCGGCCGGGTGCGGGCCGCCCGGCGGGAGGAGCGCCCCCGGCGGCGGGACGGCGCCCGCCGCCGGGTGCTGGACGGCGTACTCGCGGGGCCGGGTGACGAGGAAGCCCACCAGGGCCCCGGCGCCCGCGAGCCAGCCGAACGCCAGGCCGAAGCAGGCGCCGTTGGAGATCGCGCTGAAGATCGTCCGGCTGGTCTCCTGGCCCGGGTAGTCGAACGCCCAGTCCAGCAGGACGCCCGCGACGATCCCGGACACGCCGCCCGCGGCGACCGAGGCCCACCAGCCGGTGAGCACGGCGCCGAACAGCCCGCGGCGCGGCTCGAGCGACCGGGCCCCCACGAGGGTGAGCACGGGCACCAGCGCGAAGAACAGCAGCGTGCTGACGTCCTCCGCGACGAGGAAGCGCCAGTCGAACGAGCCGGTCGTGAGGCGCCAGCGCGGATACTGGAGCCACAGCATCAGCTGACCGGCACCGCGCGTGTAGTCGAAGTCGTTCTTGACCAGCGCCTCGATGACCCACTGGTTGCCGAACAGCAGCGAGAGCAGCACCACGGGCACCAGCGCGCCGAGCGCCATCACGAAGATCCGCCGGGTCGTCATGGCGGGCAGATTAGTGCGGATCGAAGGCGGCCGGTAGGCCCGGGATCACCGCGCGTACGCGGTGGGGAAGCGGAAAGCGGGGTCGACCTGCGCCTCAAGATCTTCGCCCGCCGCCCGGCTCGCCCAGCTCCGCGCGTTCTTGATGTGGAACTCCACGGCCTGGCGCTGGAACTTGTCCCAGTCCTTGGCCCTGGAGTCCAGCTCGGCGAGCATCCTGGAGAGCGCGGCCCGGTTGGGCTCCTCCAGCGCGACGTCGTGCCGGCCCTGCTCCAGCGCCCGGACGGCCGCGGACTGACCGAACCAGGTCAGCAGGTCGTCGCCGACGTGCTGGCGCAGGTACGCGACGTCCTGTTCGCCCTGCACCTTGTTGCCCACGACGCGGATCGCGACGTCGTAGTCGCGGGCGTACTCGGTGTACTGGCGGTAGACGCCGACGCCCTTGCGGGTGGGCTCGGCGACCAGGAACATGAGGTCGAACCGGGTGAACAGCCCGGAGGCGAAGGTGTCGGCTCCGGCGGTCATGTCGACCACGACGTACTCGCCCGGCTCGTCGACGAGGTGGTTGAGGTACAGCTCCACCGCGCCGGTCTTGGAGTGGTAGCAGGCCACCCCGAGGTCGTCGTCGTTGAAGGGCCCGGTGGCCAGCAGCGTGGCCCCCTCGGCGTCCCGCCCGAGCGCGTGCAGCGGGTCGTCGCCGCGGAAGCGCAGCAGCCGTGAGCCCTCGCCGGGCGGGGTGGTCTTGACCATCGTCTCCGCGGAGGAGATGCGCGGGTTGTCGCCGCGCAGGTACTCCTTGATCTCGGTCAGATGGTCGCCGAGGGCGGGGATCCCGGCGGCGCGGTCGTCGTCGAGGCCGAGCGCGACTCCGAGGTGCTGGTTGATGTCGGCGTCGATGGCCACCACGGGCAGCCCCCGCTCGGCCAGGTGCCGGACGAACCTGGACGACAGGGTGGTCTTGCCGCTGCCGCCCTTGCCGACGAACGCAACCTTCACGAAAGCCCCCGTTTCGGGTATGAAAACCGTTGCCACTTCCAGTCGAGTCGAGTCTCTCGAAGCGGGGAGGCCGGCGCAAGCGGAACCGGGCCGCCTGGACCGGCGGACGGGTTCTCGGGGAGGGGAAAAACCCTCGGTGTTCTGGACATTGGCGGGTGACCTGCCGTTCGGATCTGCGCGCGGGGGCGCGGCGGGGAAATCCTCGGGAGCACCGCGATCGTTCGCGGTGAGGCAACAATGACCGCCGTTCCATCGCCCCGCAATCGCCGCGGGCGCTACAAACCCGCGGGCGCCCGAGCCCGAAACCGGACGCGCGGCGCGGCGAAAGAGCAGGTGGCCGTCAGCGACGCGGCGAGTAGCGGCCATCCTTAAAGGGGGAATCAAAGGGCGTATGAAATTTCACTTCCGAGATCGACCCCGCGTGTAGACCCGCTCCGGCCACGCCCCTAATGGACCTACTGACCAGTTCGCCGGACGGCATGACAAATAGGGTCAATGTCCGTGGGGCGCGCGCTCAGCGGCGGGCGGCGGCCGGGTCGAAGCCGAAGGGCAGTTCCAGGCGGTGGGCGCGCAGCAGTCCGGAGTCCGCCAGCAGGTCGCGGGTCGGCGCGTCGGCGGCGATGACGCCGCCGGAGAGGATCACCGACCGGGGGCACAGCTCCGCCGCGTAGGGCAGGTCGTGCGTCACCATCAGGACCGTCACGTCCAGGCCCAGCAGGATCTCGGCCAGCTCCCGGCGGCTGGCGGGATCCAGGTTCGAGGACGGCTCGTCCAGCACCAGGATCTCCGGTTCCATCGCGAGGACCGTCGCCACGGCGACCCGGCGGCGCTGGCCGAAGCTGAGGTGCTGCGGCGGCCGGTCGGCGACCTCCAGCATGCCGACGCGGCCGAGCGCGTCGCCGACCCGGCGGTCCAGTTCCGCGCCGCGCACACCGAGGTTGGCGGGACCGAACGCGACGTCCTCGCGGACGGTCGGCATGAACAGCTGGTCGTCGGGGTCCTGGAACACGATGCCGACCCGGCGGCGGATCTCCCGCAGCGCCTTCCTGTCCTTCGGGCCGACCCGGAGCCCGCCGACCCTGACCTCGCCCAGCCCGCCGTGCAGGATGCCGTTCAGGTGCAGGACCAACGTGGTCTTGCCGGCGCCGTTGGGCCCGAGCAGCGCGACGCGCTCGCCGCGCCCGATCGTCAGGTCGACGCCGTACAGGGCCTGGGTGCCGTCCGGATAGGCGTAGGCGAGGCCCGAGACCTCCAGCGACGGGACGGGAGGCTGCGCGGCGGGCGCGGGCGAGGTCATGGGGTCATCCAAGCGGTCAGCGCCACCGCGGCGGCGGCCAGGGGCAGCGCGGCGGCGGCGGACCACTGGCGCGCCGTCGCGCCCACGTCGTGCAGGACGGGCATCCGGCCGTCGTAGCCGCGGCTCACCATCGCCAGGTGGACGCGCTCGCCCCGCTCGTAGGAGCGCAGGAACAGCGCCCCCACCGACTTGGCGAGCACCCGGGTGGCGCGGACGTCGCGCGCCTCGAAGCCGCGGGAGGCGCGGGCGACCCGCATCCGGGCGAGCTCGGCCGTGACGACGTCGCCGTACCGCAGCATGAACGTCGCGATCTGGGTGATGAGCTGCGGCAGCCGGAGCCGCTCGATGCCGAGCAGCAGCAGCCGCGGCTCGGTGGTGGCGGCGAGCAGAACGGACGCGACGACCCCGAGGGTGCCCTTGGCGAGGATGTTCCAGGCCCCCCAAAGGCCGCTCTCGCTCAGCCGCAGGCCGAGCACGTCGATCCGCTCCCCGTTCGCGACGAACGGCATGAGGAACGCGAACGCCACGAACGGCACCTCGATCGCGATCCGCCGTGTCACCAGGGCGGGCGGCACCCGGGCCGCCGCGGCGACCCCGGCGAGCAGCAGCGCGTACGCCCCGAACGCCCAGAGCCGCTCGCGGGGCGTGGCGACCACGACCAGCACGAACGCCAGGACGGCGACGAGCTTGCACTGCGGTGGGAGCCGGTGCACCGGCGAGGTGCCGGGAAGGTAGAGCCGGTGCGCGTGCCCGGCGCCCACTAGGAGGGATTCTCCCCACGGGACCCGGCCCGGGCCGCCCCCGCGTCCTGGCGGGCGGGCCCGTCCTGCGCGGGGTCGCGCCGCCGGACGGCCCAGAACAGGCCGCCGCCGACCGCGAGCACGGCACCGACGCCGATCACGCCCGCGAGGCCGCCGGACAGCCGGCCGTCGCCGACGCCCTTGACCCCGTAGTCGCCGAACGGGGAGTCCTTGAGCGAGTGGTCCTTCTCCTTGGCGTCGATGCCCTTGTCGGCGGCGACCTTCTCCAGGCCGTCGGGGCTGCCGCTCGCGTAGTAGCTGACGATCCCGGCGAGGACGAGCGAGACGAGCAGGAAGCCCGCGAAGAAGCGCTTGGTGGTCATGATCCTCCTTCAACGCGCGGGGAGCCCCCGCGCCCCGGCGCGTGGCCCGGGTCTCAGGCCCGGGACGGCTCGGTGGGCCCGCCGGCGGCGGTGCGCAGCTCCAGCGGCTTGAGCAGGCCGCGCGCGCCATGGACCAGGTCGGGACGGACGGCGAGCACGCTCGACACCGTCACGGCGGTGATCAGCGCCTCGCCGATGCCGATCAGCACGTGCACGCCGATCATCGCGGCGGCGACCTTCCCGACCGAGACGTCGGTGGTGCCGCCCGCGGCGTAGATCAGCGTGAAGGCGACGGCGGCGGCCGGGACCGACACCACCGCGGCGGCGAACGACGCCCCGGCCACCGCGGGCCGCGTCTTCGGCAGCACCCGCAGGAGCAGGCGGAACAGGCCGTAACCCACGGCCACGGTGGTCAGCGCCATGGTGGTGACGTTGACGCCGAGCGCGGTGAGCCCGCCGTCGGCGAACAGCAGCGCCTGCATCAGCAGCACGACCGAGACGCAGAGCACGCCCGTATAGGGGCCGACGAGGATCGCCGCGAGCGTCCCGCCGAGCAGATGCCCGCTGGTCCCGGAGG
Source organism: Actinomadura roseirufa (assembly GCF_900659635.1). Taxonomy (GTDB): domain Bacteria; phylum Actinomycetota; class Actinomycetes; order Streptosporangiales; family Streptosporangiaceae; genus Spirillospora; species Spirillospora roseirufa. Next base: position 1,265 of record NZ_CAACVB010000302.1, on the reverse strand, counting down.
CCACCGGGAAGTTGAGCATCTGCGCGGCGAACACGAACGCGGCGGTCAGGCCGGCCAGCGGGGCCGTCCGGTCGTCCAGCTCGCGCCGGGCGCCGCGCAGGGCCACCGCCACACCGGCGACCGCCACCGCGCCCGCCGCGACAGAGACCGGAGCGTTGATGAATCCGTCCGGTACGTGCACGTCTCTCACCGTCCTACCCGTAACTTGCAGTAGGACCTATTTTGACGGCGCCGACCTGGTAGTTGCAACAGGGTCGCAATTACGTGTCCTACGCGACACCCCCGCTCAGGAGCGGGATCGGCCCGCTCAGTCGAAGATCGGGTCGCGGGTGCGGCTGCGCTTCAGCTCGAAGAAGCCGTCGGTGGCCGCGACCGCGACGACGCCGTCGAACAGCCGCACCGCGGCCTCGCCGCGGGGGGCCGGGGACACGACCGGGCCGAAGAACGCGTTCCCCTCGACCTCGATCACGGGCGTGCCGACCTCCTGCCCGACGCGGTCGATGCCGTCCTTGTGGGAGGCGCGCACCGCCTCGTCGAACTCGGTGGACCCGGCGGCGGAGGCGAGCTCGGGGTCCAGGCCGGCCGCGGTCAGCGCCTCCTCCAGCAGCGCGCGGTCGAACGGGCGCCGGTCGTGGTGACGGCGCGTCCCGATCTCGGTGTAGAGGCGGCCGAGGACCTCGGAACCGTACTTCTGCTCGGCGGCGATGCACACCCGCACCGGGCCCCAGCCCTCGATGAGGCCCTGGCGGTACTTCTCCGGAACGTCCTTGTCCTCGTTGAGGACGGACAGGCTCATCACATGCCAGCGGACCTCGATCGGGCGCTGACGCTCCACTTCCAGGATCCAGCGGGACGTCATCCACGCCCAGGGGCACAGCGGGTCGAACCAGAAGTCCACGGGGGTCAGGTCATCCTGCGACAAGGTCGGCCTCCTAGGGGGCGATCGGCTTCCATCGAGGCTCAACCCGCCCGCGCGGGCGCTGATTCCCCCGGTCCGAGGGTGGTTAAGCACGTGGCGGCCGGACCGGAAGGGCCGCAGGTTGGTAAACATGAGGGCACCAACCCGATAAGCCGACCGAGGAGTACATGTGGCAGGCAACCTCACGCGCGACGAGGCGCGGGAACGGGCCCGGCTGCTCAGCGTCCAGTCGTACGCCGTGGAACTGGACCTCACGACGGGTGAGGACCGGTTCGGTTCCACCACCGTGGTCAGGTTCGGCAGCGCCGAGGCCGGGGCCTCGACGTTCGTCGAGCTGCACGGCGCC
>NZ_CAACVB010000301.1 GCF_900659635.1 Actinomadura roseirufa | reverse complement strand
CGCCGCGCGGCTGCGCGGCGTCGCCGGGACGCTCGCCCGCGACAACGCCGCCCGCAGCCCGCGGCGCACCGCGGGCGCGGCGACCGCGCTGATGATCGGCGTCGGGGTCGTCACGCTGCTGACGGTCTTCACCGGCTCCCTGCGCGCCTCGCTCCAGGACGGCGTCTCCGGGTCGTTCAAGGGCCCGATCGTGGTGGACGGGGGCGGCAACGAGACCGGCGGGTTCAGCACCGCCCTCGCGCAGGCGGCCGCCCGGCTGCCCCAGGTGAGCGCCGCCGCCGGGATCGGCACCGGGCACATGCGGGTGGACGGGCGCGCCACGTCCGTCAGCGTCGGCGACCCGGCCGGCATCGCGCGGGTGCTGCGGCTGGACGTCGCGGAGGGCGGTCTCACCGGCCCCGGCGTCTTCGCCGTGTCGGAGCGGGTCGCGCGCGACCGGGGCTGGCGGGCCGGGTCGCGGGTCGGCGTCCAGTTCGCCGACGGCACCGCGGGGACGTTCGCCATCGGCGCCGTCTACCGGCGGGCCGACCTGGTCGGCGACTACCTCGTCCCCCGGACGGCCTGGAACGCCCACACCCGCCAGCCGCTCGACATCATGGCGTTCGTCGAACTGCGGCCCGGCGCGTCGGCCGCGGCCGCCCGGCGGGCCCTCACGGCGCTGGCCCGGCCGTACGGGGCGCCCGCCGTGGAGACCCGCGACGGCTTCATCGCCCGGCAGAGCGAGGACATGAACGGCTTCATCGCCGTCGTCTACGGGATGCTGCTCCTGGCGATCGTGATCGCGCTGCTCGGCATCGCCAACACCCTGTCGCTGTCGGTGCACGAGCGGACCCGCGAGCTCGGGCTGCTGCGCGCCGTCGGCGCGACCCGGCCGCAGATCAGGTCGATGGTCCGCTGGGAGTCGGTGATCGTCGCGCTGTTCGGCACCGGCGGCGGCCTCGGCCTCGGCCTGTTCCTCGGCTGGGGGCTCGGCGCCGCGCTCGGCAACCCGTTCGCCCCGTCCGCCCTCCAGGTGGCGGTGATCGCGCTGGTCGGCGCGGGGGCGGGCGCGCTCGCCGCCGTCCGCCCGGCGCGCCGCGCCGCCCGGCTGGCGATCCTGTCGGCGATCTCCGCGCCCTGAGGCCCGGCGGCCGCCGCCGGGCGGCGGCCGGGGCACCGGACATCACCCGCGAACCCGCGGATAAGGTGTGTCCATGCAGGTCAACCAGTCGGGCAAACTCTCCAACGTCTGTTACGACATCCGCGGTCCGGTGCTGAAGCGCGCCAAGCAGCTGGAGGCCGAGGGGAACAAGATCCTCAAGCTGCACATCGGCAACCCGGCCCCCTTCGGTTTCGAGGCGCCGCCGGAGCTTCTGCAGGACATGATCCGCAACCTGCCGGCGGCGCACGGCTACAGCGACTCCAAGGGCATCCTGCCCGCCCGCCGCGCCGTCGTGCAGCGGTTCGAGGAGGACGGCGTCGAGGGGGTGGACGTCGAGGACGTCTACCTCGGCAACGGCGTGTCCGAGCTGATCGTCATGACCCTGCAGGCGCTGCTCAACGACGGCGACGAGGTCCTCATCCCGGCGCCCGACTACCCGCTGTGGACGGCGTCGGTGTCGCTGTGCGGGGGCACGCCCGTCCACTACCTGTGCGACGAGGACGCCGGCTGGGAGCCGAGCCTCGACGACATCGAGGCCAAGATCGGTGACCGCACCCGGGCGCTGGTGATCATCAATCCGAACAACCCGACCGGCGCCGTCTACTCCCGCGAGGTGCTGGCCCGGATCGTCGAGGTCGCCCGCCGCCGCAACCTGATCATCTTCGCGGACGAGATCTACGACCGGATCCTCTACGACGACGCCGAGCACGTCCCGATCGCCTCGCTGGCGCCCGACCTGCTGTGCCTCACCTTCGGCGGGCTGTCCAAGAACTACCGCGTCGCCGGGTTCCGCGCCGGCTGGGTCGTCCTGTCCGGCCCGAAGGAGCACGCCGAGTCCTACGTCGAGGGCCTGGACATCCTCGCCAACATGCGGCTCTGCCCGAACGTCCCCGGCCAGCACGCGATCCAGGCGGCGCTCGGCGGCCACCAGAGCATCGACGAGCTCGTCCTGCCGACCGGCCGGCTCGGCGAGCAGCGCGACCGCGCGTGGAAGCTGCTCAACGAGCTGCCCGGCGTGAGCTGCGTCCGGCCGAGCGGCGCCCTGTACGTCTTCCCGCGGCTCGACCCCGGGATGTACCCGATCGAGGACGACATGCGCTTCGCCCTCGACCTGCTGGAGAAGCAGAAGATCCTCATCGTGCAGGGGACCGGGTTCAACTGGTCCGCCACCGACCACTTCCGCGTGGTCACCCTCCAGTACGCCGACGACCTCGAGGAGGCCGTCGGCCGTATCGGCGAGCACCTGGCCGCCTACCGGCGCTGAGCCCTCCCGTTTCCCGGCGGGTGCCCCGGCTTGACGGCCGCCCCCTTGATGTAACAAAGTCGGTTGCGACGGAAGGGAGGCGGACATCGGCGCCAACAGCAGGCTGACGGTCGGCGTGCACGTGCTCACGTGGATGTCGCTCGCGCATCGCCACGGCCGGGACGTCGTCACGTCCGACCAGGTCGCCGCGAGCGTCAACACGAACGCGGTCGTCATCAGGAGGACGCTCGGACGGCTGCGCGACGCGGGACTGGTCGACGTCCAGCGCGGCCAGGGCGCCGGGTGGCGGCTCGCGCGCGCGCCGAAGGACATCACCCTGCTGGAGGTGTACCAGGCCGTGGAGGAGGACGCCCTCTTCGCCCTCCATCACGGCACCCCGAACCAGGAGTGCCCGGTCGGGCGGGGCATCCAGCCCGTACTGCGCCACGTGTACGACGGCGTGGAGGATTCCGTCCGCGGCGAACTGGCGAAGACCTCGATAGCGGACGTCCTCGCCGAGACGGTCGCCTGACCCTCTAGTTCAAGGCCGGCCCTGTGCCGGCCTCCTTTCACGACCTTGATGTAACAAATCTAGTTACAATCGGAGACGAGATGTACCGACCCCTCATCGTGCTCGCCCTGGGCACGTTCGCGATCGGCACCGACAGCTTCGTCGTGGCCGGCATCCTCCCCGAGATCGCCGATTCGCTCGAGGTGAGCCGGTCGGCCGCCGGGCAGCTCATCACCGCCTACGCCCTCGCCTACGCCCTGTTCGGCCCGGTCATGGCCGCCGCCACCGCCCGCTGGCCGCGCCGCCGCGTCCTGCTGACCGGCCTCGCCGTCTTCTGCGCCGGCAACCTCGCGACCGCGCTGCTGCCCGCCTACGGCCTCGTCCTCGCCTCCCGCGTCGTGGCCGGCCTCGGCGGCGCCATGTTCACCCCCATCGGCACGGCCGTCGCCGCGCAGATCGCGCCGCCCGACAGGCGCGGCCGCGCCATCTCCATCGTCATGGCCGGGCTCAGCGCCGCCACCGCCCTCGGGGCGCCCATCGGCACCGTCCTCGGCTCGGCGGGGGACTGGCGCGTCACGATGCTGTTCGTCACGGCCCTCGGCGCGCTCGCCTTCGCCGGCGTCGCCGTGCTCCTGCCGCCCGTCCCCGTCCCGCCGCCCGTGCCGCTGCGGCGGCGCCTCGCCCCCCTCGCCGACGCCCGCGTCACCCTGAGCCTCGGCGCCGTCCTCGGCGTCTTCACCGGCCTGTACGCCGTCTACAGCTACATCAGCGCGAGCTTCGACCGCGCCACCGACGGCGACGGCGCCACCCTGGCCGCGCTCCTGTTCGTCTGGGGCGTCGCCGCCACCGCCGGCAACCTCGGCGCGGGCGCGATCACCGACCGGTTCGGCGACCGGCGCGTCATCAACGTCCTCGCCGCCGTCGCCGCGCTCGACTTCGCGCTCCTGCCCTGGACGAGCCGCACCCTGCTCACCGCCGCGCTCGCCCTGGTCGTGTGGGGCGTGTGCGGCTGGGGCCTGCTCGTGCCGTCCGCGCATCGGCTCATCGGCATCTCCCCGGCGACGGCGCCGCTGCTCACCGCCCTCAACGCCGCCACCGTCTACGTCGGAGTCTCGCTCTCCGGCGTGATCGGCGCGGCGGGCATCGCGGTCGTCGGCGCCCACCGGCTCGGCCTCGTCGGCGCCGTGTTCATCCTGACCGGTCTCGTCCTGGCGGAGCTGGCGCACCGCCGGATCCGCCGGGAGGCCCCGGCTCCGGTGCCGGTCTCCTAGGAGGCGGAGGCGTCGAGGCGGCGCAGGGCGCCGCGCACCACGTCCGGGTCCGTCGTGGCCCAGAACGGCGGCAGCGACTCCTTGAGGAACCCGCCGTACCGGGCGGTGGCCAGCCGCGGATCGAGGACGGCCACGACGCCCCGGTCGTCCATCGACCGCAGCAGCCGCCCCGCGCCCTGGGCCAGCAGCAGCGCGGCGTGCGTCGCCGAGACGGCCATGAACCCGTTGCCGCCCCGCGCCGCCACCGCCCTCGCCCGCGCCGACGACACCGGGTCGTCCGGGCGGGGGAACGGGATGCGGTCCATGATCACGAGCTGCAGCGATGGACCCGGGACGTCCACGCCCTGCCAGAGCGACAGTGTCCCGAACAGACAGGTCCGTTCGTCCTCGGCGAACCGCTTGACCAGCTGGGACGTGGAGTCCTCGCCCTGGCACAGCAGCGGATGCGTCAGATGGTCCTTCAGCTCGTCGGCGGCCTGCCGCGCCGCGCGCATCGAGGAGAACAGCCCGAGCGTCCGCCCGCCCGCCGCCTCGATCAGCTCGGTGATCTCGGTCAGGCAGGCGTCGGCGAGCCCGTCGCGCCCCGGCTGGGGCAGATGCCGGGCGACGTACAGGATGCCCGCCTTCGGGTGGTCGAAGGGCGAGCCCACGTCCAGCCCGGACCACACGATCTTCGAGTCGTCCTCGCCGTCCTTGACCGCCGTGTGCGCCAGCCCCTCCGCCGCCGTCCGGGCGTCCCGCGGGGCGCCGTCGCCGAGCGGCGGCAGCCCCCACTGCCGGGCCAGCGGCTCGAACGACCCGCCCAGCGTCAGCGTCGCGGACGTGAGCACGGCGGTCCGCCGCTCGAACAGCGTCCCCCGCAGCAGCCCGCCCACGCCGATCGGCGCGACGTGCAGCGACGGCGGGCGCGGCGGCCGGCCGTCCGGCACGAACGGCCGCTCCAGCCACACCACGTCGAACCGCTGCGCGATCTCCGGCTGGAACGCCTCCAGCAGCCGCACGGCGGTGTCGTGCAGGTCCTCCAGCGACGAGCGCGCGGCCTTCCGCGCCGCCATGTCGCCTCGGTCGCCGTCCTTCTTGTCGGGCCCGAGGGCCGTGACGCACGCGTGCGCGGCGTCCCGCACCACGGCGAGGGTCGTGCCCAGCGCCTGGGGCAGGACGTCCATGCGCCCGGCGGGCAGATCCTCCAGCAGGATGCCGAGGCCCTCCGCGGACTCCTTGAGCCGGTCGGCCACGCCCTCCTCGATGAGCCGCCCGCACCGCCGTGCCGCGGTCTCCACCGCCACCGCGCTCAGGTCGCCCGTCGCCACCGACGTCACCCGGTCGACCAGCTCGTGCGCCTCGTCCACGACCACCACGTCGTGTTCGGGCAGGACCTGGAACTCCTCCAACGCGTCGATCGCCAGCAGCGCATGGTTGGTCACCACGATGTGGGACTCCCCGGCGCGCGCGCGGGCCAGCTCGGCGAAGCACTCCGTCCCCTGCGGGCACCGTTGCGCCCCCAGGCACTCCCTGGCGGAGACGGCCACCTGCCGCCACGCCTGCTCGCCCACCCCGGGGACGAGCTCGTCCCGGTCACCGGTCCGCGTCTCCTCGGCCCACTCGTCCAGCCGCTTCACCTGCCGCCCGAGCGCCGAGAGCTGCTGCGGGTCGAACAGCCCCTCGCCGGGCTCCTCCTCGTCGGGCGCCCCCGTCTGCACGCGGTGCAGGCACAGGTAGTTGCGGCGCCCCTTGAGGATCGCGAACTTCAGCTCCGTGCCGAGCAGCGGCCCCAGCGCCTCCGCCAGCCGCGGCAGGTCGCGGTCGACCAGCTGCCGCTGCAACGCGATCGTCGCGGTGGACACCACCACCGTCGTCTGCTTCTCCACCGCGTACCGGATCGCCGGGACGAGGTAGGCCAGCGACTTGCCCGTCCCGGTGCCCGCCTGGGCGGCGACGTGCTCGCCCGAGACGATCGCCTTCTCCACCGCCCGCGCCATCTCCACCTGCCCCGGGCGCTCGGCTCCGCCGACGGCCTCGACGGCGGCGGCCAGCAAGGAGGCCATGTCGGGAATCCGGGTATCACTGTCAGTCAGCAGATCAGGGGCGGCCACGCCGCACAACGCTACCGCCCGCACGACCCGCCCGCGCCCCAGAACCGCTCTAGGCCCGCCTGAAGCCGCCACAGCGCGCGGCGGGCCGATGTTATCCACAGTTGGGCGTTCTCCGCGCTCGGCCGTCGCGCCGCCGCCAGTGTCGATGCCATGACACCACTCGTGATCCGCACCGCCGAGGACGCCATCGCCGCCGTCCCGTACCTGCTGGGCTTCCACCCGTCCCGCAGCCTCGTCGTGATCGGTTTCGACGGCCCCGGCCACACCTGCGCCGTACGGCTCGACTTACCGGCCGCCGAGGACGCGGAACGGGCGTCCCGCACCCTGGCCGCCCACCGGGTCCGCCGGGCGCTCCTGCTCGGCTACGGCGACCCGCCGGAGGTCGCCGCGTCCGCCTCCGCCCTGACCACCGCGCTGGCCGCCGCCGGCGTCGTCGTCGCCGAGGCGATCCGCGTGGCCGACGGCCGCTGGTGGTCCCTCACCTGCCAGGACGCCTGCTGCCCGCCCGAGGGCGTCCGCTACGACAGCAGCACCAGCGTCCTCGCCGCCCAGGCCACCTACGCGGGACGCGTCGTCCTGCCCGGCCGCGCCGACCTCGCCCGCTCCGTGCAGCCCCTCCAGGGCGCGGAGCGCCGGGCCATGCGCGAGGCCACCGACCGCGCCGAGCGGCGCTTCCTGGCCTGGGCGCGCGACCGCACGTCCGGCACCGCCTTCCAGGCCCGCACGATCGAGGAGGGCGTCGTCTTCGTCCCGGCCCTGCTCGACCGCGCCCACGGCGGCGCCCGTCCCACCGACGACGAGGTCGCCTGGCTCGGCTTCCTCCTCACTGAGATCCGCGTCCGCGACGAGGCGTGGATCCGCATCGACGGCGACGACCCGGCCGCCGACATCGAGTTCTGGCGCGACATCGTCCGGCGCGTCGAGGAGGACTACGCCGCCGCCCCGGCGTCCCTCCTCGCCTTCGCGGCCTACAGCGGGGGAGACGGCGGCCTGGCCGGCATCGCCGTCGAGCGGGCCCTCGCGGCCGATCCCGCCTACTCCATGGCGGTCATTCTGCGCGAGCTCATCACGTCCGGCATCCCGCCCGCGAACGCCCGCCTGAGCATGACCCCCCAGCAACTGGCCATGGCCTACCACGAGACCGATACCGGCTAGGGCCGCCCCTCGGGCCCGCCGCCGCCCCAAGCCAGGGCGCCCACGCTGGTCTGCACGGCCATGAAGCCGTGGTGCCCTCAACTGGGGCGGGGGCCGCCCGCTAGGAGCGCCGTGACGGGTCCGCTGCCAACTCTGCGCGTCATGCTTTGAGACGCGGGCCGGTGTCGGTCGGGCTCTTGGGGCGCGGGCGGGTCAGGGGGTGACGGCCTGGCCCGGGGTGCCGGGGTCGATGCGGCGGTCGCGGTTACGGTCGTTCCACGCGCGCATCCGCGGCGGGTAGCCGACGATCTGGACGTCGTAGACCGGCAGGCCGAGGTCGCGGGCGACCTTGCCGATGACCTTGGGGGAGCCGACGCGGCGGCGGGTCCACTCGCCGTCGTGGGCGACCGCGACGGCGGTGGTGTCGGTGGCGAAGGTCTCCGGCTCGACGAAGAACTCGACGCCGCGGCGGTCGCGGGCGAACGCGATCAGGGCCTCGATGTCGGAGTCGGTCGCCTCCCGGTCGAGCTTCGTCACCGTCGCGCCACGGTGCTTGCGGATCCCGAATCGGTCCCGGAACCTCATCGTCCGTCCCGTCCTGTGAAGGGGCCCCGGAGCCTTTCCGGGGCCAGTGCGGTGTACGACGATAACGACCATCCGTCTCCGCGGGGTTCCCGACACAGGGGCGGCATGGCCTCCCTGGTGGGCGGGGGGCCGCGCCCTAGACTGCCTGATCAGGGGGATCGGCAGCGGGGGTGGGGATGGACGGGCCGGGCCTGGTCCGGCGCGTGGCCGGCGGGGTGCTCGCGGCCGCGATCTGCGGATGGCTGAGCACGCTGTCGGCGGGGCCGGCGCGGATCGGGCTCGCGGCGGCGGCCGCGGCGCCC
>NZ_CAACVB010000300.1 GCF_900659635.1 Actinomadura roseirufa | reverse complement strand
CCCGCGCATCCGCGCCCGCAGCAGCCCCTCGCGACCGCGCGCGTGGCCGCGCCGGGACTCGCGGGGCTCTGGCCCACGCCGCATTCGGGCACGCCGCGGACCGCGCGGCGCGTACTGCCCGCCGACATCGGCGCGCCGAAGGCGGCGCGCGAGTTCACCCAGGCCACGCTGCGCGAGTGGGGCGTGTCGGGGGCGGCCGGGCGGGACGTCGAGGACGTCGTCATCGCCGTGTCGGAGCTGGTGACCAACGCGCTGCGGCACGGCATGGAAGGGCTGCCGCAGCCGCTGCCGCTGTGCCCGATCCAGCTCGTGCTGCTGGGTCACCCGCGCCGGCTCGTCGCGGTCGTGACCGACCCGGGCGGCCGCGTGCCCGAGCCCGCGGCCGCCGACCTGGACAGGTTCGGCGAGGGCGGCCGCGGGCTGGTGGTCGTCGGCGCGGTCAGCGACGCGTGGGGCTGGGCCCGGCTCGCGACCGGCGGCAAGGCCGTCTGGACGGCCTTCGACCTGCGGGTCAGCCCTCCAGGGCCGACGCCGGGACCGGCGGCCCCTGCGGCCGCGCAGGGTTCTCCAGCTCGCTGAGGAAGTCGCGCGCCCAGCGGTCGACGTCGTGCTCGATGACGCGCCTGCGCATCGAGCGCATCCGCCGCGCCTGCTCGGCGGGATCGGCGTCCAGGGCCGCCAGCAGGGTGCCCTTGAGCCCGTCGATGTCGTACGGGTTGACCTGGAAGGCGCCGCGCTTGAGTTCCGCCGCCGCTCCGGCGAACTCGCTCAGCACCAGTGCCCCCCGCATGTCGCCGCGGCAGGCCACGTACTCCTTGGCGACCAGGTTCATGCCGTCCCGCAGCGGGGTCACCACCATGACGTCCGCGGCCAGGTAGAGGGCGGTCAGCTCGGCGCGGTCGTACGAGCTGTGCAGGTAGTGGACGACCGGGAAGCCGATCTCGCCGTACTCTCCGTTGATCCGCCCGACCTGCTGCTCGATCTCCTCGCGGAGCAGCTGGTACTGCTCGACGCGCTCGCGGCTCGGCGTGGCGATCTGCACGAACACGGCCTGGCCCGGCTTGAGGTTCCCGTCGCCGAACAGCTCCCCGAACGCCTGGAGCCGCTGGGTGATCCCCTTCGTGTAGTCGAGCCGGTCCACGCCCAGCAGGAGCGTCGCGTCCCCGAGGTCGCCGCGGATCTCCCGTGCGCGCTCCTGCACGTCGGGGCGGACGACCAGGTCGTTGAGCTCGCCGACGTCCACCGAGATGGGGAAGGCCCTGGCCCGCACCACCCGGTCGTCCCAGTGGACGTCCTGCTTGACGTAGCGGGCGTCCAGGAGCCTCCGGCACAGGCGCACGAAGTTGGCCGCAGCGCCGGGGAGCTGGAAGCCGACGAGATCGGCGCCGAGCAGCCCCTCAAGGATCTGGCGACGCCACGGCAGCTGCCAGAACAGCTCCAGGGGCGGGAAGGGGATGTGCAGGAAGAACCCGATCCGCAGGTCGGGACGCAGCTCGCGCAGCATCGACGGGACGAGCTGGAGCTGGTAGTCCTGCACCCAGACGATCGCCCCCTCGGAGGCGACCTTGGCGGCGGCCTCCGCGAACCGCTCGTTGACGCCCACGTAGGCGTCCCACATCGAGCGGTCGTACACCGGCGGGGCGACCACGTCATGGTAAAGCGGCCACAGCGTGGCGTTGGAGAACCCCTCGTAGTAGAGCTCGACCTCCTTCGCCGACTGCGCGACGGGGACGAGCGCCATGCCGTCCTCCTCGAAGGGCGCCAGTTCCTCGCCCGGCGCGCCGGCCCAGCCGATCCACGTCCCCTGCCTGCGCCGCATCACCGGGGCGATGGCGCTGACCAGCCCCCCGGGACTGCGCCGCCACGCCGGTTCCCCGTCCTCCCCCGTGATCCTGTCGACCGGAAGCCGATTGGCCACCACCACGAACTCACTGCCGAGCGACACCTGCGACCCGCCTCTCCAGGGAACCAGTGGCATGTCCATGCCCAGAAACGGTCATCGGGAACATCTTGTCACTTCGACGTAAAGACGAGATGTCAGCAAGGTCCGATGTCAGGATCCAGGCACGGCACTCACTGGGTATTGGATCGGACCATATCCCTTTCGCGGCAGGTGACCGCTGTTTACTAACTTGTCACCTTCTGCGGCTTTCTCGGGAAAAGTTACTTACGTCACACCGTCGCCGAGCCGAGCCGAGCCGGTGCCGGGCGACCGGCTCGCCCCCGTGGCGCAGGAACCGCGCCGCCGGCTCGTCCGGACCGATCTCCCGCGCCGCCAGTTCGGCGGTCAGGACGCGCAGGATGTTCCCCTTGTCCTTCCGCGACATCGCATCGGTCCCGAAGAAGACGAGGCCCGTCGGCTCGTGCCTGATCCGGACACTGCTCTCCGGCCTGACCGGGCGCGTGCAGTACACGTCGATGCGGATGTCGTCCGCCACCACCGGCCGCGGCTCCGGTTCGGGCATGACGGTCACGCGCACGACCTGCTCGGCTCCGCGCGGCTCTCCGGGAGCCCCCTCCGCGCCGCCATTCGCAATCTCCGGAAGGTCCGCCTCGTGGGCTTCTCTCCACGACACCACGTGCAACCCGTTCTCGGCCTTCATCTCGGCCCACGCTCCTGGACCGCCCTCCCCCGCCATGACGCCGAGCGCATACGGGCGCCGGGTGAGGATCTCAGCCCGCCAGCCCCTCTCGCGGGCGCGGGTCCTGTAGAGGTCCAGCAGGGCGTGCGCGAACGGACCGCTCTCCGCCCGCCCTCCGACGCGCACGATCACGTCGTACGGGTCGTAGCGATCGCGCAGGGCGACGGCCGAGGTGAGGGCCGTGCGCAGAACCGCCGCCTCCCCGTCGATGCGGCGTACCTCCGCGCCCCATCCCGGCTCGGCCTCGGCAAGCTCGCGCGCGTCGCGCAGGTCTCCGAGAAGGGCGCTCAGCCGCAGGGCGTCCTCATGGAGCGGCCTCAGGGCCTCCTGGCAACGGCGCAGACGGCGGGCGAGCAGATGGTCGCGGTGGACGGACGGGTCGGCGAGCCGGGCACCGATCTCGGCGTACTCCTCGTGGATCGCCGCCAGATCCCGTGAGAGCTCTGCGGCCTCCCCGGTCGCTGCCCCCTGTCCGTTGCCTCGCATGTCCCCAATATCGCAGGATCCGGCCCCGGCACGGAGGGGTTGGGGTGGGGGCGTGCCGGGGCCGGTGGCTCGCGGGTCAGGCGGCGGCGTGCTGTGGTTCGGCGGCGGTGTCGCGCCCGCGGAAGAGGACGGCGTCCAGCGAGAACCGCCCGGCGCCCGTCAGGACCAGCAGCAGCGAGGCCGCGCCGAGGGCGAGCACGAGCTCGTAGCCGCCCTTGTCGGCGAACAGGCCCTTGTCCACGTGGACGAACCAGAACGCGCCCGCCATGTCGGCGACGAGCAGCAGGCCCGCGACGGGGACCAGGACGCCGGCGAGGAGCGCGGCGCCGCCGATGAGCTCGACCCAGGTCGCGTAGGTCGCGGACACGCCCGGCATCGGGACGCCCATGGCGTCGAACATCTTCGTGACGTTGGAGTGCCCGAGGTCGGAGAGCTTCTGCCAGCCGTGCGCGATGAAGATGACGCCGAGGGCCAGCCTGCCGATCAGCAGGCCCGTGTCGGGCAGGAAGGGGTACCGGCGGACGTGGGGCATGCGTCTCCTCACCTTGAAGGTTCAAAACTGAACTAACTGGACGCTAGCAGATCGTTCAAATCCTGACCATCTTGAAAACTTCAACTACCGTCCGAGGCAACTAGAATCCTTTTCATGACCGACCCCAGCGGCCCCCTGGAACCACGCGAGCTGCGCGCCTGGATGGCGTTCCTGGCCGCGGGCCACCTGCTCGACCACGAGGTCGAGCGCCAGCTCAAGCGCGACGGCGGGCTGTCGCACCCGGAGTTCGAGGTGCTCCTCAAGCTGGGGGTGGCGGACGGCAACCGGCTGCGCATGTCGGACCTCGCGCGCCTGGTGATGGTCTCCAAGAGCCGGCTCACCTACCAGGTCACCCAGCTGGAGCGGGCGGGGCTGGTCAGGCGCACGGCCTGCGACTCCGACCGGCGGGCGGTATGGGCGGAGCTGACCCCCGAGGGCGCCGCGACGATCGAGCGGGTCCGGCCCGGCCACCGCCGCGTCGTCCGGGAGGCGCTCATCGAGGTGCTGACCCCCGACGAGATCGACCTGCTCGGCGAGGCGCTCAGCCGGGTCGCCGAGCGTCTTCTCGCCCGCTAGGCGTGCGCGACTTCGGCGGGACCACCGAGCGCGTCCCCGCCCGGGTCGTGCGGCCCGGGTCGGCGGACGAGGTGGCGGCGGCCCTGCGCGACGCCGCCGCGCGAGGCCGGGACGCCGTGCCGCGCGGGACGGGCCACTCCACGTCCGGCCGGTCGCTGACCGGCGGCGTCTCGCTCGACATGCGCGGGCTCGGAGGCGTCCACGAGGTCGGCCCCGGCCATGCCGTCGCGGGCGCGGGCGCGACCTGGCGCGAGGTCCTCGCGGCGACGCTGCCGCACGGCCTCGCCCCGCCCGTCCTGACCGACTACCTCGACCTCACCGTGGGCGGGACCCTCTCGGCGGGCGGCGTCGGCGGCACCTCCCACGTGCACGGCACGCAGGCCGACAACGTTCTCGCCCTTGAGGTCGTCACCGGCGGCGGCCCGGTCACCTGCTCTCCCACGGTGCGGCCCGGTCTCTTCGACGCGGTCCGCGGCGGCCAGGGGGCGCACGGCGTCGTCACGCGGGCGACGCTGCGGCTCGTCCCGGTGCCCGAGCGGGTGCTGAGCTGCACCGTCCCGTGCCGGGACGCCGCCGATCTACTGCGCGTGCAGCGCGAGGTGCGGGCCGACCACATCTCGGGGCAGGCCAAACCGGCGGAGGACGGCTGGCGGTTCGAGGCGAAGGCCGTCCGGTACGCGGGCGGACCGCCGCCCGGCGCCACCGAGGCCGAGGAGCTCTCCTTCCTCGGCTTCGCCGACCGCATGGGACCGGACGTGGCGGAGCTCGTCGCGCTCGGCGAGTGGGAGCGCCCGCACCCCTGGGCCATGGTGCTGCTCCCCGGATCCGGCGCCGCGGCGGTCATCACGGCCGCGCTCGCGTCGACGACGCCGGCCGACCTCGGGCTCAGCGGCGTCGTCCTGATCAAGGCGCTGCGCGTCGGCCGCGTCCCGATGCTCGCCGCTCCCACCGATCCCGTCCTGTTCGGCCTGCTGCGCACGGCGTCCCCCGGCTGCACGCCCGTGGCGGGCATGCTCGCCGCCAACCAGGCGTTCCTCGACCGCGCCGAGGCCGCCGGAGGCACGCCCTACCCAGCCGCCCCATCCGCTTAGGCGAGCACGGGATACGCGGCCTGGAAAGCCAGGCGCCCGTCAGCCCCGGCGACGATGCGGTCGCACACGTCGTCCAGGCCGAGGAAGACCTGCCAGCGCTCACCACCGGACGCGGCGGCCAGCACGCCCACGACACGGTCCTCGAGCGGGCCGACGCGCCCGCCCTTCCAGACCTTGTCGGCGAGGGAGACCAGCAGATCCTCGACGGTGGCGTCCGCAGCGTCCCAGCTCGCATGGGTGCGGGCGAAACGGGCGAGCCGTTCCTCGACGCCGTGCTCGACCAGCAGCGCGTGACCCGCCCGCTCGTGCTCGGCGCCCGGACCCGTGAGCTCGGCGGGGTACAGGGCCTTGCCGATGTCGTGGGTGGCCGCGCCGAACAACACGGCCTCCGCGTCCACGATGAGGGCCGGGTGCTCGGACGAGATCCAGCCGAGGAGGTCCGCGGCGACGTCGTGGACGAGCCGCAGGTGCGCCGCCAGCCGCGGCGGGGCCGCCAGGGCGGTCAGCAGCCGGGCGGCCTCCGGGGGAAGCGGGCGCGGGCCCGGGTCGCCGAGGGCGGCGCCGAGTGTCGCGGCCATGGGGACTACTGGGCCAGGGCCAGGGTCTGCGCATCGGGGAGGGTGGTGAGCGCCTTCCCGGGGACGAGGAGCTTGGACCTGCGCAGGCCGCTGCCGATCACCACCCGCGGGGACGCGGCGACGGCCTCGTCCACGAGGACGGGCCAGCCGGCGGGCAGGCCGACGGGGGTGATGCCGCCGTACTCCATGGCGGTGAGCGAGGTCGCCTCGCCCATCGGGGCGAAGGACGCCTTGCGCGCGCCCAGGTGCCTGCGGACGACGCCGTTGACGTCGGCCCGGCCGGTGGCGAGGATCATGCAGGCCGCGTAGCTCACCTCGCCCGAGCGCTTGGCGGCGACGATGACGCAGTTCGCGCTGGCCTCCAGCGGAACGCCGTAGCGCTCGCAGAACGCGGCCGTGTCCGCCAGCTCCGGGTCGATCCCGGCGACCTCGGCGTCCGGCACCCGGCCGATCGCCGCGGCCACCGGGGACGCCAGCAGGTCCGGGTGCGCGTGCGCCGGTTTCCAGTCGAGTGTGCCGACCATGCTTCTCCCCTCGGTTCGCTCCCACCCTGCCATGCGCGGGCGGCCGGGCCACCGTTTATCCGGAACCACCGCGAAGGTCAGGCCGAAACATCCCCGGGTTCGGCGGACGTCTCCTTCAGGTGCCCAGGTAGCGCAGGACGGCCAGCACGCGGCGGCTGTAGCCGGTCGCGTGCGACAGGTCGAGCTTGTCGAAGATCGCGTTGACGTGCTTCTCGACGGCGCTCTGCGAGATGTGCAGGTGCGCGGCGACCGAGGCGTTGGTGTGGCCCTGCGCCATATGGTCCAGGACGTCGCGCTCGCGCGGCGTGAGGCGGGCCAGCGGGTCGGCGTGCGCGCTGTTCATCAGCAGCCGCCGCACCACCTCGGGGTCGAACGCGGCGCCGCCCGCCCCGACCCGGTCCAGCGCGTCCAGGAACTCGTCGACCTGCGCGACCCGGTCCTTCAGCAGGTAGCCGACGCCGGCCGGCTCGGCGGTGATCAGCTCGGTGGCGTAGCGCTTCTCCACGTACTGCGACAGGACGAGGACGCCGACGCCCGGCCAGCGGCGGCGGATCTCCAGCGCGGCCCGCAGCCCCTCGTCGGTGTGCGTCGGCGGCATCCGCACGTCCACGACCACCACCTCGGGCGGGCCCGCGGCCACCGCCGCGAGCAGGGCCTCGCCGTCGCCGACGGCCGCGGCGACCTCGTGGCCCTCCTCGGCCAGCAGCCGCACCAGCCCCTCGCGCAGGAGCGTCGAGTCCTCCGCCAGCATCACCCGCACGGCAGGTCCGCCTCGACCACGGTGGGCCCGCCGGGCGGGCTGGACACGCCGAAGCCGCCGTCCAGCGCCGCGACCCTGCGGGCCAGCCCCGCCAGGCCGCCGCCGTCCGGGTCGGCCCCGCCCGAGCCGTCGTCCTCGATGCGCACGCGCAGCATCGTCCCGTGCGCGGCGACCCGGACCCGCACGCGCCGCGCGCCGGAGTGCTTGGCCGCGTTGGTGACCGCCTCGCAGATCACGAAGTAGGCCGCCGTCTCCACCGCGTGCGGGGGCCGCGCCGGGACGTCGTAGCCGATCGTCACCGGCAGCGGGGACCGCTCGGCCACCGTCTCCAGCGCCGCCCGCAGCCCCTCCCCGTCCAGCGCCGCCGGGTACACCCGCCAGCTCACCTCCCGGAGGTCCTCCAGCGCCCGCCGCGACTCCTCGTGGGCCTGGCCGAGCAGATCGGCCGCGCGGGCGGCGTCCTCGGCGCGGCGGGCCCGGCCGATCAGCATGCCGAGCGCGACGAGCCGCTGCTGGACCCCGTCGTGCAGGTCCCGCTCGATGCGGCGGCGCTCGTCGTCCACCGCGTCCACGACCTGCGCCCGGGTCACCGACAGCTGCGCGATCCGCCGCTCGTACTCCTCCAGGGGGCTCGGCCCGAGGCACCGCCGGGCCACGCTCCGCTCCAGCGCCACGACCCCGGCCAGGCCCTGGACCGCGAGGAAGAGCAGCACCAGGCCCGCGATCGCGGTGTACAGGACGATCCCCCAGCTCGGCGGGATGCCGTGCAGGTAGTCGCCGGTGATCCACCAGCTCGTGGCGAGCATGGCCGCGCTCACCGCGCCGTAGGCGATCAGCAGCAGGATCACGCCGCCGAGCAGCCCGGCCGGGACCCGCAGGACGAGGTAGGCCACCGCCCGCGGCGGACCGTACTCGGCCGGGCCGTGCTCGCCGAGGAACACCGCCAGGCGGCGGCGTTCCAGCTCGGTCAGCCATCGGGCGCCGCGCGCGACGATCCGCGGCGCCTTCCGGGGCCCGCGGGAGAAGGCGAGCGCGTACGCCAGCACCGGCGCCGCGGCCACGAGCAGGACGAGCTCGGCGCCCGCGGAGGCCGCGCCCAGCGC
>NZ_CAACVB010000299.1 GCF_900659635.1 Actinomadura roseirufa | reverse complement strand
CCGAGATCTACACTCTTTCCCTACACGACGCTCTTCCGATCTCCCGCGGAGCGGTCCCGTTCCGCATCGGCCGCCTGAGACGCGCGCGGGCCCGGCCCGGGGCGCCCCCGGGCTGGGCCTGCGCGGAAAAGGTCGATCAGAACGACTCGACGGCGCGGCGCGCCTCCGGGTCGAGGACGCCCCAGGTGATGAGCTCCTCCGTGAGCTCGGTCGGGGACTTGTCATAGATGACCGCCAGGGAACGCAGGTCCTCCTGGCGAATGGACAGAACCTTTCCGTTGTAGTCGCCCCGCTGGCTCTGGATCGTCGCGGCGTAACGGGCGAGAGGACCGGCCTTGTCCTTCGGAAGCTGCTGCAGCCGCTCGAGGTCGATCACGAGCTTGGGCGTAGGCCCGAGCGGGCTCGGCGCGGCACCGCCGGGCAGCAACTCGGAGACCGGCACGCCGTAGAAATCGGCGAGCTCGGCCAGCTTCTGAACGGTGACGGCGCGGTCGCCCCGCTCGTACGAACCCACGACGACGGCCTTCCAGCGGCCGCGGGACTTCTCTTCCACGCCGTGCAGGGACAGGCCCTGCTGGGTGCGGATGGCGCGCAGGCGCGCGCCGAGAGCCTTAGCGTATTCAGACGGCATGATGCGGCCCCCCAGGCTCACTTTCGTCGTCGTTGCCCCCGGCGGGTGCCGAGGGGAGACAGGTGCGCGAAGCCATTCGGCCTCAGGAGTCTGTCCCTAGGGATGGTTACGGACAGTGACGGTAAAACGGGGACGGCCCGAGGTCAAGCCGATTGGAAAAAAGCGGTCGAATCCGCAGGTCTCGATCCGGGGCGTCCGGATCGCCAGGAAGTCCCGCAGGCACGGCGTGCCGGACGTGTCACGGACCGGTCCCGGCCACCCGGCGCCCCTCCGATGTGACCCCTCTCACCAGGCAAGACGCGGAGCGGCCCGGGGCGGGGCGGAGGGCGTCTGCTGCTACGGTGTGGGGGACAAGGCGTCCTTTAAGACCCGTCCTGTGAGGCGGGAAAGGAGGTTTCGGTGGTGAATGCTGCCTCCCGGCCGGACGGGCCGGCGGAGGCGCGCGTGGCAGACGGTGACCCCCGGCCCAAGGCCGTTCTGGAGGAACCGGACATCCGGCGCGCGCTGACGAGGATCGCGCACGAGATCCTCGAACGGACCAAGGGCGGGCACGATCTCCTGCTGCTCGGCATCCAGACCCGCGGGGTGACGCTGGCCGACCGGCTGGCGGGACTCCTGCGCGAGGTCGAGGGACGTCCCGTGCCCTGGGGCTCCCTGGACGTGACCATGTACCGCGACGACCTCCGGATGCGCCCCGCGCGCGCTCTCGGCCGCACCGAGCTGCCCGCGGACGGCGTCGACGACCGGGTGGTCGTGCTCGTCGACGACGTGCTGTTCTCCGGCCGGACGGTCCGCGCCGCGCTGGACGCGGTGAACGACCTCGGCCGTCCCCGCTCGGTGCAGCTCGCCGTGCTGGTGGACCGCGGGCACCGGGAGCTGCCGATCCGCGCCGACTACGTGGGCAAGAACCTGCCCACCTCGATGCGCGAGACCGTGAAGGTCCTGCTGGCCGAGAACGACGGGCGCGACGCCGTCCTGCTCGGCCCGACGGGGGGAGCCAAGTGAAGCGCCATCTCATCTCGGCGGCCGACCTGACCCGCGAGGACGCGCTGCTCGTGCTGGACACGGCCGAGGAGCTCGCGCAGGTCGCGGGCCGCTCGATCAAGAAGCTGCCGACGCTGCGCGGGCGGACGGTGGTCAACCTGTTCTTCGAGGACTCCACCCGGACCCGCATCTCGTTCGAGGCGGCGGCCAAGCGGCTGTCCGCCGATGTGATCAACTTCTCCGCCAAGGGGTCCAGCGTGTCCAAGGGCGAGAGCCTGAAGGACACCGCGCTGACGCTGGAGGCGATGGGCGCCGACGGCGTGGTCATCCGGCACGGCGCCTCGGGCGCGCCGCACCGGCTGGCGGGCTGGGTGCAGGGCAGCGTGGTGAACGCCGGGGACGGCACGCACGAGCACCCGACGCAGGCGCTGCTGGACGCGTTCACGATGCGCAAGCGGCTCGGCGACCTGGAGGGCCGCAGGGTCACGATCGTCGGCGACGTCCTCCACAGCCGGGTGGCACGCTCCAACGTGCTGCTGCTGAACACCCTCGGCGCGGACGTCACGGTGGTGGCGCCGCCGACGCTGCTGCCCGTCGCGATCGACACCTGGCCGTGCTCGGTGTCCTACGACCTGGACGGCGTGCTCCCCAAGAGCGACGTCATCATGATGCTGCGCGTCCAGCAGGAGCGGATGAACGCCGCCTACTTCCCGACCGTCCGCGAGTACAGCCGCCGCTACGGCCTGGACGGGGAGCGCATGGCCGCGCTGCCCGAGCACGCGATCGTCATGCACCCCGGCCCGATGAACCGCGGCGTCGAGATCGCCGCCGAGGTGGCCGACTCGGTCCGCTCCACCATCGTCGAGCAGGTCGCCAACGGCGTCAGCGCCCGGATGGCCGTGCTCTACCTGCTGCTCGGAGGCTCCGAGCCCGCCATCGGCAAGGAGACCCCATGAGCCACCTGATCAGGAACGCGCGCGTCCTCGGCGGCGCGCCCGCCGACCTCCTCGTCCGCGACGGCGTGATCGTCGAGGTCGGGCCGGGGCTGGCCGCCGGGGACGCCGAGGTCGTCGACGCCGCCGGGCTCGTGGCGCTGCCGGGCCTGGTGGACCTGCACACCCACCTGCGCGAGCCGGGCCGCGAGGACGCCGAGACCGTGGAGTCCGGGACGCGGGCCGCGGCGATGGGCGGCTACACCGCGGTCCACGCGATGGCCAACACCGACCCGGTCGCCGACACCGCGGGCGTGGTCGAGCAGGTGTGGCGGCTCGGCCGCGAGGCCGGGTACTGCGACGTCCAGCCGGTCGGGGCGGTCACCCGCGGGATCGCGGGCGAGCAGCTCGCCGAGCTCGGCGCGATGGCCGACTCCGCCGCCGGGGTGCGGGTGTTCTCCGACGACGGGCACTGCGTCTCCGACGCGGTGATCATGCGGCGGGCGCTGGAGTACGTGAAGGCGTTCGACGGCGTCGTCGCCCAGCACGCCCAGGAGCCGCGGCTCACCGAGGGCGCGCAGATGAACGAGGGCGCGATGTCGGCGGCGCTCGGGCTGCCCGGCTGGCCGGCGGTCGCCGAGGAGGCGATCATCGCCCGGGACGTGCTGCTGGCCCAGCACGTCGGGTCCCGGCTGCACGTGTGCCACGTCTCCACGGCCGGCTCCGTGGAGATCATCCGGTGGGCGAAGAGCAAGGGCTGCCCGGTCACCGCCGAGGTGACCCCGCACCACCTGCTGCTCGACGACGGGCGCGCGGAGTCCTACGACCCGATCTACAAGGTCAACCCGCCGCTGCGCACCGCCGACGACGTCACGGCGCTGCGGCACGCCCTCGCCGACGGGACGATCGACTGCGTCGCCACCGACCACGCCCCCCACCCGGTCGAGGCCAAGGAGACCGAGTGGGCCGTGGCCGCCATGGGGATGATCGGCCTGGAGACGGCGCTGCCCGTCGTCCAGGAGGCCATGGTCGAGACCGGCCTGCTGGACTGGGCCGGCGTCGCCGACCGGATGTCGGCCGCCCCCGCCCGTATCGGCCGCCTCTCCGGACAGGGTCGTCCGCTGGAGGCGGGCTCGCCCGCCAACATCACGCTGTACGACCCGTCGCCGCGCCGCGCGGTGGATCCGCTGGCGATGACCTCCAAGAGCCGCAACACCCCGTTCGCCGGGCTGGAGCTGCCCGGGCGGGTCGTGGCCACGTTCCTGCGCGGCAAGCCGACCGTCCTGGAAGGGAAGCTTCAATGAACCCTGCTCTGCTCGTTCTGGAAGACGGCAGGGTGTTCCGTGGGGTCGCGTACGGGGCTGAAGGGGAGACCTTCGGCGAGATGGTCTTCAACACCGGCATGACCGGTTACCAGGAGACGCTCACCGACCCCTCCTACGCCCGGCAGATCGTGGCCATGACGGCCCCCCACATCGGCAACACCGGCGTGAACGGCGAGGACCCCGAGTCCCGCCGCGTCCAGGTCGCCGGCTACGTGGTGCGCGAGCCCGCGCGCGTGGCGTCCAACTGGCGGGCGACGGGCTCGCTCGGCGCGGAGCTGCGCGACCAGGGCGTGGTCGGCATCGCCGTTCCCGGGACGCGCGCCCTGACCCGGCACCTGCGGGACAGGGGCGCCATGCGCGCCGGGATCTTCAGCGGGACGGACGCGCTCGCGCCCGGCGAGGGCGCGCTGCTGGAGCGGGTGCGCCACAGCCCGTCCATGGAGGGCTCCGACCTGGCCCGCGACGTGTCGACCCGCGAGACGTACGTGATCCCCGCCCAGGGGGAGAAGCGCTTCACCGTCGCGGCGGTGGACCTCGGGATCAAGGCGATGACCCCGTACCGGATGTCCGAGCGCGGCTGCGAGGTGCACGTCCTGCCCGCGGCCAGCACGACCGCCGAGATCCTCGCGCTGCGGCCCGACGGCGTCTTCTTCTCCAACGGACCGGGCGACCCCGCCGCCGCGGACTACGCGGTGGACGCGCTCAGGGGCGTCCTCGACGCGGGGGTCCCGTTCTTCGGCATCTGCTTCGGCAACCAGATCTTCGGGCGCGCGCTCGGGCTCGGGACGTACAAGCTGCGGTTCGGCCATCGGGGCATCAACCAGCCCGTCCAGGATCGCGGGACCGGCAAGGTGGACGTCTCCGCCCACAACCACGGGTTCGCCGTGGACGCCCCCGTGGACGGCCCGTTCGACACCCCGTACGGGCGCGCCGAGGTCAGCCACGTGAACCTGAACGACGGATGCGTGGAGGGGCTGCGGCTCCTGGACCGCCCGGCGTTCAGCGTCCAGTACCACCCGGAGGCGGCGGCGGGCCCGCACGACGCCGCCGGTCTCTTCGACCGTTTCTGCGAGATCATGGAGGGGTCGAGGTAATGCCGCGCCGTGAAGACCTGAAGTCCGTCCTGGTCATCGGCTCCGGGCCGATCGTCATCGGCCAGGCGTGCGAGTTCGACTACTCCGGCACCCAGGCGTGCCGGGTGCTGCGGGCCGAGGGCCTGCGGGTGACGCTGGTCAACAGCAACCCGGCCACGATCATGACCGACCCGGAGTTCGCGGACGCGACCTACGTCGAGCCGATCACCCCCGAGGTCGTCGAGAAGATCATCGCGAAGGAGCGGCCGGACGCCCTGCTGCCCACCCTGGGCGGTCAGACGGCCCTCAACACCGCCATCGCGCTCTACGAGAGCGGGGTCCTCGCCCGGTACGACGTCGAGCTGATCGGCGCCGACGTCGACGCGATCCAGGCCGGCGAGAACCGCGAGCGGTTCAAGGAGGTCGTCGCCAAGGTCGCGCGCGAGCAGGGCCTGAACGCCGAGTCCGCCCGGTCGGTCATCTGCCACACGATGGAGGACTGCCTGGCCGGGGCGGGCGAGCTCGGCTACCCGGTCGTCGTGCGGCCCTCGTTCACGATGGGCGGCGCCGGATCGGGGTTCGCCCACGACGAGGACGACCTGCGCCGCATCGCGGGCGCCGGGCTCGACGCGTCCCCGACCAGCGAGGTGCTCCTGGAGGAGTCCATCCTCGGCTGGAAGGAGTACGAGCTGGAGGTCATGCGCGACCGCCACGACAACGTGGTGATCGTGTGCTCGATCGAGAACCTCGACCCGATGGGCGTGCACACCGGCGACTCGATCACCGTCGCGCCCGCGATGACGCTGACCGACCGCGAGTACCAGAACATGCGCGACGTCGCGATCGCGGTGATCCGCGAGGTCGGCGTCGACACCGGCGGCTGCAACATCCAGTTCGCGGTGCACCCCGGCACCGGGCGGATGATCGTCATCGAGATGAACCCGCGGGTGTCGCGGTCGTCGGCGCTGGCGTCCAAGGCCACCGGGTTCCCGATCGCCAAGATCGCGGCGAAGCTGGCCATCGGCTACACGCTGGACGAGATCCCCAACGACATCACCCGCGAGACGCCCGCCTCGTTCGAGCCGACGCTCGACTACGTCGTGGTGAAGGTGCCGCGGTTCGCGTTCGAGAAGTTCCCCGGCGCGGACGGCACGCTCACCACCCACATGAAGTCCGTGGGCGAGGCCATGGCCATCGGGCGGTGCTTCACCGAGGCCCTCCAGAAGGCCCTGCGCTCGCTGGAGCAGAAGGGCTCGTCCTTCAGCTGGGCGGGGGAGCCGGACGCCGAGGCCCTCACCGAGTCGGCCAAGCGGCCGCACGACGGGCGGCTCAGGGACGTGCAGCGCGCGCTCTGGGCCGGGGCGAGCATCCAGGACGTGTACACCGCGACCGGCATCGACCCCTGGTTCCTCGACCAGATCGTGGCCGTCAACGAGATCGCCGACGAGATCCGCACCGCCGAGGACGCGCTCACCCGCGACAAGCTCCTGCGCGCCAAGCGGCACGGGTTCTCCGACGCGCAGATCGGTGAGCTGCGCGGGCTGTCGGAGGAGGTCGTCCGGGAACTGCGGCACGCCCTCGGGGTCCGGCCGGTCTACCTGACGGTAGACACGTGCGCGGCCGAGTTCGCCGCGCAGACGCCGTACCTGTACTCGGCCTACGACGAAGAGACCGAGGTGCCCCCCGGCGCCAAGCCCAAGGTGCTCATCCTGGGCAGCGGCCCCAACCGCATCGGGCAGGGCGTGGAGTTCGACTACTCCTGCGTCCACGCCTCGTTCACGCTGGCCGAGGCCGGCTACGAGACCGTGATGGTCAACTGCAACCCCGAGACCGTCTCGACCGACTACGACACCTCCGACCGGCTCTACTTCGAGCCGCTGACGCTGGAGGACGTCCTGGAGGTCGTGCACGCCGAGCAGCAGTCCGGCGAGGTCGCGGGCGTCATCGTCCAGCTCGGCGGGCAGACGCCCCTCGGGCTCGCGCAGAAGCTCAAGGACGCGGGCGTGCCGATCGTGGGCACCTCGCCGGAGAGCATCCACCTCGCCGAGGAGCGCGGCGCGTTCGGCCGCGTCCTGCACAGGGCAGGGCTCCTCGCGCCCAAGCACGGCACGGCCACCTCCTACGAGGACGCCCGCGAGATCGCCGCCGAGATCGGCTACCCCGTCCTCGTCCGGCCCTCGTACGTGCTGGGCGGACGCGGCATGGAGATCGTGTACGACGACGTGACGCTGGAGTCGTACATGGCCAGGGCGACGGAGGCCAGCCCGGAGCACCCGGTGCTGGTCGACCGCTTCCTGGACGAGGCCATCGAGATCGACGTGGACGCCCTGTTCGACGGCGAGGAGCTGTACCTCGGCGGCGTCATGGAGCACATCGAGGAGGCCGGCATCCACTCCGGCGACTCGGCGTGCGCGCTGCCGCCGATCACCCTCGGGCACGACGACGTGCGGCGCATCCGCGAGTCGACGGAGGCGCTCGCCCGCGGCATCGGGGTGCGCGGGCTCATGAACGTTCAGTACGCGCTGTCCGCCGGGGTCCTGTACGTCCTGGAGGCCAACCCCCGCGCGTCCCGGACGATCCCGTTCGTGTCCAAGGCGACCGCCGTGCCGCTCGCCAAGGCCGCGGCCCGGGTCATGATGGGCGCCTCCATCGCGGGCTTGCGCGCCGAGGGGCTCCTGCCGGAGTCGGGCGACGGCGGCACCTTGCCGCTGGACGCGCCGATCGCGGTGAAGGAGGCCGTCCTGCCCTTCGACCGGTTCCGCAACGAGCAGGGCCAGGGCGTCGACACCGTCCTCGGGCCGGAGATGCGCTCGACCGGCGAGGTCATGGGCATCGACGAGGTGTTCGGTACCGCCTACGCCAAGTCCCAGCAGGCCGCCTACGGTTCGCTGCCCACCAAGGGGCGGGCGTTCGTCTCCGTGGCGAACCGGGACAAACGGCACATGGTGTTCCCCGTCAAGCGCCTGGCTGACCTGGGCTTTGAGATTCTTGCCACGGAAGGGACCGCCGAGGTCCTGCGCCGCAACGGCGTGCGTGCCAAGATCGTGCGCAAGCACAGCGAAGGCCCCGGCCCCGCCGGGGAGCCGACGATCGTGCGGCGCGTCCTCGACGGCGAGGTGGACCTCATCGTCAATACTCCCTTCGGCAGCCCCGGCCAGTCCGGGCCCCGGCTCGACGGGTACGAGATCCGTACCGCGGCCGTGCTGCGGGGCGTACCGTGCGTGACGACCGTGCAGGGGCTCGCCGCCGCCGTCCAGGGCATCGAGGCCGTCGCCGGCGGCCAGGTCGGCGTCCGCTCCCTCCAGGAGCACGCCGAGCGGCTCAGCGGCGCGCACGGGCGCACGGGACTGCTGGCGGCCCCGGACGGCGCCGAGCGCGGCGCTGAGGGCCGTCCCGGGGGCGCGGACGGCCCCGGGGAGCCCGCCGGGG
>NZ_CAACVB010000298.1 GCF_900659635.1 Actinomadura roseirufa | reverse complement strand
CCTTCGTGCTCTTGGTCGACTCGAAGGATCACGAGGTGGCCGTCCTCATGTCACGGTGACACGCCCACACAGGCCAAAACCCGGCAGAAGGTCACACAGACCCCATACACCACTTCCGTGGACGCTAACACGCCCCCGCGGACCTGGTCCAGAAGCTGGAGCTGATCACTGCCCGGGAGAGGACGGCGTTGTGACCGGCCCGCCCGAGAGGCTTCCAGCGTCGGTGGAGATCGACGTCGACCGTCCCAGCGTAGCGAGGGTCTATGACCTCCTACTCGGCGGCAAGGACAACTTCGAGGCCGATAGAGCGTTCGTCCGCGATGAGCTGGCCCCCGCGAACTCGAACCTGGAGCGGCTGGTGCGCGACAATCGTGCGTTCCTGGGACGGGTGGTGCGGTGCCTGGCCGAGGAGGCCGGGATCCGGCAGTTCCTGGACATCGGGACCGGCCTGCCGACCGCCGACAACGTCCACCAGGTGGCTCAGCGCATCGCACCGGATGCGCGGATCGTCTACGTCGACAACGATTCCGCCGTGCTGGCGCACGCACGGGCGTTGCTGACCTCCACGCCCGAGGGATTCACCGGCTACATCGACGCCGACGCCCGCCGCGCCACCACGATCCTGCACGAGGCCACCCGCTTGGGCCTGGACTTCACCCAGCCGGTCGCGGTGCTGTTCGTGGCGATCTTGCACTTCCTACCCGACCCCGCCGCAGCGGACACAGTGGTGGCATTCCAGCAGGCGCTGGCACCGGGAAGCCACGTCGTGATCTCCCACGGCGTGCAGCGTCCCGACTTCGCCGCGGTGGCGGCCGCTTACCAGCGGCACATGAACGTGGGGTTCCTCCGCACGCCCGATCAGATCGCCGGGCTGTTCGGCGACTGGGAAATGGTCACGCCGGGGCTGGCCGATCTGCCGGACTGGCGGCCAGACGAGCCGGCCCCCGACCGGTCGGCGGCGGGCCTGTTCCTGGGCGGCGTGGCCCGCAAGACCTACGGCGCCCGTGCGCCCGCGCCACGCCGGCCCTCTGACCACCTTCACGATTCACACTCCCAGAGGGGACGACCATGACCAGCAGACAGGCCGATCTTCTCCCCGACGACAACGACCACGGGCGTATCCGGAATCTCCTCGCCCGCGCGGCCCGCACCCCGTCGACCATGTGGGCCTACGCAGCAGCCACCCGCACCCCTTGCACCGCTCCGGCGGACGAGATCATGCTTATGGAAGCAGGCCACTGCGCTGTGGTCGCGTTCTGGGTAGGGCACCCCGACTCCTTCACCGGCGGGAACAGGCACCGGATCTGCAGCACCGGGGGCCTCAGCACCGCGATGATCCGCCAATGGTCGACGTGGGTGCTGGAGCTGGCCGACCACGTCGACCGCGCCGGCGGCGACCAGAGCGGCGGCGGTGAGGACGGGGCCGGGTTCGCGTTGCGGTTGCAGGCCGCCCACCTGCGGTGGAGCGCCGCTTACATGTCCGCCGCACATTTCAGTGACCAGGTCTGGGACCTCGTCCACGAGCAGTTCCCCGACGGCCGCATTCCCGCTGAACAGCCGGGTGTCGGGGACCTGACCCGCAACGACCTCCGCCACCTCGCCGCCCTCACCCGGCCCGGGGTCACCCCGCCCGGATGGGACCGCGACGGCTGGGACTACACCCGCCCCACCGCGAAACACGTCCTGAACACCTCTCTCGCCCGGTGCCTCAACACTCACGGGGACCAGGGTGGTGGACGGTGACCGGCTACGACTGGGCCGCCGCCGAGGAGGACAAGGACAGCTGGTGGAACCGCTATCCGAACTGGGCGCGGTTGTGGAACCTGTGGGCGGGCGGCGACGAGCACTCTGAACCCGACCGGTGGCTCGGCCACCTGCTGGCCGACCGGCTGCCGGTGGTGGAGCTCGCCGCGCAGCGGCTGGCGTTCCGGACCCGCGCGACCCGGTTCCTGATCGACCAGTGCGGGATCGACCAGCTCCTGGTCGCCGACGCGGACCTGCCCGTCCCCGCCACCGCCCCCGAGGTCCACGACCTGGCCCACCACCTCAACCCACGAGCCCGCGTCGTGTACGCCGCCAGCGACCGCGTCGTACTCGGACACTGCCAGGCCGCGGCCGAAACCGACGCAGAGCGCGGCGGGCCCCGGTGCGGATACGTCGTGGACGGGGTACAGGCCCCCGACCGCATGTTCTCCAGCGCCGCCGACCAGCTCGACCTGAACCGGCCCGTCGGTGTGCTGATGGTGACCTCCCTGGACCTGCTCAATGACGGCGAGGCCGCCCGCGCGTTGGCCGCCGCCCACGACACCGCCCCCGGCAGCCACCTGGCGATCGCCCACCTGACCGCCGACTCCGACCCGTACGCCAAGGGTGATCTACGCGCCCTGATCGCCGAGTACACCAGCGTCACCCCGACGCTGCGGACCAGGAAAGAGATCGCCGGATTCCTCAGCGGCCTGGACATGGTCGGGCCGGGAATCGTCCCGGCGCCCCTGTGGCGGCCCGAGCCCGAGGCGGCCCCGGCCGGAACGCTGGGCGCCGGCCTGTGGTGCGGGGTCGCCCGCATCACCGACCCTCCACAACGCCGGCACCGGATGGACGGGACTCGATGGTGACCACGAACGGCGCGAACGGCGCTCATGGTGCCGACGGCGCTGACGCAGGCTCCGACGCTCCGCCGCACCGGCTGCGGGTCGACTACATCAACTACGCCCACAGCGGCCGCCTCGGCGCAGGCTACTTCGGCGGGGGCAGCGCACCTGACTTCACCGGCCTGGCCGCGATCATGAAACCGGGACCGTGGCCGGACATCCTGGGCGTCGGCGAGGCCGATCAATGGAACTACGACGGCTGCGCCGCCGGATTCGCCGCGGCCGCGGCGCTGCGCGAGGCCGGAGGGCCGCCCTACATCCCGCTGCCCGGATCCCTGCCGCGAGAAGGCGGCCCGTTCGGACCGGCGCTGCTGGTCGACCCCACTACCGTGCAGATCCAGTTCTGGGGTGGGGAGATGGAACGGCCGGGTTCCTCGGCCCGCACCCGCAACCTGCTGCGCGCCACCCTCCCCGGCCACCCGCAGCCGTTCCACGTGCTGATCGGGCACGGCGACATCCACGACGGCGACGCGCGCCTGGCCGATTTCAAGACCTACGCCCGGCTCGCCGACCCGGCCATCCCGTGCATCTTCATCGGTGACTGCAACTGCACCCCCTCCGGGCCGATGTGGGAGACCGGGGAGTTCAACGACCCCCTTCACCTCCAACGCCCCGAACGGATGCTCCACAAGATCCTCTGGCGGCACGGACCCGCCCAGGAAGGCCCCTACACCGCCGACACCCGGGCGCTGGATGTGCTGTGCGGATGGTGGCGACCGGCCCGCCGCGACTGGCGGCGCGCCTGGCTGCGCACCATCCCCGGCCGCCGCATCGGCGGCGTCGGCTTCTACGACGTCGCCGAGCAGATGGGCGTCGCCACCCCTACCCAGATGCCCATCGCCTCCGGCCGTGCTCCCCGCGCGATCGACCGGGCCCTGGTCAACCGCCCCTGGCTCGAGGCCATCACCGACTTTCGCGTGTACCCGCCCCTACAGCCCGAACACCCGACCGACCATCTGCGCATCAGCGTGGGCCTGGCCTGGTCCCCAAACGCCAGTGCCGAGGCCCGCCAGGCGAGCCCGCCCGTCTCCCGGCGTTGGCTGCCCTTCCGGGGCCGACCACACCACTCCCTCGATCGAGCTCGTCAACCCCCGAAGGAAGGCGGGACGCGACTCATCCGCAACCGGCCCGGCCTGCGTCTCTTCGCCGTCATCGGCAATCCGCTAAGGCACCCGCACCGCGCTCACCACCACAACCGACACGGTGAGGCCCCATGACCGCCCAGCCGCCCTCCCACCCGAACACCCACACCCCCGCCGTTGTGCTGCTGGACTACAGCGGCACCCTCACCGACCCGACCGGCCCCATCGATCCCGAGTTGAGTATGCGGCCGGTCAGCACACCGGCCCGGAAGGCCATCGTCGCGCTCTGCCAGATGAAGGTGACGCTGGCCCTGCTCTCCAACACCCATCACGGGCAGGACCGCCGACGCGCGCTGAGGGCCGCAGGCGTTCACGACGCCTTCGGCGACCGCGTGTTCCTCTCCCACGAAAGCGGCCGAAGAAAACCGGACCGGCGGGCCTTTCAAGCCGTGCTCGACGCACTCGGCGTCACGGCTGAAGACACGCTGATGTGCGGCAACAGCTGGCTGAAGGATGTGGCCCCGGCGCTGAACCTGGGCATGCGCGCCGTCTTGATCGGCGCCCCGCCTCAGCTCCCAGACCCGCTACCTCCCGCCGTGGCCTGCATCGGCGACATCGCCCACCTGCCGCCCCTGCTCCTGACAGGACAACCTTCATGACCTCCTCCCAGCCCCGACCCCAGACTCATCCCGCGAGCGGCCCGCGCCTGCGCATCGGCTATTGGAACCTCCGCGAGGGCGGAGTCGACCACGGCGACGACGGCCGCCTGCGGCGAATGGTTAACCTGCTGGCCGCCGAAAGGCTGGACGTGGCCCTGCTGGGCGAGGCCCGGTGGGCCGATCACGGAGACCGCCGGCTCCATGCGATCGCCCATCAGATGTCGATGACCTTCCGGCGGCGGATCCCCTCCAACTACTACCGATGCGACATGGCGATCCTGATCCGCGAGGACCAACTCCAGGTCGTAGAAGAACGCCACGAAATCGGCCACGTCAAACCCTGGTTCCACGGGCTGGGCCGCGTAGAGACCCACGTGCCGGGCCGCGGGCGACTCGACATCGCCGTCACCCACCTGGCCCCGAGCATGCCCCACACCCGCCTCCAGGAAGCCGAAGCATTCGCGCTGCTGGCCAAGGCCCCGATGATCGTGGCCGGTGACTTCAACGCCGCCGCCGTCAGCGACCCAGCGGACCCCAGCGAGTTCGGCCCCGACAAGGAACACAAGCTCGACGACCGGCCGGCCCGCATCATCGCCGTTGCCGGGTTCACCGATGCCGGCGCCGCAGCCCAGGACCTGACCCTCACCGTCGGCCTCAACGGCCGCAATGGCTACCGATGCGACCGGATCCATCACAACCTGCCCGGCGCCCACATCACCGACCACACCGTGATCACCCGGCCGGACCTGTCCGACCACGCCGCAGTGATCGCCGAGATCACCCTGTGACCCACCCAGCCGAACCCACACCCCACACCCAGACCCCAGGAGTTCTCTGATGGTCCCGACCTCGGACCCCGCCACCCCTGACATCGCCCCCAGCTTTGACCGCGCGGACGCCCTCTACGCCGAGGACGGCAACGGAGTCTGCTTCCTGACCAACACCCAGACCCACGACATCCGCGGCACCCTCCTCGACCAGGGCTACAGCTCGTGGAAGTGCCCGGCGCCCCACAGCGACACCCGCGAGGTGTTCGCCCCGGCCCACGTCGCCGAGCCCTGGCACGACGCGGCCGAATTGGCGGCTACGGCATGAGCGACGCCTACGAACGCCTCGACGAACTGGCCACGCTGCTCACACGGCGCTTCTCCGACATCACCCCGCGCCGCCTCAAGGGAGCGAGGATCCTTTACCTCCTGAGCGCCGGCCAGGGCACCCGGAACGTCATCTGGAACCAAAGCGCGGCCGAATACGCCTGGTACGGCGACCCCGGCCACGGAACCCTCCTCGGCACCACCGCCGAACAGGCGGCCGAGGAGATCGGCCGAACGCTGGGCCTGTCCACCGCCCCTTAGCCGGAGCGGCCTCAGGAACCTTGCGAGCAGCCGGTGCCCCTTTTAGGCTGCCATCTCTTGGCGGAGTTGGCCGAGGGCCAGCGCAGCGTTTGCGTTGATGTCGGGTAGAAGCCTGTTGGTGGCTCGCATGATGCGCTGGAGTTGATGCGGGAGCCGTTGGCTTGCCGCTTCGCGGACGGCGCTGTCCAAGTATTCGTGGGCACCGTTACGGTCGCCTACCCTCAGACGTACACGAGCCACGGTGATCTGCTCGATGACTCGCCATTGTGGTGCGACGGTCGTGGTGGGGGACGGCAGGTTGTCCACCAGACCGGCGGCAGTGTCCGCGCGGCCAGTGGCAATCAGGCCCCGCAGCCGGATTTCGTGCAGGGCGTACGGGTTGAACAGCGAGGTGTGGTCCACCCGGTCCAGCAGCTCGTCGGCCTGCCGCATCACGCTATCGAACAGGTCTGCGTCACCGAGTGCGCCGGCCGCGCGGGCGAGCAGCGGTAGGGCGGCGGCGCGGGCGTCGGAGGTTGGGGCCAGGGTGACGGCGTGCTGGAGGCGATGGACAGCAGCACCGTGGAGTCCGACCTTGCGCAGTTCATTGCCGTGCAGGCGCAGGACTTCGGAGCAGAACCCCGGGTCCCGGAAGTACTGTGCGACGTACAGGCTCTTGGCGGTCCAGTGCGCGGCGGTGCTCAAGCGTTCTTCGGGCAGCACATTGCCGAGTGCGACACCGAGCCCCACACGGGCGCTGGCCAGCAGATGCAGCACCTCCCGCTCGGCGTGCCCGGCCTCCACCCGCGATTCCAGCCGAGCGACCAGCGGCCACAGTTCAGCGACGGCCTCGGATGCGTGGCCGGACTGACGGGCGAGCTCGGCGAGGCGAACAGCAGACTCACCGAATTGGAGCATGGCCCGGTGGTCGGTGTCGGCGGGGTCGGTGATGCCCAGCACGTGGGGTGGCAGACGCAGGAGGTCAGCGATCCGGCGTCGCGAGCCGAGGTCGTCCAGGGTCCGTTTGCCGAGCTCCAGCGCTGACACATACGTCTTGTCGTAGCCGAGTATCTGCCCGAGCGCGGTCTGGTTGAGGCCGTGGACGTCGCGGTGAAAGCGCAGGATCCTCCCCAAATCACCGGTGGCGAGAATAAGTTGAGCCTGCGGGGTGGCCCAGCGCCAGGTGGCGTACCGTGGCGCCGGACCTGGAACCGGCACGGCTCCTGAAGGGGACTGTGCGCGGCCGGCCACCGTCAACTCCGGTCGAACCACGCCGCGATCGACTGCTTGTAGCCCTCCGGCATGCGCAGGCTGTGAACCTCACCGGCGGTGAACAGGTCGAGCTGCTGATGCTCGTGGCTCACCACGGGGTCGGTGTCGGGGGTCAGGACGGTGCAGCCGTAGGTGACGATGAGGACACGCCGCTCCGGCAATGTCTCCGGCAGCGGCTGATAGATCCACACATCCAGGAGCGGACCCGCCTTGACGCTCCAGCCGGTCTCTTCCTCGATCTCTCGTTCCACAGCGGCCTCGGGGCTGGCATCGCCAGACTCCAAACGGCCCCCGGGCAGTTCCCATTCATCGCGTTCGTTCTTCAGCAACGCCACGCGACCGCCGGCGACTGCGACGCCTTTGACGGATACCGGCCAAGCCGGGGGCTTGTTCACCATGGCAGTCCTCACAGTCGGCGACCAGGGCGCGGATGGGCCCGTGCGGCCGGATGTTGCGCGACCGGGGCGGGTGTGACGATGCGGAACCTAGCACGTCCTTCTCGGCACCGAGCGAAGAGCCGGGGATACCCGAGTCGACAATCTGTCGCTTTACCGCCCGCCCGCAACCCGTGAACAGTGAGTTCAGCCATCAACCGAAGGAGCCCGGCGATGCGCCACGCTCACCCTGATGCCGGAGTCTTGCTCACTCCCCATCGCGTCGGCCCGGATACACCGCAGGTCATCGCGCAGCGGCTGCAGCAGACCGGTCTGGTCGTCTTGGACGGGCTGAGCTCCCGCGCCGCTGTCTTGGATCTGGCCTCGCGCATCATGACCGTCACCCCTCACCGTGACAGCGACACCGATGGCCTGACCACGCTCCGCAATACCGGGCAGCACGCTCAACGCCCAGGCTTTGCCGGGTTCACCGGCGCCGAGCTGGCTCCGCACACCGAGCGTGCCGGGACACCGGCACCGCCGCGGTTGATGCTGCTGGTCTGCGGCCGCCCCGCCGAGTCGGGCGGCGAATGCCTGCTCACCGATGGTCGGTCGGTTCACACCGACTTGTTCACCGGCCACCCGAAAGCCGCACACGCGCTGTCGCAACCACGTACTGCGTTCTTCGGCGCGGGCGACGGCGCCGGCCACCCCACCCAGGTCTTCACCGCCTGCCCGGGTGGGCGCTTGGCGATGCGGTTGCGGCTGGACGGACTGGCGCGCTGGAGCCCCCTGACCCAGCCGTATCTGCCCGAGTTGCAGGCCGCGGCGACTGCACACCAACTTCGCCTCCGGCTCACTGCCGGCCAGGGCTATCTGCTGGACAACACGCGCTGGCTCCACGCCCGCGCTGTCAACGGCGGCTGAATTCTGACCCCCTGGGGACGTGTGAAAGTTGACCCCTTGATGTTGTTGGTCGTTGCTGTCTGTTACTGGTCGTTGTTGTGGTT
>NZ_CAACVB010000297.1 GCF_900659635.1 Actinomadura roseirufa | reverse complement strand
CGCGACGGGGCTGCCCGACCTGATCGCCCTCGGCGTCCGCACGGCCGAGGCCGCCGGCGCCCGGGGCGCGATCCCCGCGGTCGAGGCCCTCGCCGGCCGTGGCGGCGGCAGCCGCCTCGCCAAGGAGTCCGCCCGCCTCCACCACGCCCTGACCGCTTCGTAGAGCCTGCAACGCCCGGGGGCGCGCCGGTGTTGGATGAGATGACGGATCCGCGTGAGAGGCTCGCCGGGTCCGCCGGGAAGGAGCGTTGCACGATGAACGAGACCCTCGCGTTCGGCACGGTCGACACCGTGCTCGGCCGCCTGCTCGTGGGCGAGACGGAGACGGGGATCGTCTCGCTGCACTTCCGCGACACCCCCGCCGCGCGCGCCCGCACGGCCAAGGCCACGGGTCTCCCGGTGGTGGACGCGC
Source organism: Actinomadura roseirufa (assembly GCF_900659635.1). Lineage (GTDB taxonomy): Bacteria > Actinomycetota > Actinomycetes > Streptosporangiales > Streptosporangiaceae > Spirillospora > Spirillospora roseirufa. Next base: position 7,993 of record NZ_CAACVB010000297.1, on the reverse strand, counting down.
CCGGCCGGCTCGCCCCGGCGCTGTCGGCGCTGCGCGACTACTTCTCCGGCGACCTGAAGACCTTCGAGTCGCCGATCGACTGGCGGCTCACCGCCGACGCCCAGCGTCAGGTGCTGACCACGCTGTACGAGACGGTGCCCTACGGCAGGAGCATCACCTACGGCGACCTCGGCGACCGCAGCGGCACGGGGGTCCACGCGCAGGTCATCGGCCAGATCATGGGCAGCAACCCGATCCCCCTGATCGTCCCGTGCCATCGCGTGGTCGCCTCCAACGGGCTGGGCGGCTACAGCGGCGGCTCCGGCGTGGAGGTCAAGCGCTGGCTCCTCACGCTGGAGGGCACGCTGCCCGCCACCCTCGACTGGGACATCACCCGCGGCCCCTGACCGCCCCGCTCACCCGAGCGCGACCGGCGGGCCCCGGCCCGCCGGTCAGCCCCGCGCGCGCCGCGGCCCGGTGAGCACAGCGGGGTCGAAGGCGACCTCGAAAGGCTCGGCCAACCGCAGCGTCCGCCCGGCGCAGACCCGCTCATGCTGCACGTACTCAGCGCCCTTGAGCACGAGGACCTCCACGCAAGGCGCCCCCGCCCCGGTCAGCTCGATGCGAAGGAACATCGGGATGCCCGCAGCGGCGTACATCCGGGGCTTGTCGGTGTAGTCCCTCGTCCGGTTCTTCCTGCCGGGGCTGACGACCTCGGCCACCAGGTGGATGTGCGCCGGGTCGAGTGCCACGGTCGCGGCGAGCATGACGTCCGCGTCACCGACCACCACGTCCGGGATCGCTCCCTCTCCCGCGCAGGGCACGTTGGCGCCCTCGGTGACCTCCAGGTGGTCGGGCGCGGCGGCCACGAGGATGCGCGTCAAGCGGCTCGTGCAGATCTGATGATTGGTCGCGGCGAGGGGGCTCACGACAAAACTGCCGTCGATCAACTCGACGCGCTGCCGGCTCTCCGGCAGCGCCAGCCAGTCCTCGACGGTGAATCCGTCCTGATCAGGCATCGGCTCGGCAGGCAGGGGAGTCGCCATGCCTCATCACCTCCATCCGAGACCAGTCTGGCACGATCGGCACTCGCCGATCGATCACACTGAGCACCTGTTCGACTACGCCGAGGTGCCTGACTCTAGCGATCGGCACGGGGCTCGGGGTGGAAACGGTGGGGCTGGGGTGCTGGGTGGTGAGAGTTATGTGGCGGGGTGGTGTGGGGCGCGCCCCCCGGTGGGGCGGAGGGCGCGTCCGGCCGGTCAGGCGGGGAGGTTCTTCTCGATGGCGGCGACGACCTCGGCGGCCTCCGGTTCGGCCTGCGGGGCGAAGCGCGCCGCGACGGCGCCGTCGGGGCCGATGAGGAACTTCTCGAAGTTCCAGCGGACGTCGCCGGTGTGGCCCTCTGCGTCGGGCGTACCGACCAGCTCCAGGTAGAGGGGATGCCGGCCGTCGCCGTTGACCTCCACCTTCTCGGTCAGGGGGAAGGTCACGCCATAGGTCGCCGAGCAGAACTCGGCGATCTCCTCGGGGGTTCCCGGCTCCTGGCCCATGAACTGGTTGCACGGTACGCCGAGGACGGTGAAACCGCGCTCGGCGTACCGCTCCTGGAGCCGTTCCAGGCCCGAGTACTGCGGGGTCAGGCCGCACCTGGAGGCGACGTTGACGACGAGCACGGCCTTGCCCCTGTACTGCGCGAGGTCCGCGGATCCGCCCCGCAGACCACCGATCTCTACGTCGAAGACAGACATGCGGCCGATCTTAGAAGCTCGGCCGCGCCGCGGCACCCGGCCTCGACGCGTGTCCGCCGGCCGCCCCGGTCCGGGCGCCGGCGCCGCCTCACTTGCCCAACGCGTTCACGAACGAGGAGAGCTGGCTGCCCGCCGTCCCGAGCTGGCTGAACGCGTTGTTCACCACGTCAGCGGCGTCGTTGGGCGAGCTCAGCAAGTAGAAGGCGACGAAGGCGATCGCCACGTAGCGGAAGTTCTTCTTAATCACGTAACGCCGTCCCTGGTAGTAGCCCGGCAAGCACTTGACCCGATCCAATTGTGCCCATCTGCGTCGGCCCGCAAAGCGCGATTTTACTGTCCCCGTGGGGCTTGCGCTCGACCCAGGGCGCGAAAGAGCCCCGCGCCCTGCCCGGGGCACGGGGCCAAAGGAGCCGCCCTAGTTCGGGATGGCGCTCATGAACTGGGACAACGACTCCGCGGCGGTGCCGAGACCGCTCAGAGCATTGTGCACAAGACCCGCCGCTCCCTCGGGTCGGCTGATGACGTACCACGCCACGAAGGCGATGCTGGCCACCTTCAGATGCTTCTTGTTCACTTCAACCACCCTCTGCGGTCAGTTGCCTACGGAGTGTAGTTCCCCAGGGTGGCCTGACAGAGATCAAGGGCGGGCAAAGTCAAGGTCATCATCCGCTCGGGGCGCGGTCCGCGCCCCGGGCGTCAGGATCGGCCGTGCTGCGCGAGATAGTCGATGTAGAAGGGCCGGAGGGCGTCGGCGAGGTCGCCCTCCCCCGCGTGCGTGAACTCCTCCAGCAGCGACAGGCCGTGCAGGAGGTCGAACTCGGCGCGGTCGACCTCGCCGGTGGAGGCCGCCGCGGCGGGGATGGCGCGCAGCAGGTCCCACAGGAAGCCGACGTCGCGGCGCTCCTTGGCGAGTCTCATCGCGCGGGCGTGGAGCTCCTTCGAGGGAAGGTCCTCCAGGCCCGCGCCGCTCTCGATGTCGGACATGATCCGACTTTAGCGAAACCTCACTTCATCACGACGTCCTGGGGGATTCGCTGATCCTCCCGCAGGGCACCGAACAGCCGCGCCGACCTGGACTTGTCCCAGGTGATGTAGGAGCCGACGCCGCCCGCGCTGCCGCTCCCGCCGATCGGGACGGTGGTGGTCACCCCGTCGCCGCCGCTGACGCCCTTCATCGCCCACATCATCCGGACGAGGTCGTAGAGGTGGTCCCCGTCGTCGACGAGGAAGTTGCTGGTGGCGTTGAGCGCCAGCGGGAACGCGCGGAACGGGTTGAGCAGTACGCCCGGCCCGGCCGCCTTCTTCATGAGGGCGCCGAAGAACTGCCGCTGGTGCTCGACCCGCTCGAGGTCGGCGCGGGCGAACTTGCGGGTCCGCACGTAGCCGAGCGCCTGCCCACCGTTCAGCGACTGGCAGCCGGGACGCAGGTTCAGCCCCGCCTTCGGGTCGTCGATCTTCTCCTTGACGCAGATGTCCACGCCGCCGACGGCGTCCACGACGCCCACGAAGCCGCCGAAGCCGATCTCGGCATAGTGGTCGATGCGCACGCCGGTGGCCCTCTCCACCGTCTGGACGAGCAGCTTCGGCCCGCCGAACGCGAACGCCGCGTTGAGCTTGTTGGAGCCGTGCCCGGCGATCGGGAGGTAGGAGTCGCGCGGAAGGCTGGTGAGGGACGTCCCGCCGTCGCCGTAGTGCAGCAGCATCATCGAGTCGGTGCGCCGCCCGGCGGCGAAGCCGGTGCGCAGCCGCCGCTGGTCGGCCCGGGACATGCCCTCGCGGCTGTCGGAGCCGACGATGAGCCAGTTGGTGCCGGGCGTGTCGGCGACGCGGCCGGGGTAGTCGACGAGGACGGACTCGCGCTTGAGCCGCGAGTCGAGGTAGAAGTAGCCGCCGACGACCAGCAGCAGGAGCGCCAGGCCGATGGTGCCGAGGACCCACGGCCAGCGGCGGCGGCGCCGGCGGCGGCGCGGCGGGGGTTCGTCCCCGTACCCGCCGGCGTCCATGCGGCGCCCGGCGAGCTGGTCGCCCGCGTAAGGGTCGGCGTAGGGATCGGCGTACGGGTCCCGTTCGTGGGGGTGCGGGTGCTCGGCCGGGACGGAGTCGTGCCTGCTGCGCGCCACGGATGGGCCCTCCTTGCGTGTCCAGCCCTCCGGCCGGCCGTCGGTATGCCGTAGACCCTAGACAACCCGGGGTCGTGGCCGCGTCCTTCCGCCGCATGATTGTCGCCTCGTCCGCCTCGCCACGCTATGTGACTTTAGAAGCGGACATCCTCCTCCTTACGGAGCAGACTGCACCCTGGCGGGAACGGCGAGGGGCGGCGGATGGGCGTGCGGCGGAGAAGGCGGAAACAGGACCCGGGACCGGCGGCGGGCGCCGCGGACCCGGACTTCCCCGAGCTCACGGCGCCCCGCTACCACTCCCGGACCCGGGAGCTGTCGGAGACCGGGATGCGCACCATGGCGCGGCGGCTGCCCATGGTGATCGTCCAGGCGACGCGGCTGGCCTGGCGGGCGAGCCGGGCCGACACCGCGGTCACGATCTCGCTGAACCTGCTCGCCGGCGTCTTCACCGCGTTCGGCCTGCTGGCCACCACCGGGGTGCTGACCGCGCTGTTCAGCGCCGGGCCCACCCCTGACCGGGTCCACGACGCGCTCCCGTCGCTGGCGCTGGTGGCGGGCGCGGTGGCGCTGCAGGCGGCGCTGAAGGCCGCGGCGGGCTGGGCGCAGGCGCGGCTCCAGCCGCAGGTGGACCGGCTGGTCGCGCTGCGGCTGTACGAGCTGACGACCGCGGTGGCGCTGGCGGCGCTCGACGACTCCGACTTCCTGGACGAGCTGAAGCGCGCGGAGGGCCGCGGCACGGCGTCGGCGACACGGGTCGTCCGCAACGCGGTGGACGTCCTCACCGGCGCCGTCGGCATGGTCGCCGCGGCCGGGACGCTCGGCGTGCTGCACCCGCTGCTGCTGCCGCTCCTGCTGCTGACCGCGCTGCCCGAGGGGTGGGCGTCGGTCCGCGCCGCGCGGATGCGGTACGTGACGATGCTGGCGCTGGTCGGGGTGGCGCGCCGCAAGTGGATCCTGTCCGAGCTGATGATCGACCGGCAGCACGCGGCCGAGGTGCGCTCGTTCATGATGCGGGCGTTCCTGCTCGGCCGCTACGACCGGCTCGCGGCCTACGAGCGCCGGGTCGAGCTGGACCTGGCGCGCCGCCAGGCGCTGGTGCGGATCGGCGGCGACGTGGTCAAGGGGCTGGTGACCGCCACCGTCTACGTCGTGCTCGGCCTGATGCTGTGGCGCGGCGCGGTGCCGCTCGCGGTGGCGGGCACGGCCGTCCTCACGATCAGGGCGGGCCAGGCTTCCCTGGTCAACCTCGTGTACGCGGTGAACCAGTGCTACGAGGAGGGCCTGTACTTCGGGGACTACATGCGCTTCTGCGCGGTGGCCGAGGACATGATCCCGGAACGCGGGCGGCGCGCCGCGGACGGCGCCGCGACCCGGAGCCTGCCCGGCGACTTCTCCGCCGTCCACGTGGACGACGTCACGTTCACCTACCCGGGCGTGGACGAGCCGTCCCTGCGCGGCGTCTCGCTGACCCTGCGCAAGGGCGAGGTCGTCGCGCTCGTCGGCGAGAACGGGTCGGGCAAGTCCACCCTGTCGCGGATCGTCGCGGGCCTGTACGACCCCGACGGCGGCGAGGTCCGCTGGGACGACGTGCCGCTGTCCGAGGTCGCCCCGCGCGACATCTGGGAGCGCGTCGCCGTCATCGCGCAGGACTACACGCACTGGCCGATGACGGCGCGGCAGAACATCACGATGGGCCGGGGCGGCGCGGACGGCGACGCGGACGGCGGCGGCGGGGACGGTGGCGGCGCGGACGCGGGCCCCGGCAACGGCGCCGACCTCGCGGACGCGAGGATGCTCGCGGCGGCGCGCGCGTCCGGGGCCGCCGAGGTCGTCGACGGCCTGGCGCGCGGCTACGACACCCTCCTGGACCGCCGGTTCGAGGGCGGCGCGGAACTGTCGGGCGGGCAGTGGCAGCGGCTCGCGGTGGCCCGCGGCTTCTACCGGGACGCCCCGCTGCTGATCTGCGACGAGCCGAGCGCCGCCCTCGACGCGCGCGCCGAGCACCATCTGTTCGAGCAGATCCGCGCGCACGCCGACGGCCGGACCGTGCTGCTGATCACGCACCGGCTCGCCAGCGTCCGGTACGCCGACCGGATCTACGTGCTGGAGGGGGGACGGGTGATCGAGGAGGGCGACCACGACGCCCTGATGGCGGACGGCGGCCTCTACGCCGAGCTGTACGGCCTCCAGGCCGCCGCCTACGCGACCGGCGCGCCGCCGGAGGGCGCCGGCTCGCCCCGGCAGGCCGGAACCCCGTAGGGCCGCGCCCCGCGCGGCCCCACGGGCGGGGTCAGATGTACAGGCCCACGGCGCCGTCGCGATCGCGGGGCGGCGCGGCGGGCAGGTCCTCGGGGCGCAGCAGCCGCACCTCGCCCGCGTCGACCGCGCCGGGGTCCTCGTCATGCGCGGCGGTGATGCGCCGGGCCTGCCGGGAGACGGCCGCGTCCAGCAGGTTGCGGACGAGCCGCGCGTTGCCGAAGGAGGTGCCGCGGGGCTGCGCGGCGACCAGCCCGCGCAGCGCCTCCAGCACGCCCGGCGCGAGCGCGAACCCGGCCTCGGCCGCCATGAACTCGAAGATCGTGACCAGCTCGTCGTCGGAGTAGTCGGGGAAGCGCAGCACCTTCGGGAAGCGGGAGTCGAGCCCGGGGTTGAAGGAGAGGAACCGCTCCATCTCGGCGTCGTACCCGGCGACGATGACCACCAGGTCGCCGCGGTGCTCCTCCATCAGCCGCAGCAGCTCGGCGACCGCCTCGTGGCCGAAGTCGCGGCCGTCGCCGCCGGCCCCCGTCAGCGCGTACGCCTCGTCCACGAACAGCACGCCGCCGAGCGCCCGCTCGACCGCGGCGCGCACCCGCGGCGCCGTCTGCCCGACGAACTCGGCGACCAGGTCGGCGCGGGCGACCTCGACCAGGTGGCCGGACGACAGCAGCCCGAGCTGGGCGTACACGGCGGCGATCAGCCGGGCGATCGTGGTCTTGGCGGTGCCCGGGTTCCCCGTGAAGACCATGTGCCGGGTCGGCGAGGCCAGCGGGACGCCCGCGTCGCGGCGGATCTGCTCGGCGCGGGCCTCGGCGACCAGCGAGGCGACCTCCGCCTTGATCGCCTCCAGGCCGATGAGCCGGCCGACGTCGGCGAGCGGGTCGCCGGGCACCTCGTCGCGGCCGCGGGACAGGGTGTCGGGGACGTCCTGGAGCAGGATCTCGTCCAGCGACTCCGTCTCGTCCACGACGCCGTCGGCCAGGACGCGGCGGCCCTGCATCGCGACGGCCCGGTCCAGCAGGTTGATCATGATGCGGGCGTTGCCGAAGCCGCGGTCGCGCGGCGCCGCCTGCGCGAGCCCGCGCACCTTCTCCAGCACGCCGGGCGCCAGCGCGAACCCCGCGTCGGCCGCCTTCGCGGCGAACACCTCGACCAGGTCGTCCTCGGTCAGGTCGGGGAAGCGGACGATCCGCTGGACGTGCGCGGCGAGGCCGGGCAGCGACTTCAGCAGCCCGTTCAGCTCCGCCTCCGGGCCGGTCAGCACCACCACCAGATCGTCGGCGTGCGCCTGCACCGCGGTGAGCAGCACCTCCAGCGCCTCCCGCCCGCGCGCGCCCTCGGGCGACGGCGGGGCGAGCGCGTGCGCGTCCCGGACGACCAGGACCCCGCCGAGCGCCTGCTCCACCGCCCGCCGCACCCGCAGCACGCTCTCGCTGACGTACTCGCCGAGCAGGTCGGCGCGGTCCACCTCGATCATGTGGCCGGACGACAGCACGCCGAGGTCGGCGTAGATGCGGCCGAGGATCCGCGCGACCAGGCTCTTGCCGGTGCCCGGGTTGCCGGTGAAGACCAGGTGCCGGGGCCGCGCCGCCACCGCCATCCCCGCCTCGCGGCGCAGGTGCGCGGCCTTGGCCTCGGCGACCAGCGCGTCCACCTCCCGCTTCACCGGCTCGATCCCGGCGCAGGCGGCCAGCTCGGCGAGCGGGTCGGTCTCCGCGCGGCCGCCCGGGACGAGCCGCTGCGGCAGGTCCGCCACCGTGATCTCCAGCCCCGTGATCTCCAGCCCCGTGGTCTCCGATCCCGTGAACTCCGGCGCGGTGGGCTCCGGCGCGCCGGAGGCGTCCGGCCGGCCGTCGGCTGCGCGGCGCGCGGCGGCCGTCCGGG
>NZ_CAACVB010000296.1 GCF_900659635.1 Actinomadura roseirufa | reverse complement strand
CGGCCCGCCGTCCGCTCCACCGTGACCCGGCGCGGCTCCTGCCGGCTCACGGGCGCTGCGCCCCCGGCCTGGCGTTGCGGACCAGCCGGTCGCGCAGCGCGCGGGTGTTGCGGCGGCTGACCGGCAGCCGCATGTCCCCGACCCGGATGGCGCACCGGCCCGACTCGACGTACATCTCGTCGATGTGGGCGAGCGCGACCAGGTGCGAGCGGTGCACCCGCATGAACCCCGCGTCGCCCCACGCGTCCTCCAGCGCGCTCAGCGAGGTCCGCACGAGATAGCTGTCGCGCCGGGTGTACAGGCGGGCGTAGTCGCCGTGCGCCTCGGCGTAGCGCACCTCCGAGCGCCGGACGAACCGCGTCACGTGGGCCAGCTCGACCGGGATCGTCTCGTCGTCGGCGGTCGCGGCGGGCCCGGGACGTCCCGTCACCTCCGCCACGACCCGGCGCACGGCCTCGGCCAGGCGCTCCTGCGCGACCGGCTTCAGCAGGTAGTCGACGGCGTGCAGCTCGAAGGCGTCCACCGCGTGGGACTCGTACGCCGTCACGAAGACGATCTTGGGTGGCCGCTCGAAGTGCGTCAGCACGCGGGCCAGGTCCAGGCCGGACATGCCCGGCATGCGGATATCGAGGAACAGCGCCGCCACGTCGCCGTGGTCGAGCGCGCGCAGCGCGGCGGCGCCGCTGGAGGCCGTGGACACCTCCCGCACCCGCTCGTCGGCGCGCAGCAGGTACGCCAGGTCCTCGATCGCCGGCAGCTCGTCGTCCACGACGAGGACGTGCAGCCCCTCGTCGACGGCGGTCTCCTCGGCCAGGCCGGTCATGACACGCTCACCCCCGCCTTGTACTTCGGGATCCGCAGGCTCACCTTCGTGCCCGCGCCCGGCCCGGTCTCGATGACCAGGCCGAACGCCGAGCCGTACACCTGGCGCAGCCGCTCGTCGACGTTGACGAGGCCGACCGAGTCGCCGCCCGGCCGCTCGCCGTCCAGGGCGCGCCGGACCAGCTCGGGGTCCATGCCGACGCCGTCGTCCTCGACGCTGAGCAGGCACTCCTGGCCCGCGTCCTCGGCGACGATCGTGACATGGCCGACGCCGGTCTTGTCCTCCAGCCCGTGCCGGACGGCGTTCTCCACCAGCGGCTGCACGCACAGGAACGGCACCGCGACCGGCAGGACCTCCGGCGCGATCCGCAGGCTCACGTGGAGCCGGTCGCCGAAGCGCGCGTGCTCCAGGATCAGGTACCGGTCGATGGAGCGCAGCTCCTCGGCGAGCGTCGTGAACTCGCCGTGGTTGCGGAAGGAGTAGCGCGTGAAGTGCGCGAACTCCAGCAGCAGCTCCCGCGCCCGGTCCGGCTGCGTCCGCACGAACGCCGCGATCGTCGTCAGCGAGTTGTAGATGAAGTGCGGGGAGATCTGGGCGCGCAGCGCCCGCACCTCCATCTCGGCCAGCCGCGTGCGGGAACGGTCCAGCTCGGCGAGCTCGAGCTGGGTGGACACCCACCGGGCGGTCTCGCCCACCGCGCGCACCAGCCCGGCCGTGGCGGCGGAGTCGTAGGCCCCCAGCGTGCCCACGACGACGTCGCCCGCGGTCAGCGGCGCGATCACCGCGTGCAGCAGCGGGCAGTCGGGGTCGCCGCAGGCGATCTGGTCGGTGCCGAGCACCTCGCTGCGCCCGGTGCCCACGGCGTGGTGGGCGTGCCGGACGGCGGCGTGGGCGTGCCGCTCGCCCGCGCCGTCCCACGCGAGGAGGTCCTGGCCGTCGGTGACCGCGACGGCCGCGCAGCCGAGCAGTGCCCGCAGGTGCCGCGCGGCCCGCCCGGCGCCCTGCGCGTCGAGGCCGCCGCGCAGCGACCTCGCGGCGACCGAGACGGTGTGCAGGGTCTGGTAGGTCGCCTGTTCCGCCGGTCCGCCCAGGTACCGGCGCGACCGGGTCACGACGCGCAGCAGCGCGCCGATCGCCAGCACGGCACCGATGCTCGCGAGAGTCGTCGCCAGTGTCGTCTGCATCCGCACACGCCCTTGATCGCAGCTGCGAAGAATATGACACGGGTGTTTCGGCCAGATCAATGGCGGATTTCGGCCGAATGACGTGGGCCAAGGACCCGCGGGGCCGGATCGCCGGCCCCGCGGGTCCCCGTCAAGTGGACGACGGCTCAGTGATTGAACGGTGTGAGGGCGTCCCAGAAGCCGCAGTGGTGCTGCTTGGCGATCTCGGTGGTGAGCTGGCTGTCACCGGCCGGTGCGAGCGCCATGACGCTCGGGTCCCTCCTGGTGAAGCGCGGCCAGTAGGGCGCGCCCGGCACGCTGGGGCTGCCGGTGCGCGCGAACCCGGTCCACTGCGTGGTGATCTGGTCGCCGAGGGCCTGCTGGTTCGGGTCCGGCGGGACGGGTCCGGGCGCGAGGAACTGGTTCTCGCCGACGTGGAACGAGCCGTTCGGCTTGGTCTTGTCGAGCCAGGAGGCGGGCGGGGCGTCCGCGTTGTCGGTCTGGTAGGCGTACAGGGTCAGGTGCTTGGCCAGCCGCCGGTCGTTGAGGAGCGCCGGGCACACGGAGTTGGAGTCGGCGACGATCGTCCGGTAGGCGATGAACGCCGACGGGTTCGGGAACCGCTCGAGCGGATACAGCTCGAACACCGCGTCGGCGTGCGGCCCGTACTGCTGGCGGACGAGCCTGCGGTAGTCGGCCGGCGTGCCGGCGTTCTCGAGCTGCGTCTCGTCGCGGTCCACGCCGTGCATGAGCGTGACGTCGTTGACCTTCCCCTTCGCGAACGCCTGCGCGGGCGACATCGGCAGCGTCCGGCCGTCGGCGATCGGGGCGATCGTCCCGTTGTCCGGCCCGAGCCCGTCACCCGCCTTGTCGAGCAGGGTCTGTACCGGCACCTTGCGGAGACAGGCCGCGGCGTCGCCCTCGCCGCAGCCCAGGGCAGCCGCGAACCGGTCGCCGGCCCGCTGCGCCTGCTTCTCGGTCGGCAGGTCCGACTTGCAGTCGCCCGGCTGCCAGGAGGTGTTGACCGTCCCGCCGCGCAGCGAGTTGTACTCGCCGCTCTGCGCGATGCCCTTCTGGAACAGCCCCTTCGAGCCGGGCGAGACGGTGTTGGCGCAGACGCTCGCGCCGCCCGCGGACGCCCCGTAGATCGTGACGTTCTTCGGATCGCCGCCGAACGCGGCGATGTTGCGCTGGACCCAGCGCAGCGCCTCCTGCTGGTCCTGGATGGCCCAGTTGCCCGAGTGCGCGCCGAGCGCGCCGTGCGCCAGGAACCCGAAGATGCCCAGCCGGTAGTTGACGCCGACCTGGACGACGTGACCGGCGCGCGCGAGGTGGCTTCCGTCGGCCGGGCTGCCGAGCAGGAAGCCGCCGCCGTGGAACTCGACCATCACCGGCAGCTTCTTGGCGCCGGCGTCCGACGGCGCCCGCACGTTCACGTTGAGGCAGTCCTCGTTGGTGGACCCCGCCCCGAGCGCGTTCGACTGGGGGCAGTTGGGGCCCTTCTCGGTCGCCGAGAGCGTCGACGTCCAGGCCGGGCGGCGCCGCGGCGAGGCCCAGCGCAGGTTCCCGACCGGCGCGGCGCCGTAGGGGACGCCGAGCCAGGACCGGACGCCGCCGGTCTCCAGCCCGCAGACGGCGCCGGTGTCGGTCTGGACGGTGGTCCCGTCGGCGCACGCGGGCGCGGCGGCGGTCCGCAGGGTGCTCGACGAGGCGGGCGTCGCACCGCTCACCGCGGTCAGCAGCGCGGCGACCGTGGCCGTGGCGGACGCGATCGCCAGCGCGGCGACCGGATTTCGGAGGCGCTTCGGTTTCATGCGGGTACTCCTTTGTCAGCCGACGACGGAGCGGACGTCGTCACCGAGAGGACATTCGCCGCCACGGTGCGGAGGGCGGAGACGGCGCCGGACCTGCTCCTTTCGTCACCCGGCGGACGCGAAGGCCGTGATGGCGAACCCGACCCTAGGACGGGTGGGACGAACCGGACAGCCCTCGTCCGGGGACGGTCGCCCAGCGGTGACTCGCGCTCGATCGCGGACCGCGGCCCCCGGGCCAACGGTCATTTCATTGCGATAAGCGTATTTTCGCCCCATGTCAGGAAATGTCGCCCGAAGGCTGACTTTCGGGCAACGCGCGTCCCATCCGGAAAAGGACCGGTACCAAGTCCGTTAACCGTGGTTTTCACGCCGCTCGACCGCGAAAGCCCCACGCTCGGCGCACGGAACGGGCGCCTCGGCGCAGCCGCGCCACGGGCGTCTTCGCCGGTCCGCTCCGATCATGCCACGCTCCGGCCCTGCGCTGCATCGAGCGGGAAGGATCCCTGTGACATGACGACACGGCGAACGCCCAGACCGGCCGGACCCGGACGGCGGCTGCTGCTCGGCACCGCCGCCCTCGCGCTCGGCGGCGCCGCGCTGGTGCCCGTGACGCGAGCCTCCGCGGACGCCGCGCGCGCGGCCGAGCACTGCGAGTTCACCGAGCGGGAGGACGTCCCCGCGACGATGCGCGACGGCACCGTCCTCCGCTCGAACGTGTTCACGCCCAAACGCGGGGGCGACTTCCCCGTCATCCTGATGCGGCTCCCGTACAACAAGGAGCGCGCCGAGAACATCTTCTACGACAACCCCACCCGCTACGCCTCCGCCTGTTACGTCGTCGTCGTGCAGGACGTACGCGGCCAGTACAAGTCGGATGGAACCTTCTACCCCTACCGCAGCGAGGGCACCGACGGCTACGACACCATCGAGTGGGCCGCGCGGCTGCCGCAGTCGAACGGCAAGGTCGGGATGTACGGCTTCTCGTACCCCGGCCTGACCCAGTGGATGCCCGCGACGCTGCGCCCGCCGCACCTCGTCACGATCATCCCGGCCTTCACCTCGTCCGACTACTACGACGGCTGGACCTACGAGGGCGGAGCGCTCAACCAGTCGTTCACCCAGTCCTGGCCCCTCGGCTCGCTCGCCAACAGCGCCGTCCGCCGCTTCCCCGACGGTGCCGAGCTGGACGCGGACATGAACAAGGCCGGCACGAACCTGTTCAGCAAGTGGTACTGGTCGCTGCCGCTCAACAAGTTCCCGCCCCTGCGCCCGAAGGACCCGCGGGTCGCGCCGTACTACTTCGACTGGATCAAGCACCCGAGCAACGACGCGTACTGGCGACGCTGGAGCATTCGGACCCGCTACCCGCAGGTGACGGTGCCGTCGCTCAACTACGGCGGCTGGTACGACATATTCCTGGACGGCACCACCGAGAACTTCGCGGGCATCCAGGCCAAGGGCGGCTCGCAGGCCGCGCGGCAGGGCTCCAAGATGCTGATCGGCCCGTGGGTCCACGGCGGGTCGGGCACGAGGTCCGGGGACGTGGACTTCGGCCCGGACGCCGCCGTCTCGATCGACGACGTCCAGCTCCGCTGGTTCGACCACTGGCTCAAGGGCAAGGCGAACGGCGTCGACGAGGACCCGGCCGTCAAGGTCTTCGTGATGGGCGCGAACAAGTGGCGCACCGCCCCGTCCTGGCCGATCCCCGGCACCGTCAAGACGAAGTACTACCTGCACAGCGCCGGGGACGCGAACACCCTCACCGGCAGCGGCACGCTCGGCACCGCGCCGCCGTCCGGAAGCGGCGAGGCCGCGACCGACGGCTACCGCTACGACCCCGCCAACCCCGTGCCGAGCTTCGGCGGGCGCTTCCAGGGGTCGGTCCCGGGCGGCCCGCACGACCAGCGGCTCATCGAGCAGCGGCCCGACGTCCTCGTCTACAGCACCCCGGCGCTGGAGAAGGACACCGAGGCCACCGGCCCGATCTCGGTCACGCTGTACGCCTCGTCGTCCGCCCGCGACACCGACTGGACGGCCAAGCTCACCGACGTCGCCCCCGACGGCACCTCGATGCTGATCCAGTACGGCGTCCAGCGCGCCCGCTACCGCGACTCGCAGGAGCACCCCTCGCCGATCAAGCCGGGCAAGGTCTACAAGTACACGATCAAGATCTGGCCGACCGGCAACGTCTTCAAGGCCGGCCACCAGATCCGGCTGGAGGTCTCCAGCAGCAACTTCCCGATGTACGACCGCAACCCCAACACCGGGCACGCCTTCGGCACGGACGCGCAGACCCGCGTGGCCCGGCAGACCGTGTACCACGACGCCGCCCACCCGTCCTCGATCGAACTGCCGATCATCCCCACGCCGATCCGCTGACACCCCGTCCGCCGGCCCTCGCCGGCCGTCCCCGGCCGCGCCGCGCGGCCGGGGACGCCGCCGTCCGTTTCGGCCCCGCCGGGCGGGCGGCCGGACCCCGGTTCGGCGCCCGGATGACGCGACGGGCTTCGGTTCGATGCCGAACAGGGGCATCATGGGTCCTGCCACCACCGGGCACGATCGTTGGGAGCCATGACGACGCCCCCTCCTCCCGGCTTCGGCCGGGCCACCGCGCGGCGGCGCGCGGCGCCGCTGCGGCTGGCGCTCGTCGTCCCGCTGCAGGGACCGGCGGGCATCTTCGGCCCGTCCTGCCGCGCGTGCGCCCAGCTCGCGGCGGAGGAGTGCAACCGCGGGGGCGGCGTGCTCGGCCGCGAGGTGCGGCTCACCCTCGTGGACGGCGGCGCGCCGCCCGGCCGGGTCGCCCGCGAGGTCGCCGCGCTGGTCGCCCGCGGCGAGGTCGACGGCGTCACCGGCTGGCACCTGTCCTCGGTCCGCAAGGCGATCGCCCCGCACGTCGCCGGGCGCGTCCCCTACGTCTACGCGCCGCTGTACGAGGGCGGCGAGCACACGCCCGGCGTGTTCCTGGCCGGGGAGACGCCCGGCCGCCAGATCCTGCCCGGCCTGCGCTGGCTGGCGCGCGAGCGCGGGGTGCGCCGGTGGTGCATCGTCGGCGACGACTACGTGTGGCCGCGCGCCACGGCCGAGGCCGCGCGCCGCTTCGTCCGCGCGGTGGACGGGACCGTCCGCGACGAGTTCTTCCTCCCGCTCGGCACCGAGGACTTCGAGCGGCCCGTGCGCCGGGTCGAGCGCAGCGGCGCCGACGCCGTGCTGATGCTGCTCGTCGGCCAGGACGCCGTGGGCTTCAACCGCGCCTTCGCCCGCTCCGGCCTCGACGGGCGCGTGCTGCGCTTCAGCCCGCTCATGGAGGAGAACATGCTGATGGCCGGGAGCGCCGACGACACGCGCGGGCTGTACGCGGCGGCCGGCTACTTCGCCTGCCTTCCGACGGCGGGCAACCTCGACTTCAACGCGCTCTACGTCCGGCGCTTCGGCCCGGACGGCCCGATGCTCAACAGCCTCGGCGAGTCGTGCTACGAGAGCATCATGCTCTTCGGCGCCCTCGCGCGGCGCGCGGGCGGGCTCGATCCCGCCGCCTTCTGCCGGGTCGCCGACGACGTGGGCTACGACGGCCCGCGCGGCGCCGTCCACCTGCGCGACCGTCACCTGCGCCAGCAGATCTACCTGGCCGAGGCGCGGGGCCTGGAGTTCGAGGTCGTCACCCGCCTGTAGCCCTCCCGGACTGGCGTGACGGGCCCGGGTGGCGGGCCCGGGCGGCGGGCCGGCTCATCCGTCCGGGAGCGGCACGCGCCAGACCAGGACGGTCCCGCCGCCGGGCCCCGGCCCGGCGTGGAAGGAGCCGCCCTGGGCCTCGGCGCGCTCGGCCATGTTCCGCAGGCCGCCGCGCCGCCCGCCGTCGGGGATGCCGACGCCGTCGTCCTCCACCCGCAGCGTCAGATCGTCGCCGACGTCGATGACGACGGCGGCCTCGCGGGCGCGGGCGTGCCGGGCCACGTTCGACAGCGCCTCCCGGACGACCGCGAGCAGCTGCTCGCCGAGCTCGTCGCCGACAACGGTGTCGAGCGGCCCGTCCAGGCGCACCGACGGCGCGAACCCCAGCCGCTCGGCGGCGGCGTCGACCAGCGCGCGGACGCGCGAGCGCAGCGACTCCTCCTCGTCCGCCGGGGCCTGCAGCGCGAAGATCGAGGAGCGGATCTGCCGGATGGTCTCGTCGAGGTCGTCGACCGCGCGCCGCACCCGGGCCGCGACCTCCGGCCTCTGCGTGATCTTGATGGCCGCCATCAGCGTCATCGCGGTGGCGAACAGCCGCTGGATGACGGTGTCGTGCAGGTCCTTGGCGATGCGGTCGCGGTCCTCCAGCAGCGCCAGCCGCTCGGCGTCGCGGCGCCGGGCGGCCAGCTCCAGCGCGACGGCGGCCTGTCCCGCGAACGCCTCCAGCAGCCGCTTCGTCCCCTCCGCGAAGGACGGCGCGCCCGGCGGGTTGATCACCGCCAGGACGCCGCGTGCCGCCGCCCCGGCGCCCAGCGGCACCACCAGCAGCGGCCCGACCTCCAGCGACTCCGGCGCGCCGGCCGCGTGCAGCACCTCCGCGCCGTCGGCCAGCCGCACCGCGACGCCCTCCCGGAACACCCGCCCCGCCACGGGATGCGACAGCGGCACGCGCAGCC
>NZ_CAACVB010000295.1 GCF_900659635.1 Actinomadura roseirufa | reverse complement strand
GGCCCGGCGCCGATCGCGGCCTCGACGGCGCCGGCGCCGAGCCGTTCGGCGAGCAGGCCGAGGCCCTTGCGGGCCGCGGTGGCCTCCACCGGGTGCTCGGAGTCCTGCGCGCCGGCCAGCAGCGGCGCCGCGAGCCGCAGCCCGGTGCCGGCGAGGACGGTCAGCGCGCTGCCGCGCACGACCTCGTCCTCGTCGCCGGTCGCGATCTCGGTCAGCGTGTTCAGGTTCTCCACCGAGACCAGCCGGCCGAGCGCGGTGATGGCGTTGCGGCGCAGGTTCGGGTCGCGGCCGGGCGACCCGGGCTCCAGGGCGAGCCGGCGCAGCAGCGGGGCGTGCCGGTCGGTCAGCCGGGCGAGGTTCTCCTCGGCGGTCTCGGGGTCGTGGGCCCGCAGCAGCTCGTTCAGCTCCTCACGGGCGCGCACGCCGGGAAGGTCGTCCCGGTTCACCAACGTGGACGGGCGCTCGGCGGGCTGTTCCTGTCCGGCGTTGCCACTCATGGCCGCCTCCTCACGCGATGCGGACCCAGCCGTGCCGGATGAGGGTCCGGTACTGCGGGTCGTAGTTGAGATTGGTGTCGTTGGCCGTGCTGCTGCTCAGCATCAGGTTGCCCGGCTCGGTGACGTGGACCAGCCCGAGGTAGTGGCCGACCTCGTGCCCGATCAGCATGCCGAGGTAGGGGACGTTGAGATGCCGGACTCCGCCGGAGGTGTACCCGCTGCGGTCCACCACGACGCCGCTCTCGCGTCCGTTGTGCGAGGTCGGGCCGGGGATGGCTCCCGCCAGCCCGTCGAAGCCGGTGCCGGAGATGCTCGGCACGACGAAGACGTCGATGAAGCCGTTGTCGGGCCCGGACCACTGCTCGAACAGGTCGCGGGCCTCGCTCTCGGAGGTGATGACGGTGAACCCGCCGGCCTGCGCGTTGCTGATGAAGCGGCGGTCGACGGCGAGCGTGACGTCGCGGCGCTCGTAGATGACGCGGGTCCGGTCGACGGCGAGGTACAGGTCGGTGTACTCCTCGGCGGTGAACGACTCCGCGCCGACCCGGGTGATGTTGAGGCCGAACGAGAACATCGTGCGGACGGTGATCTGCCCCGCGGCGGTCCCGCCGTCCTGGCGGGTCATGGTGATCTGGACGGCCAGGTCCTCCTTGGCGTCGAGCTTTCCGAAGATGCCCGTGCCGGCGGGCGAGTTGAACGCGATCCAGCCGTCCCAGGTGCCGTGCGCGGGCACGGTGATCGGGTCGGGGAAGCGGCCGTTGCCCTGCTCCACGAGCGTCCCGCCGCCGATGGGCCCGTCCCAGAACTCCCACTTGAACTCCTGCCGCATGGGGACCGCCGAGGCGTCGCCGTTGCTCAGGGTCACGGTCAGGTTGGTCTGGTAGGCGTTGCCGGACCTCACCGCGCGGGCGCTGAAGGTGCCGGTGACGAAGTTGTCGCGGGGCGACAGCCGCAGGTCGAACGGATTGGACGGCAGGACCGCGACGCTGACCGTGAAGTCGGCCTGCGACCCGGACTCGGTGATCAGGCCCACCGCGAACGTCGCCGGGCCGGGCGGCAGCGACTGCTCCGCGCCGAACTCCACGTCGGCGTGGCCGCGGTCGTGGTCGGCGGCGGCGATCCGCTTCTCGACGACGAACGGCGTGCCGTCCCAGAAGACCAGGACGCTGAGGACGCCCTCGTCGGGCGTGTCGCTCACGAAGGCGACCCGAAGCCGGAAGGGGCGGTCGCTCATCAGCCGCTCCGCCGGCTGGACGTCCAGGATCGCGACCCGGCCGGCGCCGAGCCCCCGCCGGGCCTCCTCGGCGTCGATGGGCGGGGTGTCCAGCGGGCCGTACCGGTTGACCGGCCGCACCGGCGACTGACCTGCGGACGACGTGGTCTCCATGGCGCTCCTCATCTCGCGGACGAGGAACCGGCCCAAGGTCGGAAAGGCGGCGGATCGGCGGGCCGGTCCCGGTGAGGGCGCGGCCGGCGCGGAACCCGGCGTTCCCTCTCATGCCCGGATCGGACGCTGGTCCGATTCAGGTGATCTCGTCATCACAGAGCGTAACAAGACCGTCTCGACCTCGTCCATGGCCGGATGGGATGGTCCTTCCCGCTTCGTTCCGCTGGACGAAACCCGGATCCCGGCACCGGCCGGACCCTTCGTCCCGAGCCGTGACGGCAAGGGGATTCGGCGGTCCCGCGCGGAACGCCGTGACCGCACGCGGCCTCCACCGGCGCGGACGCGCGGTGTGCTCTCCGGAACACTTTTGGACGCCGCGCCCAATATCGAACTCAGCGGTAACGTGCTGAGGTTAGGGTCTAGTTCAAGGGCGTCCAGGAGAGGCCGGCGCTGTGCGGCCGGCGTTCCGCGACTGACGGGAGTGGTGCGTGGGCAGGTGCAGGCGTGGCTGAGGAAGACGAGCCGTCGAGCGGGCCCTTGCGCGTGGCGCTGCTCTCCTACCGGAGCAAGCCGCACTGCGGCGGCCAGGGCGTCTACCTCCGCCATCTGAGCCGGGAACTGGTCGATCTCGGGCACACCGTGGAGGTCCTGTCCGGCCAGCCGTACCCCGAGCTCGACCGCGACGAGATCACGCTCACCAAGATCCCGAGCCTGGACCTGTACCGGGACGAGGACCCGTTCCGCACACCCGCGCGCGAGGAGTTCCGCGACTGGATCGACGTGCTGGAGTTCGCCCACATGCGGACCGGCGGCTTCCCCGAGCCGCTCACCTTCAGCCTGCGGATGCTGCGCGCCCTCAAGCGGCGGCGGCGCGACTTCGACGTGGTGCACGACAACCAGGTCCTCGGGCTCGGCAACCTCGGCATCGCCCGGCTCGGGCTGCCGCTGGTCACCAGCATCCACCACCCGATCAGCGTCGACCGGCGGATCGACCTGGAGGCGGCACGGGGGTTCCGGGAGCGGCTGGGCAAGCGCCGCTGGTACGGGTTCGTCGCGATGCAGTCGCAGGTGTCGCGCCGGATCGGGACGGTCCTGACCGTCTCCGCGTCCTCCAAGGTCGACATCGTCAAGGACTTCAAGGTCGACCCGCGCGACATCGAGATCCTCCCGCTCGGCGTCGACACCCGGCTCTTCCACCCGCGCGGCCCGCGGGTGCGCGGCCGGATCGTCGCGATGGCCAGCGCGGACGCGCCGATCAAGGGCGTGGACGTGCTGCTGCGGGCGGTCGCCAAGGTCGCCACCGAGCGCGACGTCCACGTGATCGTGGTGAGCCGGCCGCACAAGGACGGCCCGACCGAGCGGCTGGTGCGGGAGCTGGCCCTGGGCGAGCGCGTCCGGTTCGCCGGCGGCATCGGCGACGACGAGCTCGGCGAGCTGCTGGCCTCCGCGGAGATCGCCGTCGTCCCGTCCCGGTACGAGGGATTCTCGCTGCCCGCCGTCGAGCACATGGCCTCCGGCACGCCGCTGGTCGCCAGCCGCGCCGGCGCGCTGCCCGAGGTGGTCGCGGACGCCGGGGCGCTGGTCGAGCCGGGCGACGTCGAGGAGCTGGCCGCCACGCTGCGCCGGCTGCACGACTCCGCGGACGAGCGCGCCCGCCTCTCCGCCGCGGGGCTCGCCCGCGTCCAGGAGCGCTTCGCCTGGCCGGCCGTCGCGCAGGCCACGGTCGGGCACTACCGCGCGGCCATGGAGCAGCAGCGCTACCGCCGGCTCGCCGCGGGCCCCCGCCGGTAGCCCACAGCACGCGGGAGCTCCCCCGGAGCGTCCCCCGTACGGAAGGAGCACGACCCTGCTGACCGTGGATTTCCAGCGGTTCCGCATCTCCCCCGGAGACCGCGTCCTCGACATGGGGTGCGGCGCCGGACGGCACGCCTTCGAGCTGTACCGGCGGGGCGCGCACGTCGTCGCGTTCGACCTGGACGCGGACGAGCTGGCCGGCGTCGAGACGATGTTCGGCGCCATGCGGCTGGAGGGCGAGGTGCCCGCGGGCGCCACCGCCGAGACCGTGCGGGGCGACGCGCTGGAGCTGCCGTTCCCCGACGGCCACTTCGACGCGGTCGTCGCCTCGGAGGTACTGGAGCACATCCCCGACGACATGCGCGCGATGCGCGAGCTGATGCGCGTGCTCAGGCCCGGCGGGAGGCTCGCGGTGACCGTGCCGAGCTGGCTGCCCGAGCGGGTGTGCTGGGCGCTGTCGGAGGACTACCACACCGCCCCCGGCGGGCACGTGCGCATCTACACGCGCGCGGAGCTGGAGGCGAAGCTGAAGTCGGTCGGCTTCCGGGTGGGCGGCCACCACCACGCGCACGGCCTGCACGCGCCGTACTGGTGGATCAAGTGCGCCGTCGGGGTGGGCAACGACGCCAACCCGCTCGCGCGGGCCTACCACCGGCTCCTCGTCTGGGACATCATGAAGCGGCCGCGCGCCACCCGGGCGGCCGAGCGCGTCCTGAACCCGCTGATCGGCAAGAGCGTCGTCGTCTACCTCGGCAAGCCCGCGGCGCCGGGCTCGCCCGCGGCGCCCGCCCGGGAGGCGGCGGATGCGCTCTGAGCCGGGACCGCCGTCGGTCCCGGGGGTCGTGACCGCCGCCGACGTGGCCGCGACGGCGCGGAGCATCGCGGCGCAGCAGGAGGAGTCCGGGGCGATCCCCTGGTTCTCGCCCACCGCGGGGATCCCCGGGCACGTGGACGCCTGGAACCACGTCGAGGCCGCGATGGCGCTCACCGCGGCCGGGTTGCGCGCGGAGTCCCGGCGCGCGTACGAGTGGCTGCGCGGCGTCCAGCGGCCGGACGGGTCGTGGCCCGCCAAGTGGGTGCTCGGGGAGGTCACCGAGCCGGGCGGCGAGTCCAACCACGCCGCCTACGTCGCCGTCGGCGTCTGGCACGAGCTGCTGATGACCGGGGACGCCGGCTTCGCGCGGCGCATGTGGCCGGCGGTGCGGCGGGCGGTCGACTTCGCGCTCGCCCTGCAGACCGGGCGCGGCGAGATCATCTGGATCCGGCACGAGGACGGCACGCCGGCCGACCACGCGCTGCTGACCGGCTGCTCGTCGATCTACCAGTCGCTGCGCTGCGCGGTGGCGCTGGCCGAGCGGCTCGGCGAGCCCCGGCCGGACTGGGAGCTGGCCGCCGACCAGCTCGGGCACGTGGTCGCCGCGCATCCCGAGGCGTTCGCCGACAAGAGCCGCTGGTCGATGGACTGGTACTACCCGGTGCTCGGCGGCCCGGTGCGCGGCGAGGAGGCCGCGCGGCGCCTCGCCGAGCGCTGGGAGACGTTCGTCGTGCCGGACCTCGGCTGCCGGTGCGTGTCGGACCAGCCGTGGGTGACGGCGGCGGAGAGCTGCGAGCTGGTGCTGACGCTGGACGCGGCGGGCGACCGCGACCGGGCCCTGGAGCTGTTCACGACGATCCAGCATCTGCGGCACGAGGACGGCTCGTACTGGACGGGCTGGCAGTTCGAGAACCGGCGGCACTTCCCCGGGGACCGCTCCACCTACACCGCCGCCGCGGTGATCCTCGCGGCGGACGCGCTGGAGGGCGCCTCTCCCGGCGCCCGGCTGTTCAAGGAGATCGCCGGGCGGCCGCTCGGCCCCTGCGCCGCCTCGGACCCGATCGCCTGCGGATGCGCGCTGGTGTCCCTCGCCAACTGAGCCCGCGCGGGCGGGGTCAGGACGCGGGGGTCAGCGGATCGGCGCCGGAGGTCCGTTCCAGGACGCGCAGCGAACCCTCCGCCCGGCGCTCCTCGAACGCGCCGCTGGCCAGGGCCCGCAGGTAGACGTCGTACGGAGGCCGGCCGCCGTCGCGCGGGTCGGGGAAGACGTCGTGGATCACCAGCGCGCCGCCCGCGGCCACGTGCGGGGCCCAGCCCTCGTAGTCGCCCTGCGCGTGCACCTCGGCGTGGCCGCCGTCGATGAACAGCAGCGCGAGCGGCGTGCGCCAGAACGCCGAGACCGTCCGGGACTGCCCGACGACGGCGACGACCTGGTCCTCCAGGCCCGCCGCACCGATCGTCCGGCGGAACGAGGGGAGCGTGTCCATCCGGCCGGTGCTCGGGTCGACCAGGGACGGGTCGTGGTGCTCCCAGCCCGCCTGGTTCTCCTCCGAGCCGTGGTGGTGGTCGACGGTGACGAGGACCGTGCCCACCCGCCGTGCCGCGGCGCCGAGGTAGACGGCGGACTTGCCGCAGTAGCTGCCGACCTCCAGCATCGGGCCGGTGCCGGCCAGGCGCCCCCCGTACTCCAGGGCCGTCTCGTACAGGACGCGGCCCTCGCCGTCCGGCATGAAGCCCTTGGCGCCGCGCGCGGCGCGCAGCAGGTCGGGCGGCATCGGCACCGGCGGACCCGCCGGCGCCGGCGTTCCCCTGCCGGCGAACGCCTCGATATGGGTCATCGATCTCCTCCGCGGGCACCCTATCCAAGAACCCGCCGGACCCACGTACGAGAATGACGCACCGGGAGCACGCACGGGAACGGAGAAGGCGATGAGAGTACGGGTCGACCCGCTCGCCTGCGAGGCCAACGGCGTCTGCGCCGGGCTCGCGCCCGAGGTCTTCGACCTCACCGACGACGACGAACTGCGCATTCTCCGGCCGGACGTGCCGGCCGAAGAGGCCGACCGCGTCCGCCACGCGGTCAGGTCGTGCCCGAAGGCCGCCCTGACCCTGGACGAGTGACCGGCCGGGCCTCCCTTCCCCTCAAGCTCACCCCTCACCCACCCCTTTCGGGACGTCCCGCCCGGCGCGGGACGTCCCCCTCTATGCGGAGGCAGCCATGGCACGTGCCGCGGTACTGCACACGGTCGGCGACACGGACCTCGACCTGCGTGACGACGTCGTCACCGCGGCTCCGGGCCCCGGCCAGGTGAAGGTCACGATCAAGGCCACCGGGGTCTGCCACTCCGACCTGTCCACCATGGCGGGCGTGCTGCCCGCCGTGCCGCCCGCCGTCCTCGGGCACGAGGGCGCGGGGGTGGTGGCGGAGGTCGGCGAGCGGGTCACCGGCCTGCGGCCGGGCGACCACGTGGTGATCAACTGGACGCCCGACTGCGGCGCCTGCGGCGCCTGCCTGCGCGGCGAGCCGTACCTGTGCACGACCCACCTCGCCCGCTCCTTCCGCGAGCCGAACTTCGCGCTCGGCGACGGCACCCCCGCGTTCGGCATGGCGGGCACCGGAACGTGGGCCGAGCAGGTCGTCGTCCCCGAACGCGGCGCCGTCAAGGTCGCCGAGGACGTCCCGTTCGAGTACGCGGCGCTGCTCGGCTGCGGCCTGCCCACCGGCGTCGGCGCGGTGGTCAACACCGCGCGGGTGCGGCCGGGCACCAGCGTCGCGGTGATCGGCGCGGGCGGGGTCGGGCTCGCGGTGGTCCAGGGCGCCCGGATCGCCGGCGCGGCCACGATCCTCGCGGTCGACCCGAAC
The DNA here is from genome assembly GCF_900659635.1 of Actinomadura roseirufa. Lineage (GTDB taxonomy): Bacteria > Actinomycetota > Actinomycetes > Streptosporangiales > Streptosporangiaceae > Spirillospora > Spirillospora roseirufa. The sequence goes on along the minus strand of NZ_CAACVB010000295.1, from coordinate 1,079 downwards.
CAGGCCAGGCACGCCGCCGCGAAGACGCTCGGCGCCACCCACACCGCGACGCCCGCCGGCCTGGCGGAGGCCAAGGCCGTGCTCACCGGCGGCGCGGGCTTCGACTACGCCTTCGAGGTCGTCGGCCGCTCCTCGGCGATCACCACGGCGTGGGACGCCGCCCGGCGCGGCGGCGACGTCGTCGTGGTGGGCGCGGGCGCCGCCGACGACGAGTGGACCCGGAACGCGTTCTCGCTGCTGTTCGACGGCAAGACGCTGCGGCCCTCCCCCTACGGCGGCAGCGACCTCCGGCGCGACATCCCGCGCCTCGTCGCGCTGTGGCGATCCGGCAAGCTCGACATCGACGCCCTCATCTCGCGGCGGATCGGCTTCGAGGACCTCAACGACGCCCTCCGCGCGCTGCGCGACGGCGAGGTGATCCGGCAGGTCGTCCTGTTCGAATGAACTCATCGCAGGCGAGCGCGAATCGCGTGACGGCCGAGGTCATTTGAGGCAGGCCCAAGCCGGACGCGCACCGCGCGTGAAAGAATCCTGCGAGCGTCGCGCTCAGCCGGGCGCCGGTCGCCGGGCGGCGCCCTGAGCCTGGATCGAAGTGAAGGAGCGCGGGGTGGCGTACGCGGGTGGAACGTGGCCGGTCCGGCCCACGGCGGCACGTGCGGCCCTCGCCGCGCTGATGCTCGCCGTACCGCTCGCCGTGCCGCTCCCGGCCCGCGCCGCCGCCCCCGTCGCCGGGCGCCGCATCCACGACATCCAGGGCACCCGGCACCTGTCGCCGCTCGCCGGGGCCTCCGTCCGCGGGGTCCCCGGCGTGGTGACGGCGGTAGGCGGCAACGGGTTCTGGATGCAGGACCCGCGGCCCGACAAGAACGACGCGACGTCCGAGGGCGTGTTCGTGTTCACCAGGACCCGCCCCGCGGCCGCCGCCGGCGACGCCGTCCGCGTGGACGGGCGGGTCACCGAGTTCCGGCCGGGCGGCGCCAGGTCCCGCGGGCTCACCCGCACCGAGATCGACGCGACCGCGACCGCCGTGAGCGCGCACGGCGTGCCGCTGCCCGCGCCGGTGGTGCTCGGCCCCGGCG
>NZ_CAACVB010000294.1 GCF_900659635.1 Actinomadura roseirufa | reverse complement strand
CGCCGTCCGGGCCGCCGGGCGGCTCGGCGTCGTCGGCCGCCGGCGCGGGCGGCGGGACCTCCGCGCCGAACGGGTCCGGCTCGAACAGGTCGTCGGCCAGCCGGCGGCGGGACCGCGCGGAGGGCTTCTTGGGCGCGTCCTCCAGCAGCGGCGTGTCGTAGGGCTTGGAATGCTCGCCGACCTCGAGCTCGGGGTCGTCCTCCTGCTCGGCGGCCTTGCCGCGGCGGCGCCGGCGCTTCGGCGCGTCCTGCTCGGGCTCCTCCTCGGCCGGATGCTGCGGGCGGCCCTGCAGGGTCGCCACGGACCACAGGTCGGTGAAGCGCTCGGGCACCCGGTTGATGGGCGTCGCGGTGACGACCATCAGCCCGAAGAAGGCCAGGAGCAGCAGCAGCGGGACGGCGACCCAGCCGCTCAGCCCCGCCTTCAGCGGCGCCGAGACGAGCCAGCCGACGACGCCGCCCGCCGCGCGCACCCCGTCCATGTCCTTGGCGGGGGACGGCACGCCGGCGGCGATGTGCAGGACGCCGAGCACGCCCACCGTGAGCGCGCTGCAGCCGATGATGACGCGGCCGGTGTCCTCCTGCCGCACCGGGTTGCGGAGCGTGTGCCAGGCCAGGACGAGGAGCACGAGGGGGAGCACCATCGCCGGCAGGCCGAGGCCGCCGCGCACGATCTTCTCCAGCGCGATCGTGACGACGCCGTCGGGCCGGAACCAGGTCACCGCGGCCAGCAGGATCGACGAGCCGAGCAGGGCGAGCCCGAGACCGTCGCGGCGGTGCTCGGCGTCGAGGTTGCGCGCGCCGGCGCCGTAGGCGCGGGCCACCGATCCCAGCGTGAACGCGGCGAGCTGGTAGAGGCGGACCACCAGCCGCGCGAGCCCGATGAAGACCTGGCCGATCGGGTTCGGCTGCCTGACCGGGCGGCCCTTGGCCGGGCCCCGCCCGCCGCCGTTCCGGGCGCCGGAGCCCCGGGCGCCGCCCTTCGGGCCGTTCCCGGCGCCCTTCTTCGCGCCGCCCTTGGCATTGCCGCCCTTGGCGGCACCACCGCTCGGTCGCTTGCGGGGGGCCGCCGAGCCTGCGGGTTTGCGAGCCGCGCTGCCCCCGGCACGTGAGGTGCTCTTCGCCCCTCCGGACGCACGTGTGGCCATGATGACGAGAGTAACCAAGGACCTCACGCGTTCCGGGGAACGCCGAACGGCGTGTCGCCCACCTGTGGCGACACGCCGTACCGAGCGCGCGGTCAGACCTCGACGACCACCGGGATGATCATCGGGCGGCGGCGGTAGTTGTCGCTCACCCACTTGCCGACGGTGCGCCGGATGATCTGGCTGATCTGGTGCAGGTCGTTGACGCCGTCGCCGGCCGCGTCCCGCAGGACCTGCTCGATCCGCTCGATGACCTCGTCGAAGTCCTCGTTGACGATGCCGGCGCCGCGGGCGTGGATCTCCGGCCCGGCGACGAGCTTCCCGGAGGTCGAGTCGATCCCGATGACGATGGAGACGAAGCCCTCCTCGCCGAGGATCCGCCGGTCCTTCAGCGAGGTCTCGGTGACCTCGCCGACCGACAGGCCGTCCACGTACACATAGCCCGCCGGAACCGCGCCGACGATCTTGGCCTGGCCGTCCACGAGATCGACGACCACGCCGTCCTCGGCGATGACGATGTTCTCGTCGGGCACGCCGGTGAGCGCCGCGAGCTTGGCGTGCGCGCGCAGGTGCCGCCACTCGCCGTGGATCGGCATGAAGTTGCCCGGCTTGGTCATGTTCAGCACGTACAGCAGTTCGCCCGCCGACGCGTGCCCGGACACGTGCACGAGCGCATTGCCCTTGTGGACGACCCGCGCCCCCCACCGGGTGAGGCCGTTGATGACCCGGTTCACCGCGTTCTCGTTGCCGGGGATCAGCGAGGACGCCAGCATCACGGTGTCGCGGTCGGTGATGCGGATCTGCTGGTGGTCGCGGTTGGCCATCCGCGACAGCGCCGACATCGGCTCGCCCTGCGAGCCGGTGCACACCAGCACCAGCCGGTCGGCCGGGACGTCGTCGAGCTCCTTCGGCTCGACCATGATGCCCTCGGGGACGTCCAGGTAGCCGAGCTCGCGGGCGACGCCCATGTTGCGCACCATCGAGCGGCCGATGAAGCAGACCTTGCGGCCGTTGGACACGGCCGCGTCGAGCACCTGCTGGACGCGGTGCACGTGCGAGGCGAAGCACGCCACGATGAGCCGCTCCTGCGCGGTGCGGAACACCTCGTCGACGACGGGCCCGATGTTGCGCTCGCTGGTGACGAAGCCGGGGACCTCGGCGTTGGTCGAGTCCGACAGCAGCAGGTCGATGCCCTCGGCGCCGAGCCGGGCGAACCCGGGCAGGTCGGTGAGCCGGCCGTCCAGCGGGAGCTGGTCCATCTTGAAGTCGCCGGTGTGCAGGACGAGCCCGGCGCGGGTGCGGACGGCCAGCGCGAGCGCGTCCGGGATGGAGTGGTTGACGGCGAGGAACTCGCAGTCGAACGGCCCGAAGGAGCGCCGGTCGCCCTCGGCGACGACGTCGGTGACCGGCTTGATGCGGTGCTCGGTGAGCTTGGCCTCCAGCAGCGCCAGCGTCAGCCTCGACCCGACCAGCGGGATGTCGCGGCGCTCGCGCAGCAGGTAGGGGACGGCACCGATGTGGTCCTCGTGGCCGTGCGTGAGGACGACGGCCTCGATGTCGCCGAGCCGTTCCCTGATGTACTCGAAGTCGGGCAGGATCAGGTCGATTCCGGGCTGCTCGGTCTCCGGGAAGAGCACGCCGCAGTCGACGACGAGCAGGCGTCCGTCCCGCTCGTACACCGTCATGTTGCGGCCGATCTCCCCCAGGCCGCCCAGCGCCACGATGCGCAGGCCGTCTCGTGGAGGCGCGGGCGGCCGGGGCAGCTCCGGGTGAGGATGACTCACCGGGCGACCTCCGGCATGGCGACCTCCGGCACTGTGACTCCCCCAATCGTCAGGTCCTCGCGCAGGCGCGCCGCGAACTCCGCCGTGGCCTCCACGAGCGGCGCGCGCAGCGGGCCGCCTCCGGGAAGCCCGAGCAGGTTCAGCGCTGCCTTGACGGCGATGGCGCCCTGCGTCCGGGTCATGATGGCGGTGACCACGGGCAGCAGCCGGCGATGGATCTCCAGCGCCCGACCGTGCTCACCGGCGCGGTGTGCGTCGATCATCTCATGGAGTTCGGTACCCACGACGTGCCCGACCACGCTGACGAACCCCGCGGCGCCCACCGACAGCCATGGCAGGTTGAGGTTGTCGTCGCCGGAATACCAGACCAGGTCGGTCTCGGCCATCACCCTGGAGGCGCCGAACAGGTCGCCCTTGGCGTCCTTCACGGCGCTGATCCGCGGGTGCTCGGCGAGCCGCAGGAGGGTCTCGTTCTCGATCGGCACCCCGGCGCGGCCGGGGATGTCGTAGAGCATGTTCGGCAGGGCCGTGGCGTCCGCCACCGCGGTGAAATGCCGGAACAGCCCCTCTTGTGGGGGCTTGTTGTAGTACGGCGTGACCACGAGCAGCGCGTGCGCACCGGCGGCCTCGGCCTGCCGAGCGAGCCGGAGGCTGTGCTCGGTGTGGTTGGTGCCGGCACCGGCGACGATCACTGCCCGGTCGCCGACCGCCTCGATGACGGCGCGCAGCAGGTTCTGTTTCTCATCGTCGCTCGTCGTCGGCGACTCGCCCGTCGTCCCGTTGACGACGAGGCCGTCATGGCGCCGCTCGTCGACCAGATGGGTCGCCAGGCGCGCGGCGCCGTCGTAGTCGACGCCGCCGTCGGGCAGGAACGGGGTGACCATCGCGGTCAGCATCCGCCCGAACGGCGCGTCGGTCGTTGTGCTGGGTGCCATGCATCGAACGGTACCGTTCCGGCCGGTGGCCTTGGACCCGCAGGTCCCTCCCCGCCAGGGAACGTTCCGCGCCCCACCCGCGCGATCAAGTCAGAAGCCGTCGCCACACGCTCGGGGGTACGCGTGGCGACGGCTCCCATCACCACATCGTTGCACGCAAAAGCCGCGTTACGAGGTCGGTCCGGCCACGTACCGGACTCGGTTGGATAACGTGACCGTGCTCGTGAACGCCGCGCTCAGGCGCTCTCGCGGGACGCGGTGAGCTCGTGGAGGCGGACGCGCAACTCCTCGACGTCGGGCGTCCGGACGAGGTCGTTGCCCCGGACGGCCCACCAGACGCCCGACCCGCCCCTGCCGATCCGCCAGCCGGTGAACTCGGCTGCCAGTTCGCTGAGCCGGTCGGCACCCTGCCTCGTGGTCTGCTCACTGCCCATCTCGGCCGTCCCCACTTCTCTCTCCGTCCACCGGCAGGGGGGCGCGCACCCTGCTGTCCGCACTTACGGATACCCCAGCGAAGCGCTCCTATCCAAACTCTTCTACCTGCGGAAACTTGAGAAAGGGCCGGTCACCGCCCGGGTTTGCCCGCCGCCGGAATCCGGTTTCCCGCGGGGAAGCCACAGCGAGCGATAGCGGTCCCAGTCCGCGGCGTCGGTGGTCCATTCCGCGTAGACGCCGACGCCGTACGGGCGGCGCGGCGGCCGGTCCAGCGCGTCGATGCCGCGCCGGACCCCGCGCAGCGCCACGCCCAGGTCCTCGGCCCAGTCCATCAGCGGGCGGTAGGTGGGGACGCCGATGAACACCGTCGTCCGGTCGCCGATGAGCTCCAGGGTCCTGCGCGTGTGGTGGGCGAAGTGCCATCCGGCGAGCGATCGCGTCGGGAGCGACACGTCGTAGGTCATGACCGCGACCTGGTCGGCCCGGTCCGCGACGTCGCGCAGGAAGCCCGCCGTCGGACGCGGCGGATAGTGGCCCGCCCCGTGGCGCGGAAGCAGCGCCTTGTAGACGGGCTGGGCGGCGTCCACGAGCCCCGGCTGCTCCAGTGACACCGAAAGCAGCCTGCCCCGGCTTCTGGTCAGCGCCCGCGTCCGGTCCAGGAGCGCGAGGAACGCACGGTCGTCGGGGTAGATGGGCTCGAAGTCGTAGTGGATGCCGTCGAAACCGAGGTCGAGGAACGTCGCGTCGGTCCTCAGCACGCGGTCGCGCACCGCCGGATCGTCCAGGTCGATGATGCCATGGCCTTCCACCTTCCGGATCTGCCCCAGGTACGCCTGCGCGCGAACGCCCGGCGCGTACCTGCGGACCGCCGCGACGAGCTGTCGCGCGTAGCGGTACTTGGCCGCGGGCACCGTTCCGTCCGCCTCGACCGGGCCGGCGTGAAAGTACACGTCACTCATGCGGTTGCGCCTAAGGAGCTCACCAAGGGCGCGGTATTCGGCGTCGCTGTGCGGTTCGCCCACCCACTGGTGCCGTGCCCACAGCGCGTTCGTGCCGGTGCCGCGCGCATGCGGCTCGGGCTGCCACCAGACCCATGCCCCGGCGAACACGAGCGCGGCCAGGCCGAGCACGTACGCCACCGCCCAGCCCGCCCAGCGCAGCGTCCTGCCCAGCGTCCAGCGCCGGGCCCCGCCGCGCCGCGTCACGGCCCGCCTCACCGTCCCCGTCATGCGCCCATGATCGCGGATAGTCCGGACGAATCGGACGGGCATGGCATGGTCCGGTCAACAAACGATCATGATTGTGCCCGGAGCGCGCGCCCCGCCGCCGGATCGTTGACAGCGGGACGACCATGCGTGTACGAGGCGGCTCAGCGGAACCGGAGCCCGGCCAGGGCACCCGGCCATCGCGGTCCTGAGGGGGAGCCGTCCGCTCCGAACCCGATCATCGGGATGGAGGTCGAGCCGACATGCGAGTACGACCGAACCGGACCAGCGCCCTGCTCAGCACGCGGGCACTCGTGATCATGATCGTGGCGATCGGCGCGGCGGCCCTGTGCGCCGCCGCGCCCAGGGCCGCGGTTCCCATCGGCGTGGGCGTCGGGGTCGTCACCCTGCTCGCCCAGATCGTCCGAGACTGACCGAGCGAACCTACCGTCCGAGTGACCGGTCCCCGCCGGACCCGCCCGGGTCCGGCGCGGGGTCGGTGCAGAAGCAGAACTCGTTGCCCTCCGGGTCGCGCCAGACGCGGAACGGCGCGTGCGGGCGCCCGAGGGGCCCGCTGGCCGGCGTCGCCCCCAGCCGCTCCGCCCGTTCTCCGGCGGCGTGGATGTCGGGGACGTCGAGGTCGAGGTGCAGCCGGTTCTTGACCGCCTTGCGCTCGGGGACGAGCTGGAACGACAGCACGGGCCCCCGGTCGCCGAGCGGGCCGAGGTCGAGCCAGTCGTCCACCCGGCCGGACGTCTCCATCCCGAGCAGCCCGCCCCAGAACGCGGCCATCACGTCCAGGTCGGCGCAGTCGATCACGATGTTCGCGACCCTCGGGTTCACCGGCCGCCTCCGTCCGTACACGATCTCCGAGCTTGTCACCTGCGAAACAGTAATGCCGGTGTCGCCATGCGCGCAACCATCGAAACAGGATGACCGGTGTCGGCTCTTGGTAGGGTGACGGACGACAGGCAGGAGGGGTGATGGCCGAGGCTCATCCCGGCAAGGACGCCGCCGCGCATCTGCTGCGGGACTTCGTCAACACGCTGGACGTCGAGACCGGCGCCGACGAGCTCACCGCGCCCGCGGCGGTGGCGGAGTGGCTGGCCGGGCGCGGCCTGGTCCCGGCCGCGGGCCCGGCGCACGAGACCGACCTGGCGACGGCGATCGCGCTGCGCGAGGGGCTGCGCGCCGCGATGCGCGCCCACCACGGCCCGCTCTCGTCCGCGACCGGCCGGGACGAGGCCCGCGAGGAGGCCCTCGCCGACGATCTCGAGGACGCGCTCGCCGCGCTCCCGCTGCGGATCACGCTCGCCGGCCCGCGCCCCGCCCTCGTCCCCGCCGACGCCCCCGACACCGCGGTCCGCGCGGGCCTCGCCCACATCGCCGCCGCCGTCATGGACGCGGCGGCGGACGGCACGTGGACCCGCCTGAAGGTCTGCCTGGAGGACACCTGCCGCTGGGCGTTCCTCGACACGTCCAAGAACCGGTCCCGGTCCTGGTGCTCGATGCGCGTGTGCGGCAACCGCACCAAGACCCGCGCCTACCGCGCCCGCCGCCGCACCCCGCCGGGCCGTCCCGCGGCGGGCTGACCTCCGCCGCCGCGCCGGGTCCGCCGCGCGCGGCGCCCGGCCTCCCTCTAGGGTGTGCGTGATCCCGGACGAGAGGACGTGCTGAGGCCATGGCTGCCATGGGGGCCGAGGTGGGCGTGCGGCCCGCGCGCCGGGCGGACGCCGCCGCCGTCGCCGACATCCAGGTGCGCGCCTGGCGGCAGGGCTACCGGGACCTGCTGCCCGCCGCCGCCCTGGACCGGGTGACCGGCCGGGACGCGGCCGAGGCGTGGCGGGAACGGTGGGCGCAGGCCGCCGCGGCGCCGCCGAGCCCCCGGCACCGGCTGCTGGTGGCGGTCGCGTCCGAGCTCGTCGTCGGGTTCGCCGCGCACGCCCCGGCCGAGGACCCCGACCACGACCCCGCCGTGACCGCCGAGCTGGTCGCGCTGCTGGTCGACCCCCTGCACGCCCGCGCCGGGCACGGCAGCCGGCTGCTGGCCGCGACCGTGGACCTGCTGCGCGAGGACGGGTTCGAGACCCTCGTCACCTGGACGTTCGAGGGCGACGACGTGACACGGGCGTTCCTCGGCTCGGCGGGCTGGGCGCCCGACGGGACGGCCCGCGACCTCGACATGGGCGAGCCCGTCCGGCAGATCCGCCTGCACACCGACATCCGCCCCGGAGCCGGCGGCGAGGGTCCCGGCGGCGCCTCCGGCGGCACCGCCCCCGATGGCGGCACGGGTGTTGGGTAGGGGCCGGTGAGGGGCACCGGGCGCCCGGCCTTATGTTTGAAGCCGTGCCCAAGTCCACGTCCTTGACGCCGCCGCGCGTTCCCGCGCCGGTCCCGGCGGCCGGCCGCCGCCGCTGGCTCGGCATGGTCGTCATGAGCCTGGGCGTCTCGCTGATCGTCGTGGACGCCACCATCGTCGGCGTCCTGCTGCCGCGGATCGTCACGGACCTGGACCTCTCGGCCGCCGGCGCGGAGTGGGTCACCTCGGTGTACTCGCTGGTGTTCGCCGCGCTGCTGATCCCGTTCGGCCGGGCGGGCGACCTGTTCGGGCGGCGCCGGATGTTCGTGCTCGGGGTGGCGGTGTTCGCGGCCGCGAGCCTGCTGGCCGCCCTGGCGGGCGGCGGCGGCGCGCTGGTGGCAGGGCGGGCGCTGCAGGGCGTCGGCGCCTCGATGATCATGCCGGCCACGCTGTCCACGGTGAACGCGGTGTTCACCGGCCGCGACCGCGCGGTCGCCTTCGGCATCTGGGGCTCGCTCATCAGCGGCATGGCCGCGCTCGGCCCGCTCGCCGGCGGCGCGGTCGCGACCGGCGGCGGCTGGCGCTGGGCGTTCGGGATCAACCTGCCGCTCGGCGCGGCGCTGATCGCCGGGGCGCTGGCGCTGATGCCCGAGAC
>NZ_CAACVB010000293.1 GCF_900659635.1 Actinomadura roseirufa | reverse complement strand
GGCCGGGCAGGTCACATCGCAGCGTCGCCGGGCCGGCGGGCACCCGGCCCGCGGCGGCGGCCGGGAAGGCCCACGGCGGGACGGGGCCCGGGACGGGGCGGGGCCGCAGGGTGAGACCGCTCACGACGACGTACCTCCGTAGGTCAGGGCGACGCGGGCGCCCGGCGCGAGCCAGCGGCCCGCCATCTCCTTGATCGCGGTGCCGGTGACGGCGGCGGCGCGGCCGGGGGCGGTGAAGACCCGGGCCGGGTCGCCGAACTGGGTGGCGTTCTGCGAGAGCGCGTTGGCCAGCCCGGTCACGGTCTCGGTCTGCTCAAGGAAACCCCGCTCGGCCTGCGCGGTGGCGCGCGCGGTCTCGTCGTCGTCGGGGCCGCCCGCGACGAAGCGCTCCAGCTCCTCGTCCAGCACCGCGGCGATCTTGTCGGGGTCGGGGCCGATCGCGTCGACGATCGCCAGCGACTGCCCGGTCGCCAGCCGGGTCACGCCCGCCCACACCTCGGTGGCGATCTGGTCGCGGCGGACCATCCGGTCGTAGAGCCGCGAGCCGGAGCCGCCGCCGAGGATCTCCACCGCCAGCTCGGCGGCCTCGATGTCGTCGCCGCCGTCGGAGGGCAGGGTGAACAGCGCGAAGTAGGCCGGGGACGGGACGTCCTCGTCGAGCGTCTCACCGCGCACGCCCGACAGCGGGCCGAGGTCCCCGGGACGCGCGGCCGGCTGCTCGGGCCCGGCGGGGATGCCGCCGAAGTAGCGCTCGACCGCCTCCAGGGTCTTCTCGGGGTCCACGTCGCCGACGACCGACAGCACCGCGTTCCCGGGCGCGTACCAGGTGGAGAAGAAGTCGGTGCAGTCCTCCAGCGTGGTCGCGTTCAGGTCGTCCATCGAGCCGATGGGGGTGTGGGCGAAGGGGTGCCCGCCGGGGAACGTCAGCGCGCACAGCCGCTCGAAGGCGGTGCCGTACGGCTGGTTGTCATAGCGCTGACGGCGTTCGTTCTTCACGACGTCACGCTGGTTGTCCAGGTTGGCCTGCGTCAGTGCGGCGGGCAGCGTGCCCATCCGGTCGGCCTCCAGCCAGAGCGCGAGCTCCAGATGGCTGACCGGGACGGTCTCGTAGTAATTCGTGCGCTCGAAGGAGGTGCTGGCGTTGAACGCGGCACCGGCGCTCTCCAGAAGGGCGGCGTGCTCGCCCTCGGCGACGTTCGCCGACCCCTGGAACATCAGGTGCTCGAAGAGGTGCGCGAGCCCGGTGCGGCCGGCGCGCTCGTGCCTCGAGCCCACGCCGTACCAGAGGTTGACGGCGGCCAGCGGTACGACATGGTCCTCGCAGACCACCACGCGCAGGCCATTGCCGAGCGTGTGCTCATGCAGCGGCTGTTCTGCCACGGAGCGCTCCCGTCCGTTCGATCGATCGGCTGGCGGACAGCACCGCGCGTCGGTGGGACGGAGCCCAGGCGGCGGGCTTGATCTCTGTCTCACCGTACCGGGTGCCCGCGACCGAAGCGCGCCCGCGAGGGACCCCGCCCGGCCGGGCACGGATCCCGTTCTCCAGGCCGGACGCAAGGCGCGCGAGGAGGCCGGGCGAAGAGAGGCGCGGCCTCTGACCCGGGAGACCGCAATGGGTCAGGAGGCGGTGGGGCGGTGGGCCGCGATCGCGTCCTCCAGTGAGGGGTGCAGGACGAAGATCTTGGTGAGCTGGGTGACGTGGAAGACGCGGCGGACCCGGTCGTTGGCCCCCACGAAGGACATGGAGCCGTCCCGCGCGCGGAGCCGGTGGTAGATGCCGACCAGCACGCCCAGCCCGGTGGAGTCGAGGAAGGTCACCTCGCCGAGGTCCACGAGCAGGTGCGGGCCGCCGTTGTCGATGATGTCGAGGAGCGCCTCGCGCAGCCGGGGGCTGGTGAACACGTCGATCTCGCCGCTGATCTTCACGACGGTCAGACCGTGTTCCTCGCGATGCTCGACGGCGAAGTCCACCGGTGCTCCCTTCCTGCCGGTCGTCGGGAGAGTGCCCTATACCCAGTGGGAGGCATTACTACCCCCGCAGGACACCCAGGTGTCCGTCAAACCTGCGTCCGGTCAGGCGGCAACGCGAATATGGGAGGTCACGGGGAGCGGAACAGCGCCCAGACGACCTTGCCGTGGGGCAGGGCCCGCCAGCCCCACCGGACGCTGAACGACTCCACCAGGTGGAGGCCCCGGCCGGTCTCGGCGATGTAGTCGGGTTCCTTGCGGCGGGGCGCCGCCCCGCTGGCGTCGATGATTCCGCACAGCAGCCAGGGCGCCCGGTACACGAGCCGCAGGCGTATCGCCGACGGGGCGGAGCCGAGCGGGTCGGCCGGGTCGTCGTACACGCCCTCGCGGTGCACGTCGTCCCCGGGCCGCCCGCCGGTCACCCGGCCGCTGTGCCGCAGCGCGTTGGTGACGAGTTCGGAGACCACCAGGCCCACGTCGTCGGCCAGGGCCGCCACGTTCCATTCGCCGAGCCGGGACAGGGCGAAGTGCCGGGCGTGCGTCACCGACTCGGGGTCGGGGTCGACGACGAAGGAGACGGTGGGCCCCGTCATCTGGGTGAGGGCCGTCAGCGCCGAGTCCAGGCGCGGGGGCAGGTCGGATGATTCGGGTACTGGCGTCGAGTGCACGACATGGTCCTGTGGGTTCGCCGACCCCACGACGGGGCCGAGCTCCCACCGCGTGTCGTCGTGCGCATGGCGTGGCGTCATTCCCCGGACCCCGCAGAGTGATCTCGATGTGCAGCCGTGGCTCGGAAGTCTCGTGCGTTATCCTACGCATCGTAGCGTGCGAATGCAAGGCCCAATGCACGTGCATTCGCCTTGTACGGGTGCGGGGCGACGCGGATGCGCACGGGCGATCGGAGGTAACCGCAGGACACGGAGGCCAGTGGCACACTAGGTTCGCTGTCCGCCAGATAGCCGGGAGGTTGGGCGTGACTCCAGAGACGCCGGGAAGCGGGTCGACGGTTCGTCGGATCCTGCTCGGGTCGCAACTTCGCCGCCTGCGGGAGGCCAAGGGCGTGACCCGTCAGGACGCCGGCTACGTCATCCGCGCGTCGGAGTCCAAGATCAGCCGCCTGGAGCTGGGGCGGGTCAGCTTCAAAGAACGAGACGTGGACGACCTGCTCACGCTGTACGGCGTCGGCGACAAGGCCGAGCGCGAGTCGCTGCTGCAGCTCGCGCGGGAGGCCAACACCCCCGGCTGGTGGCACCGGTACAACGACGTCCTGCCCGGCTGGTTCCAGACCTACGTGGGGCTGGAGGAGTCGGCGGCGCTGATCCGCACGTACGAGCTGCAGTTCGTCCCGGGACTGCTGCAGTCGGAGGGGTACGCGCGTGCGGTGATCCGCCTGGGCAACGCCGGGGCCGCCGAGCAGGAGATAGCCCAGCGCGTCGAGCTGCGCCTGCAACGCCAGGAGCGGCTGACGGGCCCGGAGGCGCCGCGCCTGTGGGCGGTCCTGGACGAAGGGGCGCTGCGGCGCCCCATCGGCGGTCCGGAGGTGATGCGGGGCCAGTTCGAGCACCTCATCGAGATGTCCAAGCTCCCCAACGTCACCATCCAGATCATGCCGTTCAGGTTCGGCGGCCATGCCGCCGAGGGAGGCGCCTTCACCATCCTGCGCTTCCCCGAGCAGGACCTGCCGGACGTGGTTTACGTCGAGAACCTCACCGGCGCGATGTACCTGGACAAGCGCGATGACGTCGATACCTACCTTCAGGCGATGGAACGCCTGTGCGTCGACAGTGCTACCCCGGAGCGCACGGTGGAGATTCTCGGTGATCTTCTCAGAGAGACATGATGCTCCAGACCCAACACGGCCATATCAAGGCCGGCTCGAACGACTATGACAACGGGATGCCCGCCACCAAGCTGCACGGCGCGCGGTGGCTGAAGTCCCGGCGAAGCAACTCCCAGGGGAACTGCGTCGAGATCGCCGAACTGCCCGGCGGGCAGGTCGCGATGCGCAACTCCCGCCACCCCGAAGGACCCGCCCTCATCTACACCCGCCCCGAGATCGAAGCCCTCATCCTTGGTGCCAAGGACGGCGACTTCGATCACCTCATCGCCTCCCGTAACTGAACACTCCTGGAAAACCGCCAACAGAACACCGCCTGAGATCCCCGAGGATCGGCGGGTGATTCGCCGAAATCGCGGCGGGTCGGCTCCGGTGCACCGAACGTCGACCCGTCCGCAGCCAGAGGCAGAGGCCACCCCGGCGCGGGGGTGGCCTTTTTCATGGTCAGCCGCAGTTGCCCCAGGGCGACTCCGCCCCGTCCCCTCCGAAGCGGACGCACTGGCTGGGCGCGGACACGAACACCGGGCCCGCGTACCACTCGAACGCCCCGCCGTCATTGATCTGGCCCCCGCCGGTGCGCTGGATCCAGACCGACACCGGGGACTTCTTGCCCACGTTCACGGTCTTCATCGTGACGGCGCAGTTGTAGCCGGAGCTGTTGTAGAGAAGGTAGACGGTGCCCCCGGAGGCGGGGACGGAACGCTGGACGTAGTAGCCGCCGCCGTGACCGCCGGTGTTGCACACGGCCTGCGGGGTGTACTTGTTGGGCGGTTCCGGGGCGGTGGCGGGACCGGGCCCCGAGGTCTTCTTGCCGTCACCCGGCCGTTTGTGGTCCGGACGCCGGCCGTGCTTCTTGCCGTCCTGCTTCGAGCCGGGCTTCTTGGTGGCCTCGCCCGGCCCGCTCTTGCCCGCCGTCCCGTCCTGCGGGGCGACTTTCTGCTGCTCGGGCGCGGTGAGCGGCCGCTCTTCGCCGCCCCCGCCGTCAGACCGGGTCGCGGCCCACACGCCTCCGCCCGCGAGGAGCGCGGCCACGGCCGCCGCCGCGGCGAGCGGCACCAGCCGCGCGCGCCGCTTCCCCTCCCCGTCGCGTTCGGGCGGCCGGCCCGGAGGCGGTGGCGTTCCCGGCCCGCCGTGCCCGTAGGGGGAATGCGGCGTCGTATCACCGTACGGGGGCGGTTGCGGAGCCGTCCTGGTGCGGGGGCCGGACGGATCGGTGACAGGGTCGGCCGGCGGGGCCGTCCCAGCCATCGCGACGGTCGCGACACTAGAGGCCGCCGGGCCCGCAGACCCGGGAAAGACGGACGGCGCGACGGCCGTGGCCCCGCTCGCGGCCCCGACGAGACGCTCCTGCGCCTGGCGGGCCGTGAGCCGCCGTCCGGGCTCCTTCTCCAGGCACGCCAGAACCACCTCGCGCATGGGGTTCGGCAGGTCGCCCAGGTCGGGCTCACCGGTCAGGATCCGGTGCATGACCATGGCCATCTCGTCATTGCCGAACGCGGGACGCCCGGTGGCGGCGAACACCATGGTCGTCCCCCAGGCGAACATGTCCGACGCGGGGCCGACCTCTCCACCGGTGAAGTGCTCGGGCGCCATGTAGGCGGGCGTGCCGACGTTCTGCGTCTCACCCGCCGCGCCCAGCGCGCGCGCCACGCCGAAGTCGATGACGCGCGGGCCGTCCGGCCCCATCATCACGTTGTGCGGCTTGAAGTCGCGGTGGACGATCCCCGCCTGATGGATCGCGGTGAGCGCGGTCAGGGTGCTGACGGCGAGCCGCTCCAGCGCCCCGCCCGTGCGCGGGCCCTCCTCGCGCACCACGCGGTGCAGGGAAAGGCCCGGAACGTACTCGCTGACGATGTAGGGCTGGTCTCCCGCGACGTCGGCGTCCAGGACCTGCGCCGTGCAGAACCGGGCCACGCGCTTGGCGACCTCAAGTTCGCGGACGAAGCGCGCCCGCGCCGACTCGTCCCCGGTGAGCCCGCCGTGCAGGAGCTTGATCGCCACGTGGTCCGCGGTGCCGCGCGCCCCCGGCGCCGTGGGGCGACCCAGGAAGACCGCGCCCTGGCCGCCCTCGCCGAGCCGGCCCAGGATCTCGTACCCGCCCAGCCTGGCCGGGTCGCCCGACCGCAGCGGATGGGCGTCCGGCGTCGTCCTGTCCGTCACACCACTCGCTCCCCGTCGCTCCCGGCTCGTCCGTCGAAACTGTGTGCCAGACGAGGGTACGGCCTCCCGGAACCGGATGATCAAAGGTCTGATCAGAAGGACGCGCGACCGTCGGACGACGGTGATCGTGCCATCCTCGATGGCGGCGCACGGCTTGGTGCGGTCTGTCGGACGTGGTCATTGCCCCTCCCGGCTAACTGGACTACAGTCCGATTGAATGGATGGAGGGAACGTCGATGGACCATGGTCCAGTCGGTGGGGGCCTGGAGCTCATGCGGACGCCACCGCCCAAGGAGCGGGCCGACGCCGCGCGCAACCGCGCGAAGGTGCTCGCCGCCGCCGCGGGGCTCTTCGCCCGCGAGGGTGTCGAGTCGGTGTCGATGGACGCGGTGGCCGCCGCCGCTGGCGTGGGAAAGGGCACCCTCTTCCGCCGCTTCGGGGACAAGGCGGGCCTCGCCGCGGCGCTCCTCGACGAGCGTGAACGTGAACTCCAGGACGCGATCCTCTCCGGCCCCGCGCCCCTCGGGCCGGGACGGGCCGACGAGACAGTCTCCCCGTCCACGCGCCTGCGCGCCTTCGCCGACGCCTACCTGGACTACGCGCTGGACCATCTCTCCCTGGTGCGGATGTCGGAGACGGCGTCTCCCGGGGCGCGCTACCGGATCGGTGCCTACCGCTTCTGGCACCGCCACCTGACCGTCCTACTGGACGATGTCCCAGACGGAGAGGCCCTCGCCCACACGCTCTTGGCCGCGCTAGGGGCAGAGCACCTCACCGCAATGGTGGAGACCGTGGGCGCGGAACGCGCGCACGCCGCCGTCCGCACCCTCTTCGAGGCCGTCAGCCCCGAGACCTCCTGAAGCGAACGGCCCCGGAAACGCCCGGAGCCCCCGTGAGATCACGGGGGCTCCGGGCGTCGGGGCCGGATGTGGCCACCGGCTCGGTCAGGCCGGGTCGGGCGACGGGCGGCGGACGCCGTCCACCCGGCCGTCCGCGTGGCCCGGTGGACCCTCCGGGGCATGGTCGCGTTCTAGACGCGCCGCCACCGCGAGGGCGCGCAACGAGGTCGATTTCACGTGTTTGCGGTTGGTACCGGCCTTGGGCCTGAGGATGCTGCTGGCCATGGGGCGCCTCCGGGGTCGAGATGGACCAGAAGTGCTACCCGTTCCGAGCGGGGTTCGCACATGTGGTTGCAACCGCAAGATCACACCGGCTATTCCGAATGATCGTTCCTTTTTCCGCGCGGGACCGTCCCGGCGGGGGTTCCGGGATCCTCTACAGTCGGTCGCCGGGCCAACCGAGTGGGGAGAGGCGATGCGTGCGACCGGGCTCGTGGCGGCGGGCATGATCATGGCGGTCGGCGCACCGCCGGCCCTCCTTCCCGCCACCGCGCACGCCGCGGGGCCGCTCCAGGTGGCGCTCGCACCGAAACCCACCGCGACGAAGCCGAAACCGACCGCGACGAAGCCGAAGCCGACCGCGTCGAAGCCGTCCGCGAGCGCGTCGCCCGCGCCCCGTCCGTCCGCGAGCACCCCTCCGGCACCTCCGCCGGCCGCCTGCGACCCGCCCCGGGGCCGTGACGCGCCGGTCGCCGAGCCGTGGGCGCGCAGGCGGCTCGCGTTCGCCCGCGCCTGGCGTTTCACCCGCGGCGAGGGCGTGACCGTCGCCGTGGTCGACAGCGGCGCCGACACCGCCCACCCGATGCTGGCCGGGCGCGTCGCCCGCACCGTCGACCTCACCGGCACCGGCGGCCGCGACTGCGCCGGGCACGGCACCGGCGTGGCCGCGCTGGTCGGCGGACGCGACCTCGGCGACCGCGGGATCCCGCTGAGCGGCGCCGCCCCCGCCGCGCGGCTGCTGGTCGTCAAGCAGCAGAACGCGGACCGCGACGAGGACGGGGGCGACCGGCTGCCCGCCGCGATCCGCGCCGCGGCCGACGCGGGGGCCCGCGTCGTCAACGTCTCGATCCGGGCCCGTCCCACGCCCGCCCTCGAACGGGCCGTCCGCTACGCGCAGGGCCGCGACGCCGTGATCGTCGCCGCCGCGGGCAACGCCCCGGACCGCAACGGCGACGACGGCCCCGCCTACCCGGCGGGCTACCCGGGCGTGATCTCCGTGGCCTCCCTGGGCGCGGACGGAGGCCGGGCGGAGAGCTCCGGCCTGCAGACCCGCGTGGACGTCGGCGCCCCCGGCAGGGACCTCGCCGTCGCCTGGCCGGGCGGCGGCTACGACCTCCAGGCCCAGGGGACGAGCTACGCGGCCGCCTACGTGTCGGGCGTGGCGGCCCTGGTCCGGTCCCGCCACCCCCGGCTCGGCCAGGAGCAGGTCGTGCGGCGCATCCTCGCGACGGCCGACGGCAACGCCGGCGCGGGGACGGGCCGGGGCATGGTCAACCCGGTGCAGGCCGTGACCGCCGTCCTGCCGGGGGAGGCGGCGCCGGGCCCGGCGCTCGCGGCCCGTCCGCCAGACGCGGCGGCACCGGCCGAGCCCAGGCCC
>NZ_CAACVB010000292.1 GCF_900659635.1 Actinomadura roseirufa | reverse complement strand
CTGGCCCGCACCGCCCGCCGGCTCTCGGCGCGCCGCCCGCTGGGCGCCCAGCTCACCGAGGCCGCGGCCCTGTGGGGGACCGGCCGCGGCGGCGCGGTGGCCGAGCGGATCACCTCCGAGCCCGGCCGTTTCGACCGCAACATGCGGCGTCTCATGTACGGGATCCTGCGGCTCCCGCAGCCCGCGACCGTCCCGGTGGCGGACCCGGTGTCCCCGCCGTTCCGCATCGAGGAGCCGCCGGGGCCGGGGCGCGGCGGCGTTCGGGGCGGCGCGCCGCGAGGCGGGCACCGCCGCGACGTCGGTCCCGGCTCCGGCTCCGCCGCCCGCGAGGCGGGGCGCGGTGCCCGGCGTGCGCACGGTCCGGGAGGCGTCACATGAACTGGCCCTCGAACGCGTGGTCCGCCGGGCCGTTCGGCCTGGACGCGGCCAAGGGCTCCACCGTGCCTCCGGTGCGCCGGGTCCTCGCCGTCGCGCACCATGTCACCGCGGCGGCGCGGCTGGCCGATGTCGTTCCGCTGCTGGAGAGCGACCGCCGGGTCGCGGTCGCCTACACCGCCTCGCCCGCGTCGCTGTTCACCGGCGGGCTGGAGGAGTTCCTGCGCGGGCTCGGCGGGCTGGTCCTGCCCTGGCAGCAGGCGGTCCGCACCCGGTTCGACCTGGCGGTCGCGGCCAGCCACGGCATGCTGGAGAACCTGCACGCGCCGGTGCTGACGGTGCCGCACGGCGCCGGGCAGGGCAAGCTGCTCGGCCGCCGGCCGGGGTTCGGGCCCCCGGCGGCCCGGTCGGTCACCAGCCTGGTCCGGGAGCGCCTGGTGGTGCGCGGCCGGGTGGTGCCGTCCTCGCTCGTCCTGGCGCACGAGCGGCACCGCGAGCTGCTGGGACGCGAGTGCCCGGAGGCGCTCGCGGTGTCGGTCGTCGGCGGCGACCCCTGCCTCGACCGCCTCGTGGCGAGCCTGCCGCACCGGACCGCCTACCGGCGCGCGCTCGGCGCGGGCGACGGCGGGCGGCTCGTCCTCGTCACCTCCACCTGGGGCCGCGACTCGCTGTTCGGCCGGGACCGGGACCTGCTGCTGCGGATCGCGGCGGAGCTGGCGCACGACGGGAACCGGGTGGTCACCGTGCTGCATCCGCACTTCTGGGCTTGGTACGGGCGGCGGCAGGTGGTGTCCTGGTACGCCGACTGCATGCGGATGGGCGTCCGGCTGCTGCCTCCCGAGGAGGGGTGGCGCGCGGCGGTGGTCGCCGCCGACCAGGTCATCGGGGACCACGGGTCGGTCAGCGGCTACTCGGCGGCGCTCGGCGTGCCCGTCGTCCTCGGCGCGTTCCCGGAGGAGAGCGTCGCGCCCGGCTCGCACATCGCGCGGCTCGGCGCCGTGGCGCCCCGCATGGAGTGGGACCGGCCGATCGGACCGCAGCTCGACGCCGCCGCGCATGCCTTCACCCCCGGCGTCCACGCCGCGTTCCGCGAGGAGCTCAGCTCCGAGCCCGGCCGCGCCGCCCGGCTGATCCGCGGCGAGATGTACCGGCTGATGCGGCTGCCCGAGCGGGGCGACCCACCGGAGGCGGTGCCCGTGCCGCTGCCCCACCCCATCACCTGGGACGGGCGGAGGGCCGCCTGATGCACGGCCACGGGACGCCGGGCGGCGCGGCCACGGGCGCCCGGACGCGGCTGGTACGGGTACGGGAGGAGTCCCCGGGCGGCCCGCCCGCCCGGCGGTCCCGCGGCGCCGAGCGGGTGCTCGTCGCCGGGCCGTTCCACGAGGTTCGCCTGGGCCTGTGGCGGCTCCCCGCCGGCCGCCCGCCCGGCCGGGACGCGGTCCCGCCCGGTGCCCGCGTCGACGAGCACCTGGCCGCCGGGCACGCCGAGACGTCGCCGTCCTGGCTCGCGTGCGCGGACGTCATCGTGCGCCGGGTCCGCGACCCGGATACGGCGCCGGACGCCCTGGACCGCCTGCGCGCCCGCTTTCCCGGTGCTCTCGTCGCGGTGGTGGACGCGGGCGCGCGGGGATGCGCCGTCGCGACGGCGTGCGGGTGGCGGGCCTGGCTCGTCCCCTGCGGTCCCGCCGTCCGGGGGCCGGAACGGGAGCCCGGCCCGGCCGGGCGCCTGCCATGGCCGGAATCGGACATCGCCTGCTACGCGTCGGCCGTCCATGCCTGGGTCACCTCGGGCCGCCCGCTGGACGCCCTCGCCCGCGTCCGGCTCACGGTGGTCTCGGGGCGGGCGGCAGCGGGGCCGGTGGCGCGGGTCCTGCCGGGCCGGGCGGCGGCTCCTCCGGCGGCTCGTCCGGCGGCTGCGCGGGCCCGGCCGCCGTGGTCCGGTCGAGCCGGTGCCTGACGGCCTCCGCCCGCGGCGCGTCCAGCTCGGCGTAGACGGCGTGGGCCTGCCGCAGGAGCCTGCGCTCGGTGGCCGGGTCGCCGCTCCGCGCCGCCAGCAGGGCCAGCTTCCACAGCAGTCCGCCCTCCTCGTGCCGGGCGCCGGTGACGCGGGCCCGCTCCAGGGCGGCGCCGAACGCCCCGGCCGCCGCGGCGTCGCGCCCGGCCCGCGCGTGGCACTCGCCGAGGCAGGTGAACGTGCGGGCCATGTGGTAGTCGTCGGCCAGCTCGGTGAACGTCTCCAAGGCGGCTCTCACCTCCCGCAGCGCCTCGTCGTGCCGGCCCGCGACACTGAGCGCGCCGCCGATGTGCCGCCGCATGAGCGCGACCCCGCGCGGGCGGCCCAGCGCGGCGTGCGCGTCCCGCGCCGCGGTGAACAGCTCCGTCGCCGCGGCCGCGTCGCCCGCCCCGAGCGCGGCGATGCCGAGGCCCTCCAGCGCGGCGGCCTCGCCCAGGCGGTGGCCCTCGCGCCGCTCCAGGGCCAGCGCCTCCCGGTAGGGGACGAGCGCGGCGTCGTGGTCGCCGAGCTTGAGATGGGCCATCCCGACTCCGGCCAGCATCCGGGCGCGGGCACGGGGCGCCCCGTCCGCCTCGGCGGCGGCGGCGCCCAGCTCGTGCGGTTCGATCCACGTGCGGTAGGGCCGCAGGTGCAGGAACAGCGGCCACATCGCCTCGCACAGCTGCCAGGCCGTGGCGGACAGACCGGCCGCGTGCGCCTCCCGGACGACCGCCACCAGGTTCGGCCCTTCCCGGTCGAGCCAGTCGAGGGCCGCGGCGCGGCCGGGAAAGAAGCGCTCCGGCCTGGCCCCCGGATACCGATCACCGAGGTGCCAGCGGCCGGGGAGCACGAGGACGTCGGCGGCGACGGCCCTGTCCAGGCAGTGGTCGGCCAGGCGCCGGAACGCCGCGGCCCGCTCGGCGCCGGAGTCGACCTCGGTGGCCTTGTCGCGCGCGTGCAGCCTGACGAGGTCGTGGAACCGGTAGTCCTCGTCCTCGCCCTCCTGCAGCAGGCTGGCGTCGACGAGGCCGTTCAGGAGCTCGGCCGCGCGGTCCTCGTCCGCGCCGACGAGCGCGGCCGCCGCGCCGAGGTCGAACCGGGCGCCGGGATGCGTGCCGAGCAGCCGGTAGGCGCGCGCATGGTCGGGATCGAGGCCCTGGTAGGAGGCGTTGAACACCACGTCCACCGCCATGTCTCCTTCCCTGGTGCGGAGTGCGGCCAGCCTGCGCTCCTCGTCGCGCAGCTCGGCGACCGCGCGGGAGATCGGCCAGCGACGGCGGGCGGCGAGCCGCGCGCCGCACGCGCAGACCGCGAGCGGCAGGCCATCGACGCCCTCGGGGCCGGAACCGGCCTCGCCGACGCCCTGTGCCGGCTCGTGTCGGCGGTCAGCCGCGGGCGGCTGACCGCCGACCACAGCGAGGTGACGCTGGTCATCCGCAAACCGGAGAACCGTTTCGCGCGGGTCATCTGAGGCGGCCGTACCGGGTGCCGGGATGCGCCGACCCGCACGACCGCAGTATTTTTCTGTGCGAAACCCCTTCTGAGCGGCGTCCGAGGCGAAGCGGACGGCGACGCCAGGCTGCCGTCAAGGAGGCGTTCGGGGTATGTCCCCCGTAACGACCCACACCTGGACCAGCCCGGCCGTGCGCCGGGCAGGATCGGAGAACGCGGTGACCGCCGAAGCCGGCCTTCCCGACACGCTGCGCGACCTGCCCGTCCGGACTCCGGACGCGGTGGAGCTCGCCGACCTCGAGCTGCTGCTGTCCGGCGCCTACCGGCCGCTCACCGGGTTCCTCGGCTCGTTCGACACCGCGATGGTGATCGCCGGCGGGCGGCTGGCCGACGGTACCCCCTGGCCGGTGCCGGTCACCCTGTCCGTCCCGAAGGAGCTGACCGCGCACGAGCGACTCGTCCTGCAGGACCCGGAGGGCGTGCCGCTCGCCGTGCTCCAGGTCACCGAGGCGTGGCAGGACCCCACCACCCAGGGCTGGCGGCTCGCGGGTCCCCTGGAGGCCCTCCGCAGTCCGGCGCACGGACCGTTCCACCGCCTGCGCCGGCGCCCCGACGCGGTCGCACCCGCCGCGGGAGTGACCACGACGGGGGGCACGCCGGGAAGCGCGGCGGGGGGCGCCGAGGCGGGTTCCGCGGGGGCCGCCGAGCCGTCCGGGAACGTCCTGGCGGTCGCCACCCGCGAACCCCTGCACCGCAAGCAGCTCGGCCAGCTCCGCCAGGTCGCCGAGCGGCTCGGCGCGCGGGTCCTCATCCTGCCGATGCTGAGCGGCGAGCACGACGAGTCGCTCGTGCGGGCGCTGCTCGGCGTCCGCCGGGAGCTGCCGGACGGCGCCCGGATCATCCCCGTCCCGCTGCCGCCGCGCGGCGCCGACGCTGACCGCGACCTGCGGCTGCGCGCCCATGTCGCCGCCGCCTACGGCGCCACCCACCTGCTCGCCGACCGGGAGGTGGAGGGCGGCGCGATCCCGGTGGTCGTCCCCGAGCCGTGGGCCTACGACGCCGACGTGGAGGTCTGGCGGCCGGTCGCGCGGATCGAGCCCGACCACGTCCAGGCCGAGCTGACCCCCGAGCGGCTCGGCGAACTGCTGGACGCGGGCGAGCCCGTCCCCGACTGGTTCACCCCGCCCGCGGTCGCGGCCGAGCTGGCGCTGGCCCGCCCGCCCAAGCACTCGCGCGGCATCACGGTGTTCTTCACCGGCCTGTCCGGCTCGGGCAAGTCCACGGTCGCGCGGGGCCTGGCCGACGCGCTGGTCGAGCGCGGCGGCCGGACGGTGACGCTGCTGGACGGCGACGTCGTCCGGCGGCTGCTGTCGGCGGGGCTGACCTTCTCCCGCGCCGACCGCGACCACAACATCCGGCGCATCGGCTTCGTCGCCGCCGAGATCACCCGGCACGGCGGCGTGGCGATCTGCGCGCCGATCGCGCCCTACGCGGCGACCCGCGCCGAGGTCCGCCGGATGGTGTCGGTGTCGGGCGACTTCCTGCTCGTGCACGTCGCCACCCCGCTGGAGGAGTGCGAGCGCCGCGACCGCAAGGGCCTGTACGCCAAGGCGCGGGCCGGGCTGATCCCCGAGTTCACCGGGATCTCCGACCCCTACGAAGAGCCGGCGGACGCCGACCTGACGCTCGACACCTCCCGGATGTCGCCGGACGAGGCGGTCGAGCGCGTCCTGGAGCTCCTGGTGGCGGGCGGCTGGGTCCGGCCCGAGTAGAGACGGCCGAAAAGAGACGGCCGAGAAGGGCTGCACCGTCCGGAGCTGGGATGTTCCGGACATACCCGGGCCTACCGGACGATCAGCGGGTGTCGTACCCTGCTACGGGAGTTTTCCGATATAGCTGGTAGGTCATGCCGATGGACGTCGACTGGACGATGGCGCTGGGGTCGTTCCTGGTCGCCGTCATCGTCGGGCTGACCGGCATGGGCGGCGGCGCTCTCATGACGCCCATGCTCGTCACGTTCTTCGGCGTGAGCCCGCTCGCCGCCGTGTCCAGCGACCTCGTGGCGGCCGCGGTGATGAAGCCCGTCGGCAGCGCGGTGCACTACCGGCAGGGCACGATCGACATGCGGCTGGTCGGCTGGCTGTGCGCGGGCTCGGTGCCCGCGGCGTTCTCCGGCGTGCTGATCGCCCGCGCGCTCGGCGACGGCGCCGGGGTCGAGGACGTGATCAGCAAGGCGATGGGCGTGGCCCTGCTCATCGCCGCGGCCGGGCTCGCCGTGCGCGGCTACCTGGCCCACCGCGGCCGGGCCGGGACGCCCGAGGACGGCGGGCGGGCCCCGGAGATCACCGTCCGCCCGGTGCCGACCGTCCTGGTGGGGCTGGCCGGCGGCCTGGTGGTCGGCATCACCTCGGTGGGCTCCGGCTCCCTGATCATCGTCGCGCTGCTCGCGCTGTACCCCGCGCTCAAGGCCAACCAGCTCGTCGGCACGGACCTGCTGCAGGCGGTGCCGCTGGTGTTCTCCGCCGCGCTCGGCCACCTGCTGTTCGGCGACTTCCGGATGGAGGTGACCACGGCGCTGCTCATCGGCTCGGTGCCGGGCGTCTACCTCGGCTCGAAGATCTCCTCGCGGGCGCCGGGCGGGCTGATCCGGCGCGTGCTGGCGCTCGTCCTCGTCGCGTCCGCGCTGAAGATGTTCGGTGTCGGCGCGGTGCCGCTGGCGTGGATCCTGGTCGTGCTCGCCGCGGGCACGGTGGGCGGCTGGCTCGCGCTGCGCCACCGGGCCCCGCGTCCCACGGCGGTGAACGCGGCCGAGACCGCGTCCCCGCCCGCCGGGGCGCCGCTCCTGTCAGCGGACGAGCTCGTCCGCTGACTCCTGAGCCGGGACGGCCTCCGACGCGGGCGGCGGGTCGCCCTTGCGCAGTATCCGCCAGAGCATCACCGCGGAGACGAGCCCGCCCGCGCCCAGGCAGTAGGGGGCGGCGGACGCGTGCCCCGGGTCGGCGCCCAGCAGGACGGCCAGCACGACCAGCCCGCTGAGGCTCTCCACGCCGCGGACGACGAACACCGACCGGGACCGCTTGCGGGCGGTGGCGAGGCTGGCCAGCGGCAGGGTGCAGGCGAAGCACACCGCGTAGACGCCCCAGCCGCCGAGCGCGACCTCGTCCACGGCGAAGGAGCCGCCGGTGACGAGGGGACCGAGCCGGTCGACGAGCAGGACCCCGGCGAGGCTCATCACCAGCGCGATCCCCGACATCAGCGCGCAGGCGCGGACGGCCTGCCGGGCGCGCATGGGCCGGCCGGCGCGCTCGGCCTTGGCGAAGTCGCCGAGCAGGAACCACCCGGCGCCGTTGACGAAGGTGAGCGCGGGCGCCAGCAGCAGCCGGGCGGCCTCCACCCCGGCGAGCGCGGCCTTGGACGCGAACGCGGCGATCATGATGCGGGCGAGCAGCAGCGCGGTCGGCCGCACACCCGCCTGCACCGAACGCCACCACGAGAAGGCGAGGATCTCCCGGAACGCGGTGCCGCGCAGCGGGGCGAGCGCGTACTCGGCGGCGGGCAGCCGGATCCTGGCGAGGACGATGGAGGCCAGGCAGCCCGCGCACATCGTCGCCAGCAGCAGCCCGACCGAGGCGTCCGCGCCGAGGGCCAGCGCCCCGCCCAGCGCGGCGAGGGTGGTGACGAGGTAGCAGGCGTCGTTGGCGGTGAGCCGCCAGAACTCCATCCGCGCGGTGAAGATCCGCCGGCCGGTCTCGTTCAGCAGCCACAGCGCGACCAGCAGCGCGAACAGCGCGATCCCGGCGGGCCCGGCGAGGCCCATCAGCACGGCGACGAGCGCGCCGACGGCCGCGCCCGCGCCGACCGTGCCCGCCACCGACAGCAGCAGCGCGCCGCGGATCCGTGGTTCGAACCGGTCGAAGACGGTCAGGGTGTCGCCGACCCAGCTGGTCTGCACCGACGTGATCATCACGAGGACGGCGAAGAACAGCGCGTAGGAGCCGTACCCGGCCGCGCCGAGCGTCCGCGCGGCCAGGGCCTGGACGACGAGGCTGCCGCCCGCGGTGACGAACTGGACGGTGACGGCGCCGCCCGCCTTCGCGAGCAGCCGTCCCACCTTGGCCGCCGCCCCGCCGCGCCCAGGGCGGGACGGGGCCGTGCCCCCGGTCGCGCTTCTTCCCGAAGCCTCCTGGTTCACCTGTCCAGGTCGTAGTGGATCAGGGACGAGTCGTCTTTTCCCTTGCCGGATCCGCCGCCCTGCTCCGGCTCGCCCGCGGGCTCACCGGACGCGCGCTTGCCGGACGGGCCGCCCTTGCCGGCGGCCAGGGACGTGGGGTCCTCGGCGGTGCGGGTGGGGTCGCCGCCCTCGGGCCACAGGTCGACGGGCAGGTCGGCGGGGCCCGCTTCGGGCTCGGCGGGGGCCGCGCCGCGCGCGGGCTTGGCGCCGGAGCCCTTGCCGCGCGGGTTCTTGCCGAGCGCGGACGAGCCGTTGCCGTTGCCCGCGGCGCGCGTCCCCCGGGAGCCGGACCCGAGGGTGGGCAGGCCGGTGCTCGGGCTGGAACTGGTGCTCGGGCTGGAAGCGGACGAGCCGCCGTTGAGGCGGGACCGGCCTCGCTCGGCGGGCGGCACCGCCGGGGGCGCCGGGGGCGTGGCGGG
>NZ_CAACVB010000291.1 GCF_900659635.1 Actinomadura roseirufa | reverse complement strand
GGACGGCCGGTCGCCGCGCGCCTCCAGCGCCTCGGCGGCCCCGCCGAACGCGGCCGCGGCCTCCTCCGCCCGGCCCTGCCGCTCGTACTTCCTGGCCCGGTCCAGCATCGCCCCGGTATCGGCCTGAAACGTCATGATCCCTCCGTATCGCGCCACCGTACCGGTCCGGAGGATCATGACGTGCGCCTTCCCGGCGCCGCGGCCGGGCGGCTCGGCGCGCGGGGGCGGGCGCGTCAGCCGGTGCGCGGAGGCCGGTGCATCGGCACGGAGGAGCGCGGCTCGCGCCCGTCCCGTGGCGGGCCCGTGACGACGAAGCCGTGGCGGGCGTACCAGCGCGCCAGCCGTGCGGGATCGACGTCGCCGTTGCCCTCGATCGGCTCGACGACCAGGCGGAGGGCCGCGCCCCAGGCGTCGGCGAGGGCGGTCACCTCGCGCAGCGCCGCCTCGGCCAGGCCCCGGCCCCGCAGCACGGGCAGGGTGCGGATCACGTCGAGCACCACCGGGTCGTCCGGGCCCGTCCAGACGAGGTGCAGCTCGACGTCCGGGTGCCTCCCCTGCACCCGGACGACGTCCCGGCGGAACCGGTCGTAGTCCGGCACACCTCCAGCATGCCGGACCCGGCCGGAGAGAGTCCTCCTGACCTGCGGTTACGGGGCGAGAGCGGTGAATTCAGCCCGAGTTCAGGGCAGGTCGAAGGCCAGCAGCACGTTTCCGCGGTCGCTCGGGTACATCGGCTCGTACCCGGTCTGGATGTAGAGCCTGCCGTTGGCGACCACCGCGCCGCCGTTGCCCGCGATCGAGCCGCCGCGCCCGACGATCCCGTTGGCTCCGGCGAAGTCCCGGATCGTGTCGTACTCCCACAGCACCGCGCCGGTCCGCGCGGAGTAGATCCGCATCTTGCCGTCGGTGCTGCCCTCGTACACCAGCCCCGGACTGGAGGTGACCGCCGGGGTGTGGGCCAGCACGCACTGCTCGGGATACTGCGCCGCGCCACCCCGGGTGCAGCCGTCGGCGGGGTTCGGCGTGGTCCACACCACCTTGCCGGTGGCCGGGTCCAGGGCGTTCAGCGTGCCGGGGTTGGCGTAGTAGGTGGCCGCGTACAGGTGCGTGCCGTCGTAGCTGGCGCCCCACTGGATGCCGGTGGCCCCGCCCAGCGGCGACGGGACGGAAAGCTGCCGCCGCCAGCGCACCTTGCCGTTCCGCGCGTCGAAGGCGTGGTAGACGCCGCTCTTCTGGCCGACCCCCACCAGCAGCCGGCCGTGCACCGGGAACAGGTTCGGGGTCGAGCCCAGGTCGAAGTCCAGCGCCGTGTTGTCCTTGAGGCCGGGACAATACCCCTCCCCGTCGGGGAAGTTGCACAGATCGCGCCAGCTGTCCACATCGGTGACCTGCTGCTTCCACCGCACCGCGCCGCTGACCGCGTCCAGTGCGAACAGGGTGTCGACGTCCCCGCCGTTCCCGGAGTAGTTCTGCCCGGTGCCGATGTAGATCGTGCCGGTCGACTCGTCGACGACCGGCGAGCCCCACACGCCCGCACCGGACGGCTCGTACCGGGTCGCGCCGCTGGGCCAGGTTCCCACCGCCCGCGGTTCGGGCATCGTGTAGCGGCGCCACACCAGCGCTCCGGTCGCGGCGTCGAGGGAGTCGATGTGCCCGCGGAAGGTGCAGCACGGGTAGTCCTTGTCGCCACCGTGCTCGGCGCTGGACGCGCCGATGTAGATCCGGCCCCGGTAGTACAGCGGCGAGCTAGTGTGCCAGCCGCGCGGGTGGGTTTCGGTGTGCACCGACCAGATCGGCTTTCCGGTGTGCTGATCCAGGGCGTACACGTAGCCGCGGCTGTCGCCGAAGAAGACCTTGCCGTCGGCGACCGCCGCCCCCGTCGCGCCGTTGAACGCGACCCCGTCCTTCGGGCTGGGTCCGCCCGGCCCCAGGTCGAACCGCCACTTCTCCTTCCCGGTCCTGGCGTCGACCGCATAGAACACGTGGTCCGGCCCGCCGAAGAACACGTCGTCGCCGACCACGGCGGGCTGGCTCTTCGCCCACGCCCCGGTCTTCGGGTAGGCGAACGCCCATTTGAGCCTTAACCGCCGCACGGTGCCCGGGGTGATCCGGTGTTCGGCGCGGCTGTACCGTGACCCGGCGGGATCACCCTGCCAGCTCGGCCAGTCACCGCGCGCCACGCCGGCGCCCTCACCGCCGGCGCCCTCGCCCGCGGTGGCGGCGGTCGTGCCGCCGAGCAGGACCACGAGGCAGTACAAGATCAGCAGACCACGTGCACGGCGCACGGGCACCACCTCCAAATCGTGAGATTCCCACCAACGTGACAGAGCCTCCGGATCATGTCGACCCACCATTTGTGACGAAGATCCGCGGCTTTCGGGCGCAGTCGTGCCGACAGGCGGCGTCGTCGCCGATCAGGGCGACGCCGTGCGCGGCGAGAATCTCGGGCTCGGGCTCCGGTGCTCCCCCCTCAGCACGTACGGCCCGAGAATGAAGACCGGAGGACGGTGGTCATCGATACGGCCTTCGAGGGCGTCCCGTGGCTCGACCCGTCCCAGTCGCCGATGCTGAACCGGGTGCGCTCACCGTGCGTTCTCTTGATCATCGGGGATCGCGGTGATCTCTACGCGGGTGTCGTGGAAGACGGGGC
This sequence comes from Actinomadura roseirufa, assembly GCF_900659635.1. Taxonomy (GTDB): domain Bacteria; phylum Actinomycetota; class Actinomycetes; order Streptosporangiales; family Streptosporangiaceae; genus Spirillospora; species Spirillospora roseirufa. Next base: position 5,883 of record NZ_CAACVB010000291.1, on the reverse strand, counting down.
CGGCGCCGAGGTCGGTGTCGCGTTCGTCCACGACGGCGTTGGCGTTCGCGCCGCCGGAGAGCTTGGGCCAGTGGCCCTTGGAGGTCGCGGCGACGCCCGTCCTGACCTGGTCGGTCACCCGCAAGGTCGCCTCGAAGGCGCCCCGGTCGTTGGCCACGCGGACGCGCTGCCCGTCCCGCAGGCCGAACCTCTCCGCGTCGTCGGGATGGACGCGGACGGTGGGCCCGCCCGAACGGCGCCTCAGCTCGGGGTTGTTGGAGAACGTCGTGTTGAGGAACTCGTGCGAGGCGGCCGAGACGAGCGCCAGCGGGTAGCGGGCGGCGCGCGCCGCGTCAGTGACCTCGGCGGGCGGGGTGTACCCGGCGAGCGGGTCGGCGCCCGCCTCGGCGGCGCCCTCCGACAGGAACTCCAGCCGGCCGGAGGGGGTCGGGAACCCGTCCGCGTACGGGAGGAACGGCGCCGGGACGGACATCCGCACGAAACCCTCCTTGCGCAGCCGGTCCAGGGTGATCCCGGCCATCCAGGGGTGGTCGGAGGCCAGGAGCTGCTCGGCCAGCCGCTCGTCGGAGTCGTACAGGCTCGGCTCGTCCAGGCCCATCCGGCGCGCCAGCCGCCGGAACGTCTCCGACGTCGGCAGGCACTCGCCGGGCGGCGCGACCGCGGGCTCGTTCCACGTCAGGTACAGATGGCCGTAGCCCTCGTGCAGGTCGGCGTGCTCGTGCTGCGCCGTGGCGGGCAGGACGATGTCGGCGTAGTCGGCCGTGTCGGTGGGGAACTGCTCCAGCACCACGGTGAACAGATCCTCCCGGGCCAGGCCCGCGCGGACCCTGGCCTGGTGCGGCGTGCTGCCCACCGGGTTCGCCGCGATGACGAACAGCGCCTTCACCGGCGGGTCCCGCACGTCCAGCAGGCCCTCGCCGAGCCGGCTCATCGACAGCGTCCGCACCGGGCCCGGCCGCAGGTCGTCCCGGAACAGCGCCTCCTTGTTCAGCTTCACGTGCCCGGACGTCGAGAACGTCAGGCCGCCGCCGAGCCGCGCCCAGTCGCCCGTCACGCCCGGGACGGCGGCCAGGACGCGCAGCGCGGCGCCGCCGCCGGAGTGCCGCTGGAGGCCCTGCGTGGCGCGGATCGCGGTCGGCCGGGTGCGGGCGACCCGCTCGCCCAGCGCCACGATGCGCTCGGCGGGCACTCCCGTGATCTCCGCGGCCCGGTCCGGCGGGAACTCCGCGACGCGCTCGCGGAACTCCGCCCAGCCGTGCGTCCGGCGGGCGAGGAAGTCCTCGTCCTGCGCGCCGAGGCCGACGACGACGTGCAGCAGCGCCAGCGCGAGCGCCGCGTCCGTGCCGGGCAGCGGCGCCAGGTGCTCGTCGGCCTGCTGCGCCGTCCGCGTCCGGACCGGGTCGATCGCGACCACGTGCGCCCCGGCCCGGCGTGCCGCCTGCACGAACTTCCACACGTGGTGGCCGCTGGTCAGCGGGTTCGTGCCCCACAGCAGGATCAGCCGGCTGTGCGCGAGGTCCTCGGGGTCCATCCCGCCGGGCGACCCGAGCGCGGCCGCCAGCCCGGCCGTCCCCGCGGCCGAGCAGATGTTCGCGTCGTGCGCCGAGGCGCCCAGGACGTTGAAGAACCTCCGCCCCGAGTACCCCTCCAGCCCCTGGAGGTAGCCCAGGGTCCCGGTGCCCCAGTACGGCCAGACGGCCTCGCCGCCGTGCTCGCCGACGACGTCCGCCAGCCGCCCCGCGATCTCGTCCAGCGCCTCGTCCCAGCCGATCCGCTCGAACCGGCCCTCGCCCTTGCGCCCGGTCCGCCGCAGCGGGTACAGGATCCGGTCCGGCTGCGCCGCGCGTTCCAGCCAGCGGTTCACCTTCGTGCACAGCGCTCCGCGCGTGTACGGATGGTCCGGGTTGCCGCGCAGCCCGACCGCCTTCCCGTCCCGGACGGTGACGACCCACGAGCAGCCGTCGGGGCAGTCGAGCGGGCACGCGCCCAGCACCGGGAGCCCGGCCGGCATCAGACGTCCCCCTCGTAGCGGTCGGCCAGGTAGCCCGGCACGTCGCCGCGCTTGAGGACGTGCTCGATCCAGGCGCGCCGCTCGTGGTCGACCGCGGCGCCCTCCCAGACGCAGAAGATCGCGGGCGTCGGGTGGGGCGCCAGCGCCGCCGGGTCGTCCAGCGGCGCCGAGCACAGCCGGTGGTGGATCTCGTTCTCGGCGGCCCACCAGTCGTACAGGACGAAGCAGCGGTCGCCCGCCCGGTGGACGACCACGAACCCCAGCCCGTAGCGGTCGGGGCCGGGGCCGCCGCGCAGGACGGCGGGGGAGGGCAGCATGTCCGGCACGAGTCTCAGCGCCGCCTCGACCAGCTCGGCCGGGGGCGTCTCGCCCTCGGAGGTGATCCCGTACACCTTCAGCCGCCACCCGCCGTCCTCGTGGACGCCGAGCGACCTGATCGGCCGCGTCCGGTGCGGCCCCCGCAACGGCACGCTCCAGGCTTCCGCCACTTCGGTCATCCATCCTCCCCGGCACCGTGAACCCCACCAGTCTGCGGCATATCCTCACGAGCGTCACCCTCGGACGCACCTGACATCCCGAGGGTGTGCCGGGGTCGCGGCCACAGGACCGGGGTGGTTTCCTATGGGGCGAAGGAAACAACGCGTAGGGGGATACGGAAGTGAAGAGCGTCGAGCCTGAGGTCTTCCTCGTTGCGCGGCCCGAGCTGGACTACGACGAGGTGGCCCGGTACCTGCGGGACGTGGGCGGGGAGAGCTGGCTGGAACGGCTCGACCGGGGCGACCTCGACGCCGAGCTGAACGACCCGCAGAACCTCGCCGAGTTCGCGGGGCGGCTGTGCTACCGCTCCTGGGAGCCGGGACTCAACCCCAACGTGGTCAGGGTCCGCACCGACCAGGGCCAGTACCTGGAGAACATCCTGCGCAGCCTGCACGGCTCGGTGCTGGAGCACGTCAGCTTCAGCTTCGTCCTGCACAACGTGAGCAGGGTCCTCACCCACGAGCTGGTGCGGCACCGTCCGGGCGTGGCGATCTCGCAGGAGTCGCTGCGGTTCGTCCGGCTGCAGGACATCCCGTTCTGGTTCCCCGAGTGGGCCCGGGAGGACACCGAGCTGATGAAGCGCGCCACGGCCGTCCTGGAGCAGATGGAGGAGTTCCAGGGGTGGATGGCCGCGCACTTCGGGCTCGACGACGAGGGCGTGCCCTTCAAGGAGAAGAAGCACAAGACCTCGTTCATGCGCCGCTTCGCGCCCGAGGGGGTCGGCACCGGCCTGGTGTGGACGGCGAACGTGCGCACCCTGCGGCACACCCTGGAGAACCGCACCGCCCCCGGCGCCGAGGAGGAGATCCGGCTGCTCTTCGGGAAGATCGGCGAGGTGATGCGCCGGGAGGCCCCCGACCTGTTCGGCGACTACGTGGTCGAGGACGGCGCGTGGGTCCCGCAGTGGCGCAAGGTGTGAGCGGCTCCGGACACTAGGGGCCTCGCTCAGGGGAAGAAGCGGCGGGCGCTCGGGTGGTCCTGGGCGCCGTCCACCGGGATGTTCGCGCCGTTGACGCCGCTCGCCCGCGGCGACAGCACGAAGCAGGCGGCGGCGGCGACCTCGTCCAAGGTGACGAGGCGTCCCGCCGGGAAGTCCTCGCGGGCGAAGGCCGCGAACCGCTCGGGGTGCGCGGTGCGGAAGGCGTCCCAGCCGCCGCCCTCGAACAGCACCGACCCCGGGCTGAGGGCGTTCACCCGGACGCCGCGCCCGCCGAGCTCCTGCGCCAGCGCGGCGGCCAGGTGGATCTCGGCGGCCTTCGCGGCGGCGTAGGACGACTTCGGTCCCGGCTTCCACCCGGTGATCGAGGCGATGATCAGGACGCTGCCGCCGCCGGCCCGCTCGAAGTGCGGCACGGCCGTCCGCACGGCGTGGGCGGTGTGCAGGACGTTGACGGCGAACGTGCGGTCCCAGTCGGCGGGCGTGGAGTCGAGCAGGTCCCCGCCGGACGAGCCGCCCGCGTTGGCCACCAGCAGGTCCAGGCCGCCCAGGGCCGCGGCGGCGCCGTCGACCGCGGCGCCCAGGGCGGCGGGGTCGGTGACGTCCGCGGTGAGGCCGTGCGCGGTGGCGCCGCCCGCGCGCAGGCCCGCCACCGCGTCCGCCAGGCGCCGCTCGTCGCGTCCGCAGACCGCCACGGCCGCGCCCTCGCCGGCCAGGGCCCGCGCGATCGCGAGGCCGATCCCGGCGCTGCCGCCGGTGACGAGGGCGCGGGCGCCGGTCAGTCCGAGATCCATGCGCCGATGATCGCAGACGGGCGGGGCCGCCTCACCAAAAATCTACATTGTAAAGGCACCGGCCGGTGGCCGTCAGGTGCGGCGGACCGTGCGGACGCCCTCGCCCGGCCGCCACACCTTGATGACCAGCTCGTTGCCCTCGACGGAGGTCAGCACCGCCTCGCGCAGGTCGAGCCGGAAGGCGTGGAAGTCGCCCGGCGGTTCGTCGCCGGTGGTGTAGGACTCCTTCTCCGCCGGGTCGGTGATCTCCTGCGCCACGCCCGCGACCTTGGCGTCGCCGTCGCCGGACGGATGGGCGTGGATCGCGCAGCGGCCGTCCCGCCGCAGGTCACGGGCCTTCACCGCGCCCAGCATCGACCCGAACGACAGGTCGGCGTTCTGGAAGTCGACCTCCGATCCGCTGACGCGCGGCGACCCGTCCTTGCGCAGGGTCGCCAGAACATGGGTGTCGGCGGCGGCGAACCGCGCGCGCACCGTGGCGGCCAGCTCGGCCGCCTCCTCTTCGAACTGCTTCCATGAGGCCATCCGGCCAGCCTGCCCGACGGGTACGACGGAACGGCGGCGATCCGGCGCCCATGACCTGGGAGGTCATCGCCGCCATGACCGCGTGCCGGTAGCGTCGGGCCCGTGACGACGATGACGATGGCCCTGGGCGACGCGCGGCCGGTCGGGGACCAGCTGCGCGCGTGGCGGCAGCGCCGCAGGCTGAGCCAGCTCGAGCTGGCCTCGGAGTCCGGGGTGTCCACCCGGCATCTCAGCTTCGTGGAGACGGGCCGGTCGGCGCCGAGCCGCGAGATGGTGCTGCGGCTCGCCGAGCACCTGGACGTGCCGCTGCGCGACCGCAACCTGCTGCTCGTGTCGGCCGGCTACGCGCCGGTGTTCGGCGAGACGCCGATCGAGGAACCGCGGATGGACGCGGTGCGCGCCGCGATCCGGCAGGTGCTGGCCGGGCACGAGCCGTACCCGGCGGTGGTGGTGGACCGGTTCTGGAACCTGATCGACGCCAACGCCGCCGCCGGGCTGTTCACGGCGGGCGCGCCGGCGGAGCTGCTGGAGCCGCCGCTGAACGTGCTGCGGCTCAGCATGCATCCGGACGGCATGGCCCGCCACATCCTGAACCTGGCCGAGTGGCGGGCGCACATGATCGACCGCGTGCGGCGGCACGTGGCGCTGACCGCCGACGCGTCGCTGGCCCAGCTCTACCGCGAGCTGCGCTCCTTCCCCGGCGACGTGGGGGAGGCGATGGCGCCGCCGGCGGGTCACGACGTCTTCGTCCCGCTGCGGATGCGGATCGACGGGACGGAGCTGTCGTTCTTCAGCACCATCGCCACGTTCGGGACGCCGATCGACGTGACCGTGGCCGAGCTCGCGATCGAGTCCTTCTACCCGGCGGACGAGACCACCACGGCGTTCCTGCGCGACCGCGCGGCCGGGTGACCCCCCGAGCGCGCGGAGGAGCGAGGCGGCACGGTAACCGGCCCCGCTACGGTGCCGCCTCCTCGATGTCGATGCCCATCTCCTCGGCGATGCGCATGGCCTCCTCGATGAGGGTCTCCACGATCTGCGCCTCCGGGACGGTCTTGACGACCTCGCCCTTGACGAAG
>NZ_CAACVB010000290.1 GCF_900659635.1 Actinomadura roseirufa | reverse complement strand
GGAAACACCCGGTCCCATCCCGAACCCGGAAGTTAAGCCTCTCAGCGCCGATGGTACTGCATGGGTGACTGTGTGGGAGAGTAGGACACCGCCGGACTCATATTGGTCGAGGGTCGCCCCGATTTCCGGGGCGGCCCTCGACGCATGTGTTGGACAAGCCAAAGTAGGCTGCAAGAGTCCACCGAACCACCATCAAGAACAGTGACGGACGTGATGAGCGCGGAAGAGGACGGCCGTAGCGACGACAACCGCGAGCGGCGGGGCAATGACGGCAGGCGGAGCACGCCGCCCCGTCGAGGGGGCAACGCCCGTGGCGGCCCGGGAGGACCCGGTGCCCGCAAGGGTGGCGGTGGCTTCCGGGGCGGCGCGCCTCGCAACGGGGCGTCGCAGGGCGGCCGTGGGCCTTCCGGTGGCGGCTGGAAGGACAGAGAGGCGCGCGGCGGACGTGACGACCGCCGGCCCGACCGTCCGTTCAAGCGCTCCGACGACCGGCGCACCGACTCCCGCGAGGGACGCTCGGACGACAAGCGCGAAGGACGTTACGGCGGCCCGCGCGCCGGCCAGAGCGGCGACCGCCGTGAAGGCCGCTTCGGTCCCCGTGGCGGTCAAGGCGGGGAACGTCGTTCCTCGGGTCCGCGCAGTTCCCAGGGCGAGCGCCGCGAGGGTGGTTTCGGCGGTTCGCGCGGTGGCCAGGGCGGTGAGCGGCGCTCTTCGGGTCCGCGCAGTGGCCCGGGTGAGCGCCGCGAGGGTGGTTTCGGCGGCCCGCGTGGCGGTCAGGGCGGGGAGCGTCGTTTCTCCGGTCCGGGTGAGCGCCGTGAGGGCGGTTTCGGTGGCTCGCGTGGTGGCCAAGGTGGAGAGCGTCGTTTCTCTGGTCCGCGCAGCGGTCCGGGTGAGCGTCGTGACGGTGGTTTCGGCGGCCCGCGTGGCGGTCAGGGCGGGGAGCGTCGTTTCTCCGGTCCGCGCAGTTCTCAGGGCGAGCGCCGTGAGGGCGGTCCCGGCGGTTCGCGTGGCGGTCAGGGCGGCGCACGCCGCGAGGGCGGTTTCGGTGGCAGGGGAGAGCGCCGCGAAGGCCGCTTCTCCGGTCCTCCACGCGGCGGTCAGGGGGGAGAACGGCGAGAGGGCCGTTTCTCCGGCCCGCGCAATCCCCAGGGGGAGCGGCGCGACGGCCGTCCTGAAGGGCCTCGCGGCGGACAGGGTGAGGAACGGCGCGAAGGACGTCCCGGAGGGCCTCGCGGTCCCAGGGCCGGCGCGGGCCGGGGGGAACGCCGTTTCGAGGGCCGCCCCCAGGAGCGGCGGTACGAGAACCGCGATGAGCGCGGCGGACGTGACGACCGGCGACCGGGCGGGTTCCGCCAGGAGCGTCCCGGCGGCCGCCGGTTCGAGGACAGGCGCGAAGGCCGTCCCGGCGACCGCGACAGGCCGTTCAAGGGCCGTGGGCAGCGACGCCCGGAGGACGGCGGCGGCCGGTCGTACGGGCCGCCGCGCGACCGGGGCGACCGGCGCGGGTCGTCCGGTGAGCGCGCCCCCTCGGCGCCGAAGCACGACGACCCGCTCCTTCCCGAGGACGTGACGGGCGAGGAACTGGACGTCGACGCCCGCGCCGAGCTGCGGGCGCTGCCCAAGGACCTCGCGGGACGGGTGGCGCGCCACCTGGTCATGGCGGGCCGGCTGGCCGAGGACGACCCGGAGCTGGCCTACAAGCACGCACGGGCCGCCCGCCGGCTCGCGTCCCGGGTCGGGATCGTCCGGGAGGCCGCCGGGCTCGCCGCCTACCACGCCGGGGAGTGGGCGGAGGCTCTCGCCGAGCTGCGGGCCGCCCGCAGGCTGAGCGCGGGCGACGACGCGTACCTGCCGCTGATGGCGGACTGCGAGCGCGGGCTCGGGCGCCCCGAGCGGGCGCTCGACCTGATCAAGTCGCCGGAGGCCGCGGGGCTCGACCCGATGGGCCGCGTGGAACTGCGCATCGTGGAGTCGGGCGTGCGCCGCGACCTCGGGCAGTACGACGCGGCGGTCGTCACGCTGCAGGTCCCCGAGCTGCGCGACCGGCGGCTGCGGCCCTGGTCGGCGCGGCTGTTCTACGCCTACGCGGACGCCCTCGTCGAGGCCGGCCGGGAGGGCGAGGCCTCCGACTGGTTCGCGCGCGCGGCCGCCGCCGACCGGGACGGCGAGACCGACGCCGCCGAACGGTACGCCGAGCTGGACGGGCTCCACATCCTCGACACCGAGGAGGACGAGGAGGAGATCCAGGAGTCCGGCGGCGAGGCCGAGGCGAGTGAGAGCCTCGACGTTCCGCAGACGGAGGACGAGGACGCCGGGGAATCCGAGGCGGAGGCGGCACCGGAGCAGCCGGAGCCCGGACCCGAGATCGTCGCCGCCACGGCCATCGAGTTCAAGCCCGCCGACCCGGAGTCTCTGGAGCCCCCGGCGGACGAGGACCTGCCGAACGCCCCGGTCGTCTTTTTGGAGCCCAAGCCCACGGAGCTCGACTCCACCGGCCTTGAGACCGCCGACACGGAGCCCGTCCACGGCCCAGCCGATGACGAGGACGAAGGCGACGAAGAGGACGAAGGCCCCGAAGACGGAGGGCCCCGGGCCTGACACCCCGACGATCCGCCGGGCTCCGACCGGAGCCCGGCGGATCATACGTCCGTGCCGCACGCAAATGCTCCGGCAGAGTGACCAGGGGGTGGCGCAGGGCGTGTCTCGCAGCGGCCTCAGCCGTCACGCGAGCGCGCTACCTGACCGGCGGGGCGAAGCCGAAGGCGAGCCCCGCCGGGAAGATCGCGAAGCGATTCGCGCTCGCACAAGACTGGTCACGAAGCGAGCGCAAGCGAGCGAAGTGGGCCGGACTTGCCTAAATACAGCTTGCTTAAAGTAGCGAATGCATGATCCCGGCGACGTTGCTTTCGGCGCCGCTGAGGATCTCGAACTTGCGGGCCAGTTCGGGATCCGCGTCCTCGCGGGCGATGGCGTAGCGGTCCTTGGTGCGGTCGACCACCATCGCGACGGCGTGGTCCAGGTCGAGGCCGCGGTCGTGGGCGTCCTTGACCGCGTCCACCCAGATCCGCAGTTCCTCGGCCGACCGTTCGAGCGTGCCGGTGACCTCCGTGACGGGTCCGTAGTGCGCGAAGAGCAGTCGTTGCGGGCCGAGGGCCTGGAACCTGTCGAGCGACTTCAGGGCGGCGTCCAGGTCGAAGTCCGGTGGCGGCGTCGCGGGGCGGACGTCCGCCGTCTCCGGGATGTAGATCCCGGCGGCGTCGCCCACGTACAGGTCACCGGTCGCGGAGTCCATCAGCCCGACATGGTGCTTGGCGTGGCCGGGGGAGTAGTGCGACTCCAGCCGCCGGCCGCCGCCGAGGTCGATCACGCCGGTGTCCTCGACGGCGCGGATCCGCGCCGGTTCCGTCGGCCGCAGTTCGCCGAACAGCGTGTCGAGGCTGTCGCCCCAGACCATCCGGGCGCTGCGCATCAGCCGTTCGGGAGAGGCGAGATGCCGGGCGCCCTTCTCGTGCACGACGACCTCCGCCCGCGGGTACAGCTCGGCGATGTCGCCGACGCCGCCCGCGTGGTCGAGGTGGATGTGCGTGACGACCACGCTGGCCAGGTCCTCGGGGCCGACGCCGAGGTCGGTGAGGGCCTGCCGGACGATCGGGGCGGATCCGGCCGTGCCGGGCTCCACCAGGCAGGGCCGGTCGGACAGGATCAGGTAGCCGGCGGTGATGCCGCTGAAGCCCGCCATCCTGGTGTCGATCTCGTAGACGTCGCCGCCGAGGGGGGTGATCGTCGTCGCTGTGTCCATGGCCTGATCATGCTGCCCGCGCGGCCCGCGGGCCAGCCCTCGCCGTCCGTGCTAGCTGGCGGGCGGGTGGGCGACCTCGCCGAGCGCGACCGGGCCCGGGGGGTCGAGGAGGCGCAGGACGAGACCGGTCCGCGGCTTGGGACCGAACGAGGTGGACTTGCGGGGGACCCGCTCGCCCTCGCTCGCGACCGCCAAGACGTCCTCCACCCGCAGCGGGTTCAGCACGACGGCGGTGCCGCCGGTGCGCCGGGCGCGCTCGACCGCGGCGGCCGGGTCGTCGTGGACGACCTCGATGCTGGACTCGTTCTCGGGAACGCCCCAGAGGGTTCCGATGAGCAGATGGTCGAGGACGGCGGTGTCGAGCCCCCGCCAGCGCGCCGAATGCCCGGCGGGCATGCAGCGGCGCAGCCGCTCGGGGGCGGGCCGCGTCAGCAGGTGCGGCCGGTCGCCGCCGCCGATGAGGAACGCCGGGCGGGGCGCGGCGGCGAGCGCCTCCAGCCCGGTGGGCAGGTCGGGCTGGGCGGTGACGTGGAAGGCGGTCCGGGCGCGGTCGAGGGCGTCGGCCGGGCTGAGCCCCGGCAGGACGCGGTGGATGGCGCCCAGGTGCGGGGGATAGCGGGTGGAGTCCACCAGCAGCGCGAGCCCGCGGTCCCAGGGGCCGGGCCCGTCGCCCGCGGCGTGGTGGCGGGCCTGCAGGGCGCGGTAGGTGGCGTAGCGGTGGTGGCCGTCGGCGATGAGGGCACGCCGGTCGCGCAGGTCCGCGCCGACGCGGGCGTGCAGGGACGGCTCGGCGATGCGCCAGAGCCGGTGCGCGCGTCCGTCGCCGGTGTGGAACTCCACCAGCGGCGTCGCGGCGGCGGCCTCGTCGGCGATCCGTGTCGCGTCGCCGCCGCCCTCGTACACCAGGAAGATCGGTTCGAGGTTGGCGCGGGTGGCCGTCATCAGGGCCAGCCGGTCCCGGACGGGGCCGGGGAACACGTCCTCGTGCGGCAGGACGACCCGGTCGGCCTCCGCGCGCAGCCCGAGGGCGCCGATGAGCCCCCGTTGTTGGACCGTTCCGCCGTCCAGCAGCGCCTCGTAGACGTACAGCGCCCGGTCGGGGTCGACGGTCAGCGCGCCCTCGGCCAGCCAGCGGCGCAGCAGGACGCCCGCCTGGTGATAACTCTCACCCGCGGCGCGCGGCATGTTGAGCCGGACGATGTTGTGCCCGCCGCTCGCGAGCATCCGCCGCACGCCGGTCTCGTCGATCAGGTCGTACGGCGGGGTGGTGACGGAGGCCAGGTCACCGACCACCTCGGGGTCGAACCGGACGCCTCGGAACGGGGCCAGTTCGAGGCCGCCGCCGGTCCGCGGTCCCGCGGACCCGAAGAGCCGGGCGCTGAACCGTTCCGGCCCGAGCCCGGAGGGGAGGTCGTCGTCCACTATGGGCATGGTAACCACGGATGGCGTCCGCCGTACGGCCGGGTACGGTCGTAACGATCAGAGTCCGAGGGGAGGGCCACGTGAGCGCTGGAGGACCGGGACGGCCGGAGGATTCCTCTGGGGACGCCCCGGGCGGGAATTCCGCCCCCGACGGGGGCGTGTACGAGTGGTACACGCGGGGCCTGGAACTGCTGCGCTCGGGCAGCGCCGCCGCGGCGGTGCAACTGCTGGCGCGGGCCGCCGACGCCGAGCCGGCCTCGCACAGCATCCGCGAGGCGCTCGGCCGGGCGCAGTTCGGGGCGCGGCTGTTCGGCGCGGCGGCCGACAGCTTCCGGGGGATCGTGGAGGAGGAGCCCGCCGAGGACTACGCGCGGTTCGGCCTCGGCCTGGCGCTGAGCAGGATGGGCGACTTCGAGGCCGCCGTGGAGCACCTGGCGCTCGCGGCGGCGATGCGCCCCGACAACAAGGACTACGAACGGGCGCTGCGGCACGCCAGGGCGACGCTCGCGTCCCGCCGCTGACCGCAGGCCCCCTACCCGGCGGGCCCGTTCACGGGTCCGCCCGAAGGAGCGCGATGAAGGGCAGTGACCGTCCCCTGAGCGAGGCGTACGACGTCGCGTTGCTCGACCTGGACGGCGTCGTCTACGTCGGCCGCCGTCCCGTGCCCGCCGCGGCCGAGTCGCTGGCCAAGGCCCGCGCGGCGGGGCAGCGGCTGGCGTTCGTCACCAACAACGCCTCGCGGACGCCGTCGGCGGTGGCGGCGCTGCTCACCGACGTGGGCGTCCCCGCGACGCCGGAGGACGTGGTGACCTCGGCGCAGGCCGCGGCACGGCTGCTGGCCGAGCGGCTGCCCGCCGGGGCGAAGGTGCTGGTCGTGGGCGGCATGGGCCTGCGGCAGGCGATGTACGCGGCGGGCCTGCGGCCGGTCACGGTGGCCTCGCAGGAGCCCGCCGCCGTCGTCCAGGGCTTCTCTCCGGGCCTGTCCTATGACCTGCTCTCCCAGGGCGCGCAGGCGGTCGCCGCGGGAGCCCTGTTCGTCGGATCGAACGGGGACCTGACCATCCCCGGCGGCGAGGGGCCCCCGCACCCGGGGAACGGCGCCCTGCTGCGCGTGATCAGCTCGTCCACGGGCGTCGACCCGATCGTCACCGGCAAGCCCGAGCTCCCCCTGCACCAGGAGTCGATCCGGCGCACCGGAGCGCGCCGTCCGCTGGTCGTCGGCGACAGGCTCGACACCGACATCGAGGGCGCCCGCAACGGCGGGGCCGACAGCCTCCTGGTGTTCACGGGCGTGACGGACCCCCTCCACGCGCTCACCGCGCCGCCCGCGCGGCGTCCCAGCTACCTGGCGCCCGACCTGACCGGGCTGCTGACCCCGCACCCCGAGCCGGTCCGCGACGGCGAGGCGGACCGCTGCGGCGGCTGGACGGCGCGCCGTGCCGGCGGCCGGATCACCGTCACCGGCTCCGGCGATCCCTACGACGGGTTGCGGGCCCTCGCCTCCGCCGCCTGGCGGGAGGATTCCCCTCCGTCCCCGGACGCCCTCACCGGGGCGCTGGAGGCGCTTTCCCTCCCGTCCCGCTGAGCCGGGCCCCCGGCCGGAGGTGTTCCGGCCACGGTCACGGACCGTTCGTTCAGTGATCACCGGGAGCATCCCGGCACGTCGCGGCGGCGCTCGACCGTGTCCCGCGGGCCGCACCGGCGGCCCGGCAGGACACGGAAGGGAAGTGGACCATGAGCGGCTGGCGTCGTACGGCTGTTGTGGTGGGGCTCGCGGGAGCGCTCGCGGGGACGGCGGGGCCCGCGCTGGCGGCGCCCGCGGCGGCCGGCGGGCACCACCGGCGCACGTTCGACCTCCAGGCCCACCGCGGCGGGATCGGGCTGGTGGTGGAGAGCACGCTGCCGGCGTTCGCGAACGCGCTGCGCCTCGGCGTGAGCACGCTGGAGCTGGACGTCCAGATCACCGAGGACGGGCAGGCGGTCGTCACCCACGACCGCAAGGTCAACCCGGCCAAGTGCCAGGACACCGGCCCCGTCACCCCCGGCGACCCCGAGTACCCCTACGCCGGGAAGTACGTCAACACGCTGACGCTCAAGCAGGTGCGCAGCCTCGACTGCGGTTCCCGGACGCTGCCGGACTTCCCCGGGCAGAAGGCCGCGCCGGGCGCGCGCATGCCGCTGCTGAGCGAGGTGTTCGGCCTCGTCCGCCAGTACCGGGCGAACGACGTGAAGCTCAACGTCGAGACCAAGGTCGAGGCGGGCGCGCCCAGCGAGACCGCGCCGCGCGAGCAGTTCGTCCGCGTCACCGCCCAGGAGATCCGCCGGGCGCGCATCCGGCGCCAGGTCACCATCCAGAGCTTCGACTGGGGCGCGCTGATGCGCATGCGCCAGGTCGAGCCCAGGCTGCCGCTGGTCGCCCTCACCAACTACGACTTCCTGCAGACCGGGCAGCCCGGCCGCTCGCCCTGGCTCGGCGGGATCGACATCGACGACTTCGGCGGTGACCCGCTGAAGGCCGTCCGGTCGTTCGGGGCGTCGGCGTTCTCGCCGGTGCACGGCTTCCCGCAGAACGGCAAGGTCACCGACCCCGGCTACCGGCCGTACGTGACCAAGGCGATGGTCGCCGAGGCGCACCGGCTGGGCCTGAAGGTGATCCCCTGGACGGTGGACGACCAGCCGACCATGAACAAGCTCATCGACGACGGCGTGGACGGCCTCATCACCGACTACCCCGACCGGCTGCGGACCGTCCTGGCCGACCGCGGGTTCCGGCTGCCCCGTCCCCACCGCGCCCACTGACGGGATCCGCCGACGGCTTCGCCGATCGGGCCGCCGGTCCGCCCGCCCGTCCCGCCGGTCACAGCAGGCGGCGCAGGCGGATCAGGTCGAGGAGGCTCGCCTCGATCCTGAGCCGGCCGGCGGCCCAGGCCTTGGCCGGGCTCAGCTCGTCGCGGGCGAGCGCGACCAGGTCGTCGCTGTCCACGGTGAGCCTGACCTGGGCCGTGCCCGGGTCGCCGTCGGGCTCGAAACCGTCCAGCCCGCCCGCGTGCAGCCGGCTCCGGTAGGCCAGCCCGAGATCGGGGATCCGGCAGCTGATCGTCCGCTCGACGGCGTGCTCGGCGAAGCGGTCGGCGTCCACCTCCGCCAGCCGCGCGGCGATCCGGCCGAGCGCCGCGCGGCAGTCCTCCTCGTTCGCCATGGTCGCGCCGTTCCCCCCGGTTCCTTCGGCAACGATGTCGCGAAGTGACGGTAGCGTTCAGACTGAGCCCGATGCGACCCGGTGCGCGGTCGGGGCGAGGTGGAGGTGAACGCGATGTCCGAGGAGGGCGCGGCCGGTCCCGCGCGGGAGCGGACCCCGCGGGGCCCCGGGCCGGAGACGGCCCCGGCGGCGGCCGCCGGACCCGGCGGCGAGCC
>NZ_CAACVB010000289.1 GCF_900659635.1 Actinomadura roseirufa | reverse complement strand
ACCGGGGCCCTCCGGCCGGGCACGGCGGGCGGGAGCGGAGCGGACGCGGCGGCGGCGGTCACCAGGGCGACGGCGGCGGCATGGCCGGAGCGGAGGCGGGGGACGGTGCTCACGCGGGCAACGTCCCCGGCGCGCGGAACGCCCCGTCACCGGTGGGGTGACCGGGCGGTGAACCCGCACGGTCGGACGACCGGCGGGTCGCCGGGTCAGCCGAAGGTCGCGGGGTCGGGGCCGAGCCGGATGCCCTTGTCCAGTTCGGCGAGGGCCTTCATGTCGTCGGTGGAAAGCTCGAAGCCGAACACGTCGATGTTCTCGGCGATCCTGGACGGCGTCGCCGACTTCGGGATGACCACGTTGCCGAGCTGCAGGTGCCAGCGCAGGACGACCTGGGCGGGGGTGCGGCCGTGGGCGGCGGCGACGCGCGCGAGCGCCGGGTCGTCCAGCAGCCCGCGCCCCTGGCCGAGCGGCGCCCACGCCTCGGTGTGAATGCCGTGCTCGCGGTGGAAGACGCGCAGGCCGTCCTGCTGGAAGTAGGGGTGCAGCTCGACCTGGTTGACCACGGGGACGACCTCGGTCTCCTCCAGCAGCCGGCCGAGCGTCTCGACCGTGAAGTTGGAGACGCCGATCGAGCGGACCCGCCCGCCCGCCTTGAGCCACTCGAACGCGCGCCAGGTCTCGGTGTAGGCGCCGCGTCCGGGCGTCGGCCAGTGGATCAGGTAGAGGTCCAGGTATTCCAGGCCCAGCCGGTCGAGGCTGGCGTCGAAGGCCCGCAGCGCGCTGTCGTACCCCTGGTCGCTGTTCCACAGCTTGGTGGTGACGAACAGCTCCTCGCGGGGTACCCCGGAGGCGCGCAGGGCCCGGCCGACGCCCTCCTCGTTCTGGTAGGCGCTGGCGGTGTCGATGCTGCGGTAGCCGAGCTCCAGCGCCGTCCGGACGGCGGTCTCGGCCTCCTCGTCCGGCACCTGGAAGACCCCGAAGCCGAGTTGCGGCATCGCGGTCCCGTCGATGAGGTCAACGTCCGGTACGGTCACGATCTCCGTCCCCCCTGAGCGATGCGCGTCCGGTGCCGATCATGCCCCGGACCGCCCGGCCCAACCCCGGGCGGGTCAGCGGGGCGGGCGGACCCGCTCGGCCAGCCTCCGCATCGCGTCCTCGGTGATCGCGAAGTGGTGCGCGGCGATGCGGCCGGCGGCGGCGGGGTCACCGCGCGTGATCGCCTCGGCCAGCGCGTGGTGGTGCGGCTTGGCCTCGGCGTAGATCTCCCATGTGTAGGGCTCGGCCGACACGCCGAGGCTGACCTCCGACAGCAGCCGCTCGTGCAGCCGGACGAGGCGGGCGTTGTGGGTGGCGCGGGCGACGGCCAGGTGCAGGGCCACGTCGTGCTCGCGGGCCTCGCCGAGGGAGGCGGCGGCGTCGAAGGCGGCCAGCGCGCGGGCGATGGCGGCGTGGTCGGCGGCGCCGGCGCGCTCGGCGGCGGTGCTCGCGATCATGCCCTCGACGAGCCGCCGGTAGTCGAACAGCTCCTCGAACTCCTCCCAGCGCTCCAGCAGCGCGCCCCGGACGGCGCTCGCGCTGGCCTCGCCCCACTCGGCCAGCACGAAGGCGCCGCCGCCGCGGCCGCGCCTGATCTCCACCAGCCCCGATCCGGCCAGCGTCCGCAGCGCCGCGCGCACGCTCTCCCGGCTCACCCGCAGCAGCGCGGCCAGGTCGCGTTCGCTGGGCAGCCGGTCGCCGAGGCTGAACTCGCCGAGCGCGATCGCCGTGGCCAGGCGGTGCGCGACCTGCTCCCCCGTGCCGGCGCGGCGCAGCGGCCCGAGCGGCTCGTGTCCCGGGACGGCCCGTGCCGGCGCGTCGCCCCCGGGCACGTCGCCCCCGGGCGCGTCGGCGCCCGGCAGGTCACCGCCCGGGCCGTCACCGCCCGGCGCGTCCCGGGCCGGAACGACCCGGGACGTCCTGTCACGCTCCAACGCGTCGCGGCCCATCGAACCCGTCCCCCTCGCGCTCCCCGTCGCCGGCGGCCCACCGCGGCTCCCGCACGGAACGATAACTTCGAAGAAAGGTCTAGAACTTAGACCTTTCACCGCCTATTCTCGCATCCGGTCGCGTTCGCGCAGCTCAGCGCCGCGTTCCTGGACGCCCGAGAAGCTCCCGCCCCCTCCGAAAGGCGCGTGCGCAGATGACGACAGCCCGTCCCAGGCCCGGGGCCCCCGACCCGGGTTCCGGCCCCTCCGGCTCCGACGCCGGTTCCGACGCCGGCGAGCGGACGCTCAACTCCTTCGGCTACGCCCAGGAGCTCAAGCGGTCGCTGAGCCTGGCCGACCTGGTGATCTACGGCCTGGTGTTCATGGTGCCGATCGCGCCGTTCACGATCTTCGGTGTCGTGTTCAACGGGTCCAAGGGCATGGTCGCGCTGACCTACCTCATCGGGCTCGTCGCGATGCTGTTCACCGCGCTCAGCTACCGGGAGATGTCGCGCGCGTTCCCGATCGCGGGATCGGTGTACGCCTACGCGGGCCGCGGCATCAACGACAAGGTCGGCTTCCTCGCCGGCTGGGCGATCCTGCTGGACTACCTGCTGGTGCCGACCCTGCTGTACGTGATGAGCGCGGCGGCGCTGACCGCCCTGCTGCCGGACGTCCCGCAGTGGAGCTGGATCATCGTGTTCGTCGTGGTCAACACCGTGATCAACTTTCTCGGGATCGAGTCGACGGCGCGGCTGAACCGGCTGTTCCTGTTCGGCGAGCTGGTCGTGCTGGCGCTGTTCGTCGGCTTCGGCCTCGCCGCGGTCGCGCGCGGTGAGAACGGCGCGCACTTCTCCTTCGACCCGCTGCTGAAACCCGATCTGCTCACCCCCGGGCTGATCTTCGGCGCGCTGTCCATCGCGGTACTGAGCTTCCTCGGCTTCGACGGGATCTCCACGCTGTCGGAGGAGGTCAAGGACGGTGACCGCGGGATCGTCGGCCGCGCGACCGTGGGGGCGCTGTGCCTGGTCGCGGTCCTGTTCGTGGCGCAGACGTGGGTCGCGGCGATGCTGGTGCCCGGCCGCGCCGAGTTCGCCGGGGACGACGCCACCAACTCCGCGTTCTACGACATCGCGTGGATCGCGGGCGGGACGTGGCTGAAGGACACGGTCGCGGTGGCGGCGGCGCTGGCCACCGGCATCGCCAACTCGCTGGTCGCGCAGGCCGCCACGTCCCGGCTGCTGTACAGCATGGCGCGGGACCGCAAGCTGCCCGCCTTCCTCGCGCACGTCCACCCGACGCGCCGCACCCCCGAGCGGGCCATCCTGTTCGTCGCGGCGATCTCGCTGGTCCTCGGGCTGTTCTTCACCGGGCAGATCGACCTGCTGTCGTCGCTGGTGAACTTCGGCGCGCTGTTCTCGTTCCTGATGCTGCACGTCGCGGTGTTCGTGCACTTCAAGCTGCGCAACCGCAGCACCCGCTGGCACCTGCACATCCTCGCCCCCGCCCTCGGCTTCGTGATCATAGGTTCGGTGCTGTGGAACGCCGACGAGCGGGCGAAGATCGGCGGGCTGGCCTGGCTCGCCGTGGGCGCCCTGGTGCTGGTGTTCTACCGGGTGTCCGGACGGGGCACCGACCTGAAACTGGAGGACTGATGCACATCCGCCGAACCGGCGTCCACACCGCCTGGGACAACGCGATCCCGCCGATCGCGAGCCTCGCCCCCGGCGCCGAGGTCACGGTCGAGACGGCCGACGCGAGCGGCGGCCAGATCGGCGCCGGCGCGGACGCCGCCGCCGTGGCCGGGCTCGACTTCGGCCGCGTCAACCCGGTGACCGGCCCGTTCCTGGTCGAGGGCGCCGAGCCCGGTGACGCCCTGGTCGTCGACGTGCTCGACATGACGGTCGGCGACTGGGGCTGGACGGCGAACATCCCCGGCTTCGGGCTGCTGGCCGACGACTTCCCCGACCCGCATCTGCGGGTGTCGGCGATCTCCGGCGGGGTGGCCGAGCCGCTGCCGGGGCTGCGCGTGCCGGTCGTCCCGATGATCGGCACGATCGGGGTGGCGCCGCCCGAGCCGGGCGAGCACTCGATCGTGCCGCCGCGCCGCTGGGGCGGCAACCTGGACATCCGCCACATCGGTCCCGGCGCCCGGCTGGTGCTGCCGGTCGGCGTGCCCGGCGCGCTGCTGTCGCTCGGCGACGCGCACGCCGCGATGGGCGACGGCGAGGTGTGCGGCACCGGCGTCGAGACGGAGGCGGCCGTCCGGCTGCGGGTGGACCTGCGCCGCGGCGCCGCCCCCGCCACCCCCGTCATCGAGACGCATCCCCGCGCGCACCGGACCGGCGCGGCGCTGGCCACCACGGGCATCGGGCCCGACCTGATGCGGGCGGCACGGGACGCGACCCGCGCCCTGGTCGGCGAGGTCGCCGCCCGTACGGGCATGGCCCCGGTCGACGCCTACCTGCTGGCGAGCATCGCCGCCGACCTGAAGATCTCCGAGGTGGTGGACGCGCCGAACTGGGTCGTCTCCGCCCATCTGGAGCTCTCCCTGCTGGGCTGACGTCCGTCGATCCGGCCGTCAGTCGACGAGGCCGCCGATGCCCCGGCCCAGCAGCACGAACCCGATGACCAGCAGCAGCACGAACATGATCGTGGCGTTGTCGTCCCGCAGCCAGCCGCGCAGCTCGTCCAGGGGGCCGCGCATCCGCCCGGGGTCGGCCAGGTAGCCGAGCACGGGCACCGCCACCCCGCATGCCGCGACCAGCGAGAACACCGCGACCGCGACGACCTGCCCGCCGATTCCCAGCTCGCCCTGCGAGATCGCGATCCCGGCCGGGACGAACATCATCACGTTCGTCGGGTTGACGACCGCGAGCAGCAGCCCCCAGATGACCGAGCGGGCGGGGGTGACACCGTCGACCGCCCGCATCCAGGGCGGGACCGTGCCCGGCTCGGGACGCTCCATCCAGTGCCGGACCGCCATCACGACCACCAGCACGCCCAGCAGCAGGATGATCCACGACACCGGCGTCTTCGGCTCGCCGGTGACGGAGGTCATGCCGATGACGTTCGCGATCACGAGCATCAGCACGGTCAGCCCCACGATCCCGAGCAGCCATCCCGCGAGGAATCCCAGCGCCGCCTCGCGCGGACGGGGCGTCAGCAGCATCAGGATCGCCGCGATGATCGGGATCGGGCTGATCGCCACGCCGAGGGTGAGCGGCAGCAGCTCCGCGATGACCTGGCCCACGTCGCCCCCGATCCGGCGCGTCCCGCCCCCCGGGCGCCTCCCCGACGCGGCCCATACCCGTCTCACCAGCACCGACACCTGTCCCGGAACCGCCGCGCGAGGTCCGCGCCGTGGGCACGGCCCCGCGTCGCGCCGGGCGTGAACTTCTCGGGCGGGTGCGTCGTCGTCACGTCGGGTTCTTCTGGTCGAGCGGGCCCACAGGACGGCCGGCGGCCCGGGTGGAGACGGCGCGGCGGCCCGGTGTCCGGGGTGAGCGTCGCCGTGAGCGGGTCGGGGGCGTGCACGGTCCGCCTGACCTGGAGATCATGATCGTCTCCGCGGAGTGATCCGGCGGCCGGGCCGGGCCATTCCACCCAGTGGGAGAAACGGCCCGGCGTGGCGCGTCCCGCGGGTTATGCTCGGCTCGTGCGGGTGCGACGGCCCGTCCCGCGCGCGGGGCCGGTGTTCGCGCACCGCGGCGCGGCCCGCACGTGGGACCCACCCACATTGGAGCAGCTCTTCTTCATGCGCACACTCAATGACCACCAAGTCAGAAAAGTGCTCGCGGCGATGGCCGCGCCGAGCCGCGCCGCCGCCTCCCCGCGGCGTTTCCGCACCCGCCGGCGAGAATGACGCCCGGAGGCCGGGCGACCCCTAATGGTGACGGCCACGGGACGGTTTACCTTCCCAAGGTTGACACGGGGCGCCGGGCGACGGTTGATAGCAGTGGACTGCAAACAGTGAGCAACATGGTCACAGAAACATGGTCACGGAGAAGAACGGCCCCCCGGGGCCGTCCGCGAAGGGGGGCGCGTTGCCCCACCTTAATGATGAATGACCGATAAGGTGAATCTCGCGGATTCTCAAGGAACGGCGTATCGACCGCCTGTCGCTGTTGGGGTGTGGACATGGAGGGTCGTGCGGCCCGCGACGCCGGTGCTCAGCCCGGCAACGCTCCGCTGGTAGGAAGACGGGACGCGCTCGACGCGCTCGATCGCGCCCTCGACGGCGCCGAGGCCGGATTCGGCTTCGTCGCCCTGGTCGGCGAGCCCGGCGCGGGCAAGTCGCGGCTGCTCGGAGAGCTGGCGGACGCCGCGGCGGGGCGGCGGCTGCCGTCGCTGGCCGGGCGCGCCGCCGAGTTCGAGCAGGAGATGCCCTTCGGCGCCGTCGTCGACGCGATCGACGACCGGCTGGAGGAGCACTCCCTGGACCTGCCGCCGGCCGCGCTGCGGCTGCTCGGCACGGTGTTCCCGGCGCTGGCCGACCTGTCGGGCGAGCCGCCCGCCGCCTCGCCGGAGTCGCGGGTGGCGCGCTACCAGCTGCACCGCACCGTCCGGCACCTGCTGGAGAACCTGGCCGACCCGGCCGGGCTCGTGCTGATCCTGGACGACCTGCACTGGGCCGACGACGCGACCGTGGAGCTGCTGGACCACCTCGTCCGGCACCCGCCCCGCGCGCGGGTTCTGGTCGCGGTCGCCTACCGCCCGGCACAGGCGTCGCCGCGGCTGGCGGCGCTGGTCGACGCCGCCGGCCCGCAGGGCGTGCACGTGTCGGTCGACCCGCTCACGCAGAGCGAGGTGGAGGAGTTCCTCGGCCCGGACGTGAGCCGCTCGCGCTGCGAGGCCCTGTACAAGGCCAGCGGCGGGAACCCGTTCTACCTGGAGGCCCTCGCCCGCATGGGGCACGTCGACGGCGTGGCCGCCGACGCGGACGAGGCGGGCCGGCCCGGCTGGGAGAAGGGCTGGGAGCGCGGCGTGGCGAACCTGCCCGAGGTCCCGCCCGCGGTGCGCACCGCGCTGCAGGTGGAGCTGAGCGCCCTGCCGCCGGAGGCGCTGCTGATGGCGCGGGGCGCGGCGGTGGCCGCGGACGTGTTCGAGCCCGCGCTGGCGGCCGTCGCCGCCGAGATGGACCAGGCCGAGGCGCTCACCGCGCTGGACGTGCTGACCGTGCACGACGTGGTCCGCCCGGCGGCGGGCGGCCGGTTCCGGTTCCGGCATCCGCTGGTGCGGCACGTCGCCTACGCCTCGACGGCGGCGGGCTGGCGGTTCGCCGCGCACGACCGCGTCTCGGGCCGGCTGACCGAGGTCGGCGCCCCGGCCACGGTCCGCGCCCACCACGTGGTGCGCTCGGCCCGGTTCGGCGACTGGGGGGCGATCGTCACGCTGGTGGAGGCCGCCCGCGTGGTGGGGCTCCAGGCGCCGGGGACCGCGGCGTTCTGGCTGGAGGCCGCGCTGCGGCTGATGCCCGACGAGCCCAGCGCCGCGCACGCCAAGGGCGCGCCGGACGGCGCGTCCACCGGCGTGCCCGGGAGCGCGTTCCCCGACCGGGTCGAGCTGCTGCTGGAGCTCGCGCACGTGCAGTGCGTGAGCGGCCACGCCGGGGAGGGCCGCGAGACCGCCCGCACGCTGCTGGGCCTGCTGCCCCCCGAGGACACCGTCCGCCGGGCGCGGGCCGTCCAGCTCTGCGCGGTGATGGAGCGCCAGCTCGGCCGCATCCACGAGGCGCGCGCCCTGGTGCTGGACGAGCTGCGCCGCATCACCGACCGGCAGACCCCCGAGGCGGTGCTGCTGCGCGTGCGGCTGGTCGCCGACCGGATCCAGCGGATCGACACCCGCGGGTCGCACGCCGTGATGGAGACGATCCCCACCAGCGCGCCCGGCTGGAGCCCGGGGCTGACGGCGGCGGTCGCGGCGATGCGGCCGATGGTCGCCTACGGCCGCGGGCAGGTGGACGAGGCGATCGCCTTCGCCGAGACCGCCGACCAGCTGTTCTCCGCGGCGGCCGACCACGACTTCGCCGACTGCCTGGACTACCTGCCCTGGCTGGTGTTCGCCGAGACCTTCGTCGGCCTGTACGACTCGGCGCTGCGGCACGTCGAGCGGCTCATCACGATCTCCCGGATCACCGGGCAGAGCTACATCCTCGGCTACATGCTGGCCGGGCAGGCGCGGCTGCTGATCCTGCAGGGGAGCATGGCCGAGGCCCTCACGGTCGCCGAGGAGGCCACCGCCGTCGGCCGGGAGCTGCGCTCCCAGGAGAGCCTGGCCTACGGGCTGACCTACCAGTGCCTGGCGGCGAGCTGGATGGGCGACCACGAGCGGGCGCTGCGCGCCGGCGACGAGGCGGTCGCCAACGACACCGGTTCCGGCGAGTGGTGGACGCACATGGCGCACGTCGCCCGCGCGACCGCGATCATCAACGCGGGCCGCCCGGACGAGGGCGCCGCGGCGCTGATCGACGCGTGCGGCGACGGCAGCAAGGGCCTGGACTTCAGCACCCTGGGGATGTGCGCCGAGACGCTGGCGTGCGTCCGCGCCGCGCAGGACGACGCGGCCGACGCGGGCCGCTGGGCCGACATCGCCGAGGCGATCGCCAACCCGGCGCTGATCGGCGACGTGGGGCTGGCGCGCCTGGCGCGGGCGCACGCGCTGCGCGCGGCCGAGCCCGCCCGGTCGGCGACGCT
>NZ_CAACVB010000288.1 GCF_900659635.1 Actinomadura roseirufa | reverse complement strand
CCCGCGCCTGCCGCTCCGCGCTGGCCGTCCGCGACCTGCCGGGCGACGCCGACCTCGCCGCCGACCTGGCCGCGGCACTGGACGGCGTCCCCGCCCCGCCGCTGGCACCCGTCCCCGCCGACCTGGGCGCGGTGGCGGCTGCCCTGGAGGGCGACGCCCCGTCCGTCCTGGACCTGCACCGCGGCGACGTCCTGGACCGAGCGGACTCGGCCACCGCCCCCGAGTGCGGCACTGACGACGCCCGCTGGCTCCCCATCCCACCCAGCACCCCTCCGGGCGCGACCGAGGACGCAAGCCGCGCCCGAGCACGCCACTGGCTGGCCACCCACGGCTACCGCCCCACCCCCCGCACCCTCTAGGGAAGGGGCAGCCTGACAGCGAGTTCAGCCGTCACGCGAGCGCGCTACCTGACCGGCGGGGCAATGCCGAAGGCGAGCCCCGCCGGGAAGATCGCGAAGCGATTCGCGCTCGCACAAGCACGGTCACGAAGCGAGCGCCGGCGAGCGCAGTGGGCCGGGATTGAAATGAGCTCAGCCGGGACGGACGAGGGGGAAGGGGATCGTCTCGCGGATGCTCCGGCCGGTGAGGGTGATGAGGAGCCGGTCGATGCCCATGCCCATGCCGCCCGCGGGGGGCATGGCGTACTCCAGGGCGCGCAGGAAGTCCTCGTCCAGTTCCATGGCCTCCGGGTCGCCGCCGGCCGCCTGGAGCGACTGTTCGGTGAGCCGCTGCCGCTGCATGATCGGGTCGATCAGCTCGGAGTAGGCGGTGCCGAGCTCCAGGCCGAAGACGATGAGGTCCCACTTCTCGGCGAGCCGCGGGTCGTCGCGGTGCGGGCGGGTGAGCGGCGAGGTCTCGGCCGGGTAGTCGCGGACGAACGTCGGCGCCGCCAGGTGCTCCTCGACCAGGGCCTCGAACAGCTCTTGGACGATCCTGCCCTGGCCCCACTCGGGGTCGAAGTTCAGCCCGGCCCGCTCGGCGTGGGAGTGCACCGCCCGCAGCGGGGTGTCGGGGGTGATGAGCTCGCCCAGGGCCTTGGACACCGAGTCGTAGACGGTGATCTCCTGCCAGGGCTCGGCGAGGTCGTACTCGACGCCGTCCCGGACGACGACCGTCGTGCCGAGCGCCGCCAGCGCGGCGTCCCTGACGAGGGAGCGGGTCAGCTCGGCCATCGTGTCGTAGTCGCCGTAGGGCTGGTAGGCCTCCAGCATCGTGAACTCGGGGTTGTGCTTCTGTGAGACGCCCTCGTTGCGGAAGTTGCGGTTCAGCTCGAACACCGCGCCGATGCCGCCGACCAGCAGCCGCTTGAGGTACAGCTCCGGGGCGATCCGCAGGTAGAGCTGCATGTTGTAGGCGTTGATGCGGGTGGTGAAGGGGCGGGCGGCGGCGCCGCCGTGGATGGGCTGGAGCATCGGCGTCTCGACTTCGAGGTAGCCGCGGTCGCGCAGCCCGTCGCGGACGGCGGCCACGGCGTCGCCGCGCATCCGCAGCATCCGCCGGGACTCGTCGTTGACGATGAAGTCGACGTACCGCTGGCGCACCCGCGCCTCGGGGTCGGACAGGCCGGAGCGCTTGTTCGGCAGCGGCCGCAGGCACTTGGCGGTGAGCCGCCAGACGCAGGCCAGGATCGACAGCTCGCCGCGCCGGGAGGTGACGACCTCGCCGTGCACGCCGACCTGGTCGCCGAGGTCGATCAGCTCCTTCCAGCGGCCGAGCGACTCCGCGCCGAGCGCGTCGGCGGTCAGCATGACCTGCAGGTCGGCGGTCTCGTCGCGCAGCGTCACGAAGATCAGCCGGCCGTGCTCGCGGGCCAGCACGACCCGCCCGGCGATCGCGACCTGCTCGCCGGTGCGCGCGTCCGGCGGGAGGTCGGGGAAGCGGGCGCGGATCGCGGCGGCGAAGTCGGTGCGGTCGAACGTCAGCGGGTAGGGCTCCATGCCGGCGGCGCGGATCCGCTCCAGCTTGGCGTGGCGGACCCGCTCCTGCTCGGAGAGGCGGCGCTGCGGCGCGCGGGCCGCGTCGGCGGCCTCCTCGATCTCCTTGATCTGGTCGACCAGCTCGGTGGAGGGCACCATCGAGGCGGCGCGGTCGAGCTTCGGGCGGTTGAAGCTGGGCAGGAAGCCCTCCGCGCGCGCGTACGCGAGGCCGAGGCGGATGATGTGGCGGCCGTGGGTGTAGCAGATGTAGCGGGGCCGCCAGTGCGGCATGTACTTGGCGTTGGCCAAGTACAGCGACTCCAGCTGCCAGAACTTCGACGCGAACGACAGGAAGCGGTAGTAGAGCCGCGCGACCGGCCCGGCGCCGATCTGCGAGCCGCGCTCGAACGCCGCGCGCAGCATCGCGAAGTTCAGCGACAGCTGCTGCGCGCCGACCGAGGCGGCCTTCTCGGCGAGCTTGGCGACCATGTACTCGTTCAGGCCGTTCTCGGCGCGCCGGTCGCGGCGCATGAGGTCCAGCGAGAGCCCGGTGCGGCCCCACGGGACGAAGCTGAGCATTCCGCGCAGCTCGCCGTCGGCGTCGAACGCCTCGACCATCACGCAGTGGCCGTCGGTGGGGTCGCCGAGCCGGCCGAGCGCCATGGAGAACCCGCGCTCGGTCTCCTCGCCGCGCCAGGCGTCGGCGCTGCGGATCAGCTTGGCCATCTCCCAGCCGGGGATCTGCGAGTGCCGCCGGATGCGCACGGTGTACCCGGCCCGCTCGACGCGCCGGACGGCCTGGCGGACCTGCCGCATCTCGCGGCCCTCGAGGTTGAAGTCGGTGAGGTCGACGACGGCCTCGTCGCCGAGCTCCAGCGCGTCGAACCCGTGCCGCCGGTAGACGTGGGCGGCCCGCTCGCCGACGCTGACGGCGCCGGGGATCCAGGCGTGCGCGGTGCACTCGCCGAGCCACGCCTCGATCGCCTGGTCCCACGACTCGGGGTCGCCGAGCGGGTCGCCGCTGGCCAGCGAGACCGAACCCTCCACCCGGTAGGCGATGGCCGCCTTACCGTTCGGTGCGACGATGACGTCCTTGTCGCGGCGCAGCGCGAAGTAGCCGAGGGAGTCCTGGTCGCCGTACTCGGCGAGCAGCCGGCGGGCGGCCAGCTCCTCGGTGGGCTCCAGGACGGGGTCGCGGCGGCCGGGCTTGAACAGCGCCCAGAAGGTGCTGATGAACAGGCCGGTGCCGAGCACCCAGAGGATCACGTCCACCCAGAACGGGACCGCGACGTTGATCGGCTTGCCGGTGACCCGCGGGCCGAGCACGGTCTGCGCGATGGCGTACTTCGGATGGGTCCAGAAGTCGCCGCTGGCGTCGCGGTCGGTGAGGGTGACCAGGAAGGTGCCGATGCCGCCGGTCACGACCAGCAGGCTGGTGAACACGACCACCGCGAGCCGCCGGTTGGCCCGGTCGGGCAGCGCGGTGAACTGGCCGCGGGCGGCGATCAGCAGCCCGATCACCGAGATGTAGACGGCGGCGGTGACGACCAGCCCCGGGGAGGTGCCCTTCTGCGTGTCGAACAGCGTGGTCAGGACGGCGGTGACGCTGAGCGCGGCGGGCAGGCAGAAGATCAGCACGAGCATCCGCCAGGCGGCCTTCTTGCGCCGCCGGACGCCCATCGACAGCAGAATCCAGACCAGTCCGACGGGAACGCTGGGGAACCAGCCGAGGTAGCCGATCCAGCGCAAGGCCCAGTAGTCGGCTATCTCGAGGATGAGACCATAGGACACCCATGCGAGCAGCGAGAGGATCCCGGAGAGACGGGTGTACCAGAAGAAGATCGTCGGCGCAGCCTTGATGAGGCGGTGCCACTCGCCGAGCAGGCCCTTCTCCGGCATCGTCCCCCCGTCGCCGCGCTGTGCAACTCTTTTATTTGTACCGGGTGTCACGTCCATCACGCTTCCGTCCGCACTCGCTCACCCGGTGGCGAACCTTGGCGTGACGCCGGACGTCGTACGGGTAGGAGGATGTGGCTTGCAAGCTCGGTCCAAGGTTGTCAGCAAAAGTCGATATGGTCGCGGATATGCCAAATGAGTCCACCGGTGAGCGGTTGCTCGCCCGCCGCTACCGGCTGGTGACCCAGGTCGGCCGTGGCGGCATGGGGACGGTCTGGCAGGCGCACGATGAGGTCCTCGGTCGTGATGTCGCGGTGAAGGAGGTCATCCTCCCGCATGGTCTCACCGATGAGGAACGCACCGTTCACCACAAGCGCACGTTCCGCGAGGCCCGCACGGCCGCCCGGCTCGGTCATCCCGGGGTCGTCACCGTCTACGACGTGGTCGAGGAGGACGACCGGCCCTGGATCATCATGGAGCTCATCAAGTCGCGCTCCCTGGACCAGGTGATCAAACAGGAGGGGCCGATGGAGCCCCGCCGCGCCGCCGAGATCGGCCGGCAGATGCTCGCCGCGCTGCACGCCGCCCATGACGCCGGGGTCCTGCACCGCGACGTCAAGCCCAGCAACGTACTGGTCACCGCCACCGGCCGGGCGGGCGACCGGGCCGTGCTCACCGACTTCGGCATCGCCACCGCCTCCGGCGACGCGACCCTCACCCAGACCGGTCTGGTGATGGGCTCGCCCGCCTACATCGCCCCCGAGCGCGCCCGCGGCCGCGTCGCCGGGCCCGCCTCCGACCTGTGGTCGCTCGGCGTCACGCTCTACGCGATGGTGCACGGCAAGTCGCCGTTCGAGCGCGCGGAGCCGATGGCCGCGCTGGTCGCGGTGATCTCCGACGAGCCCGACCCGCCGGAGCGGGGCGGCCCGCTCGTCCCCGTCATCGAGGGCCTGCTGCGCAAGAACCCCGACCTGCGGATGGACGCGATCGAGGCCGGGGCGCTGCTAGACGAGATCGTCCGCCAGGAGAGCGTCGACACGCAGCGCACCATGGCCGTCGAGTTCCCGCTCGGCGACCTTCCGGGCGCGACGCGCGCCACGCCCCTGCCCGACGTGCCGGACCCGGACGAGCCGGGCCCCGGCCCGGCCGGCTCCGGAACCGCCGGCGCCGTGGGCACGGGCGAAGGCGCCCCGGGCGACTCCGGGGGCGCGCGGACCGGCGGCAGGCGACCCGGACGGCGGTCCGGGAACACGCGGCCCGGCGGCGGCACGCGGTCGGGTGGCACGCGCTCCGGTGGCACGCGGTCCGGCATCGGCGTCTCCGGTCTCGACCCGGGCGCCCGCCCCGACCAGCTCACCCGCTTCGACGTCCCGCCGGGGGCGGTGACCCCGCCGCCCGGCGCGGGGGCCCCCGACATCACCGCGACCGACGGCGGCGCGTCCGTCCCGCCCGCGATCCCTTCCTCGATGGCCGGTCTCGATCCCACCGCGCCCCCCGGCGCCACCGTCCCGGACGGCCCGTCGGGGACCACCCCGCGCGAGGCGACGCGCGAGGCATGGGGGAACGAGCCCGCGACCCGGCCCGCGGGCAGCGTCCTGCCGCCGGTTCCGCCGCCCGCGGCCCCGGCCGCCCGGCCGGGCCTGGCCGCGCTCGGCGCCAACCGGAACGCCGTCATCATCGGCGTGGTGGTGCTGGTCATCATCCTGGTCATCGCCGGGATCGCGCTGGCGAGCTCCGGCGACGACAAGGGCGGCAAGCCCGCGGGCATGCGGGGCAACGCCTCGCCCAGGGGCAGGACGGCCCCGGCGTCTCCGACCCCTGCCAAGCCCAGCGGCACGCCGAGCCCCACCCTGCCCTCCGGGTACCGGATGTACCACGACCACAGCGGTTACACGGTGCCCGTCCCGGCGGGCTGGAGCGGCCCGGAGAGGAAGCAGGGCGGCGACTTCTACTACGCGCCCGGCCGCCGGACCTACGTCCAGATCGACCAGACCGGTGATCCGGGGCCCAGCGCGATCGACGACTGGCGGCGGCAGGAGAAGGGCGCGCGGTTCGGCGGCTACCATCGGATCAAGATCGAGCCGACGGGCGACGAGCCGCCCGTCCCCGACACCGGGAACGGCGACAAGTCCGCCGACTGGGAGTTCACCTTCCAGAGCGAGGACGGCGGCCGGACGCACATCCTCAACCGGGGGTTCGTGGCGAACGGTCGCGGCTACGCGATCCTCGTGCGCAGCCCGGACGACGGGTGGTCCGGTGCGATCGCGGAGCTGGAGCCCGTCTTCCGGTTCTTCGAGCCCGCCAAGTGAAGGTGATCGGCGTAGCCGATCCGTTAGAGGGGATCGGTAGGGTCGCCACTCATGTCTGACGGTGAGGACAAAGGAGAGCGCGAGGGGCGGCTGCTGTCGGGCCGTTACCGGCTGCTGTCGGTGGTCGGCCGCGGCGGCATGGGCACGGTCTGGCGCGCGCACGACGAGACCCTTGACCGCGAGGTCGCGGTCAAGGAGGTCCTGCTGCACGTCTCCCTGTCCGACGAGGAGCGCGAGAACCGGCACCGCCGGACGCTGCGCGAGGCCCGCGCCTCCGCCCGGCTGAACCACCCCGGCGTCGTGACCGTCCACGACGTCGTGGACGAGGACGGCCGGCCGTGGATCGTCATGGAGCTGGTCCGGGCCCGCTCGCTCCAGGACGTCATCGACGAGGACGGGCCGCTGCCGCCCGGCCGGGCCGCCGTGATCGGCCGGCAGATCGCGGGCGCGCTGCGCGCCGCGCACGCGATCGGCATCCTGCACCGTGACGTCAAGCCCGCGAACGTGCTGGTGACCGAGGACGACCGGGCGGTGCTCACCGACTTCGGCATCGCCCAGGTCGCCGGGGACGCCACGCTGACCCGGACCGGCCTGATCATGGGCTCGCCCGCGTACATGTCGCCGGAGCGCGTCGCGGGCGATCCGGCGATCCCCGCCTCGGACCTGTGGGCGCTCGGCGCGACCCTGTACGCGGCCTGCGAGGGGAAGGCGCCGCACCATCGCAGCGACGCGATGGCGGTGCTGGCGGCGGTGATGACCCTGGAGCCCCCGCCGCCGCGCAACGCCGGGCCGCTCGCGCCCGTCCTCGCCGGGCTGCTGGAGCGCGACCCGGTCCGCCGGACGGGCGCGGACCGCGCAGAGGAGGCCCTGGCCGCCGTCGCCGCCGGGCACGCCGCCGATCTCGCCGCCGCCCAGATCGCCGCCCACGGCGGCACGGCGGCCCTCGCCGGTGAGAGCACCTGGGCCGCCACGTCCGGCCGGCCCGTGTGGGAGGGGGCGCACGACTGGGGAGCGGGCTCCACGGCGCCTCCGACGCCCTTCGGGGAGATCCCCTTTCCCGCGCCCGACACGACCACCCAGCACCCCGGAGCGGCGCGGAAGAAGGGCCGGACGATCTGGCCCGCCCTCACCGCCCTCGTGGTAGCGGTGGCGGTCCTCGTCCCGGCGGGGATCGTGCTGTGGCCGGAATCCGGCTCCGGTGCCCGGAAGCCGACCGGGCCGAGCGGAGTCCTCCCTTCCCCCGGCGCCTCGGGCTCGCCGGGCTCCGGCCCCGTCACGGACTCGGGGACGACGAGCGGGCCGCGGCGGTCGCCGGCCAGGCGGCCGATGCCGTCCGGCCTGGCCGGGGCGGACGGCCCCGGTTACACGATCGGCGTGCCGCATGGCTGGAGGAAGAGCGTCCAGAAGAACAGCGTCGTCTGGATCGACCCGGCGACCAGTGCCTACGTGCAGGTCGACCGCACTCCGTGGCAAGGTGACCCCTACGACCACTGGATCCAATGGGAACGGGAGGCGCTGGCGGACGGCAAGCTGCAGAACTTCCAGAAGATCTCCCTGGAGCGATCGGCGGTCGGCTCCCTGCCCGCCGCCGACATCCAGTTCACGTGGTCGCGGGGCGGCGGCACCCGGGCCGTCGACCGGGGGGTGATCGTCAATGGCCGGGCCTACGCCGTCGTGGTGGCCGTTCCGGCGGCGAGGTGGGCCGAGTACGCGGGGCTCGTGAAGAATGTGCTCGACACGTTCCGTCCCTCGGGGGTGGGATGACACTTGGGGGATCGACCGGCAATGGGACAGGCACGTCTGCTCGGTAACCGCTACCGGCTCGACGCGGTGGTCGGGCGGGGCGGCATGGGCACCGTGTGGCGCGCCCACGACGTCATGCTGGACCGCCAGGTCGCCGTCAAGGAGGTCGTGCTCCCGCCCGGCCTGAGCGAGGCCGAGCGCGCGGTGCTGTACGAGCGGACGTTCCGCGAGGCGCGGGCGTCGGCCCGGCTCAGCCATCCGGGCGTGGTCATCGTCCACGACGTCGTCGAGGAGTCCGACCGGCCCTGGATCGTGATGGAGCTGGTCCTCGCCCCGTCCTTGCAGGACCTCCTGGACCGGGGTCCCCTTGAGCACCACCGGGTCGCCGAGATCGGCCTGCAGATGCTCGCGGCGCTCCGCCACGCCCATGAGAAGGGCATCCTGCACCGCGACGTCAAGCCCAGCAACGTGCTGATCACGGACGCGGGGCGCGTCGTCCTCACCGACTTCGGCATCGCGCAGATGGAGGGCGACGCGACGCTCACCCAGACCGGCCTGGTGATGGGGTCGCCCGCCTACATCCCGCCGGAGCGCGCCCAGGGGGAGCGGGCGGTCCCCGCCTCGGACCTGTGGGCGCTCGGCGCGACCCTGTACGCGGCCGTGGAGGGGCACTCGCCCTACGAGCGGCCGGACGCCATGGCGTCACTGCAGGCGGCGCTCACCGAGCCGGTGCCCCCGGCGCGCAACGCCGGGCCCCTCACGCGCGTGCTGGAGGGACTGCTGGCCCGCGAGCCGGTCCACCGGATGACGGCGGCGCAGGTGCAGCCGCTCCTCGCCCGCGTCGCGGCGCTGCCGCCGCCGCGGCCGGTCCGGCGGCC
>NZ_CAACVB010000287.1 GCF_900659635.1 Actinomadura roseirufa | reverse complement strand
GCCGCGTGCTGGAGGGCGAGAAGCGCGTCCCCGAACGCGTGATCGGGCAGCCGCAGGCGGTGACCAAGACCCTCGACCTCCTCGGCCGTGCCGGCGTCCACGGTCGCGGCCTGCAGCGTGTCCTCGACCTCGCGGACGGCCGGGTCGCGCAGCGGCGCCCCCGCGCCGGCGGCGAGGCCGGACGCCGTGCGCACGAGGTCCGCGACGAGGCGGGCGCGGCGTTGTTCGAGGTCGCTCAGGTCGTCCCCGGAGCCCCAGGCGGCGCGCAGCCGTGCGCCGACGTCCAGCAGGGCGGCCAGGTCGCCCGGAGCCGAGCGGGCGAGCAGGTTCACCGCCCACGCCGGGGCGGTCGGACGGCGCAGCGCCGCGATCCGCCGGGCGAGGGCGCCGTCGCCCTCGTCCTTCGCCCGGCGCGCGAGGCGGGTCCGGGCGGCCACGAACTCGGCCGGGGCGACGCCGTAGAGCTCGTCGGCGGCGCTGGAGAAGTCCACCCCTTCTCTCTACCCGCTCCCCTCCCGGCCGCTCGGGGGGCGCAGGGCGTCCATCACCAGGCCGAGCAGGCGCGCGGTCTGGGCGGGGTCGGGGTCGCCCGGCCCGGCCGACAGGGCGATTCCGGTGACGAGCCGGACCAGGTCCGCCGCGTGGGCGTCCGGACGGGCGGCGCCCGCGCGCTGGGCGTGGCCGAGGACCGTCCGCGCCGCCTCGTGCACGGCCGCGTGGCAGTCGACACCGGTCTCGACCGGCTCGGTGAGCACGGCGCCGCCGAGCCCGTGGTCGCTGCGGGCGTGCGCGAGGAACACCTCGATCCAGGCGGCGAGCGCGTCGCCGGGGGAGGCGGCCGCCACCAGCTCGTCGGCGCGGGCCCGCAGCCGGGCGACGCGGTCGGTGATCACGGCGGCCTGGAGCGCGCCGCGGGTGGGGAAGTGGCGGTAGAGCGTGCCGGGGCCGACCCCGGCGCGGCGGGCGATCTCGTTGAGCGAGGCGTCCGGGCCGTCCGCGGCGAACGTCTCGCGGGCCGCGGCGAGGACGCGCTCGCGGTTGCGGCGCGCGTCGGCACGGCGCGGGCGGGTCGCGTCCTGTGCGGTCATCGTCCCATCCTCGGGCGGCCGGCTGGATTTGGCTAAATGGAGAACTTCTCCATATGGTGGTCGACAGCAACCGGAGAAGTTCTCCGGAAATGGGAGGCGCGCGATGGACAAGAACGACCTGGGCCGCGTGGGCGTCTGGACGTTCGCGTTCGACGGGATGCCGGCGACGCTGGTCCGCGAGGCGGCGGCGGAGCTGGAGGAACTCGGATACGGGGCGATCTGGTACGGCGAGGCGTTCGGGCGCGACAGCGTCGGGCAGGCGTGGCTGCTGCTCGCCGCGACGCGGCGGATCGTCGTCGCGTCCGGCATCGCCAACGTGTCGCGGCGTGAACCGCTCTCGCTGGCGCTGGCGGAGCGGGCGCTCGGCGAGGCGTTCCCGGACCGCTACCTGCTCGGCCTGGGCGGGCACCGGGTCTCGACGAAGCCGACGGAGTTCCTGGGCTACCCGATGCCGCCCGTCGGGCCGGCCCTGCGGATGATGCGCGGCTACCTGGACGCGATGGACGCCGTCCCCGTCCAGGGACCGGTCCCCGACCCGGCGCCGCGCCGGGTGCTCGCCGCGCTCGGACCGCGCATGCTGGAACTGGCGGCGGAGCGGACGTGGGGCGCCCATCCCTACTTCGTCACCACCGAGCACACCGCGCGCGCGAGGGAGATCATGGGGCCGGAGGCGTTCCTCGCCGTGGAACAGGCGGTCGTGCTGGACGCCGACCTCGGCCGGGCCCGGGAGGTCGCCCGCGATCACTTCTCCGGTTACATGGAGTTCGCGCCGCACCAGCGGGCCAATGTGGAGCGTCTCGGCTTCGGGGAGGACGACATCGCCGGCCCGAGCGACCGCCTGGTGAACGCCATCGTCTCCTACGGCGACCTGGACGCGATCCAGGCCCGCGTCCGGGAGCATCTGGACGCGGGGGCCGACCACGTCTGCCTGCAGGTGCTGACGGCGAGTCCGGAGGCGCCTCCGCTGCGGGAGTGGCGCGAGCTGGCCGCCGCCGTGCTCTGAG
The DNA here is from genome assembly GCF_900659635.1 of Actinomadura roseirufa. Taxonomy (GTDB): domain Bacteria; phylum Actinomycetota; class Actinomycetes; order Streptosporangiales; family Streptosporangiaceae; genus Spirillospora; species Spirillospora roseirufa. The sequence goes on along the minus strand of NZ_CAACVB010000287.1, from coordinate 6,666 downwards.
CGGGCTGGACGCGGCGCGCCGCCGCTGACTATGCTCGCCCACGAGTATTCGTACACAGGGGGCGAGATGGCCAAGCGGCGCAAGGTGGGCAACCTGCTGGGCCTCGCGGTGTTGTCGACGGTCACCATCAAGCCCATGCACCCCTATGAGATGGCCTCACTGATGCGTGACCGCGCCAAGGACCGGGACATGCCCATCAAATGGGGTTCGCTCTACACCGTGGTGCGCAATCTGGAGAAGCACGGATTCCTCGCCGTGGAGGGGAGCGGCAGAGAGGGGGCGCGTCCGGAGCGGACCGTCTACCGCATCACCGACGCGGGACGCGAGGAGCTCGCAGACTGGGTCCGGGAGCTGATCGAGGTGCCCGAGCGCGAGTACCCCCGCTTCGAGGCCGGGCTGTCGACGCTCGGCGCGCTCGGCCCGGACGAGACGGCCGAACTGCTGCGGCGGCGCCTCGGCACGATGGAACGGGAGATCGCCGAACAGCGCGAGGTGCTCGCGGGCCTCGCCGACGGCGCGGACATGCCCCGCATCTTCCTCGTCGAGCTCGAGTACGACCTCGCCATGCGGCAGGCGGAGGCCGAGTGGGTGCGGGGCCTGCTCGGCGAGCTCGCCGACGGCTCGCTGTCCGGGCTCGGGGCGTGGCGGCACTTCCACGAGACGGGCCGGCTGCCGCCGGAGGTGGCCGACCTCGCCGAGCGGGGCGCGCGGGACGACTGAGCGGACCGGCGGGTCCTCAACGGCCGGCGGGTGCCGGCCGGGTCAGCGCGTGTCGAGGAACCGGTCCAGGACGCGGGTGCCGAAGGCCAGGCCCTCCAGCGGGACGCGCTCGTCCACCCCGTGGAACATGCCGAAGTAGTCCAGCTCGGGGCCCAGGAGCAGCGGCGCGAACCCGTAGGACGTGACGCCGATGCGGTGGAACGACTTGGCGTCGGTGCCGCCCGCCATCACGTACGGCACCGGACGCGCCGCCGGGTCCTCGGCGCGGAGCGCGGCCGCGAGCGCGGCGAACGTCGCGCCCGCGGGGTCGGCGGCCGGCGCGTCCTCGTGGTTGATGAACTCGCGGGTGACCTTCGGGCCGAGGAGCCGGTCCACGGTGGCGAGGAACTCCTCACCCGTGCCGGGCAGGTACCGGCCGTCCACCTGGGCGGTCGCCGAGCCGGGCACGACGTTGACCTTGTAGCCGGCCTCCAGCCGGGTGGGGTTCGCCGAGTTGCGGATCGTCGCGGCGAACAGCCGCCCGGCGACGCCGAGCCGCTCGGCCTCGGCGTCCAGGCGGTCGTGGTCGATGGTCGTGCCGAGGGCGCCCGCGAGGCCGTCCAGCAGTGCCCGCACCCCCGGCGTCAGCCGGACCGGCCAGGGGTGGGCGGCCAGCCGCGACACGGCGTGCGCGATCTCGGCGACCGCGTTGTCGGGCGCGGGCTTGGACCCGTGGCCGGCGGTGCCGCGCGCGGTGAGCCGCAGCCACGTCGTGCCGCGCTCGCCCGTCGCGATCGGGTAGATCCGGCGCCCGGCGGCGTGCACGCTGAAGCCCCCGGACTCGCTGACGGCCTCGGCGCAGCCGGTGAAGAACTCCCGGTGCTCGCGCGCCACGTACCGGGACCCGAGGTCGCCGGTGCACTCCTCGTCCGCCAGGAAGGCCAGCACGAGGTCGCCGCGGGTGCGGCGGCCCTCGCGCAGCCGCCGCCGCACGGTCGCGAGCGTCATCGCGAGCGTGCCCTTCATGTCGATCGCGCCGCGGCCCCACACGCATCCGTCCCGCACCTCGCCGGAGAACGGGTGGACGCTCCACTCCGCCGGGTCGGCGGGCACGACGTCCAGGTGCCCGTGGATCAGGAACGCCGGCCACGCGGGATCGGTGCCGGGCACGCGGGCCAGCACGCTCGCCCGGCCCGGCGCCGGCTCGACGACCGTCGCGGACGCGCCCGCCTCGTCCAGCAGCGCGGCGACGTGCTCGGCGGCGGGCCGCTCCGGACGCGCCGCCCCCTCGCCCCGGTTGACGGTGTCGAACCGGATCAGGTCCGCGCAGATCCGCGCGGCCTCGTCCGCGGCCCGCCGCGCGCCCTCGGTGGCGTCCCGCCCAGTGGTGTCCGGTCCGTTCATCCCCCGCCCCCGCCGGCTCGGTCAACGATTGATCAACAACGTATCGATCCGGTCTCGGTTCGTTCAGCGCCCGGGGCCGAACCGCCCGGGCGGGGCGGTGCGGCGAGCACTCGGGCGTACGGAGAGTGAGGATACAGACGCGGGACGCGAGCGCACGGGGGAGGGACATGACCGGCTACAGGGGCGCGGGACGCGCCGTCCGCGGCCGCGGACGGACCGCGGCGTCCGGCGCCGTGCTGGTGGCCGTGCTCGGGCTGACGGGCTGCGGCGGCTTCGGGGCGCGGGCCAGCGACGGCACGTTCGTCGCCGGCCACCCGGAACCGGACCACCTGGTGCCGGGCGACACCACCAGCAGCTACTCCTTCGACGTCCTCGCCGGGCTGTTCGACACCCTCGTGGGCCTCACCAGGGACGGCGGGACGGTGAACCTGGCCGCCGCGTCGGTCGCGACCGCCGACCAGAAGACCTGGACGATCGAGATCAGGCCGGGCCGGAGGTTCGACAACGGGGAGCCGGTCACCGCCGCCGCCTTCGCCGACGCCTGGAACAACGCGGCGTACGGCCCGAACGCCTACGCCGCCAACGCCTACTTCTCGCACATCCAGGGCTACGCCGACCTGAACCCCCCGGGGCCCGGGGCCCGGCCGAGGAGCCGCAGGCTCTCGGGAGTCCGGGTGGTCGGCGCGACCACCCTCAAGGTCACGCTGAACGAGCCGTTCAACCAGTTCCCCCGGCTGCTCACCTACCCCGCGTTCGCGCCGATGCCGAAGGCGGGCCTGCGGGACCTGAAGTCCTTCGACGAGCATCCGATCGGGAACGGCCCGTACAAGATGAGCGGCGACTGGGAGCGCGACCGGCAGATCAGGCTCGTCGCGTCTCCCACCTACACCGGACCGCGCAAGCCGCGCAACAAGGGCGTCGTCTGGAAGAGCTACTCCAGTGCCGAGACCGCCTACACCGACCTGCGGGCCGGGCGGATCGACGTGATGCAGACGATCCCCGCGGCCAAGGTGCCCGAGGCCAGGCGGCTGCTGGGCGACCGGTTCCTGCCCCGTGCGACGGGCACGATCGACTACCTGGGCCTCCCGCTCTTCGACGGGCGGTTCCAGAACGCGAACCTGCGCAGGGCCCTGTCGATGGCCATCGACCGGCGGGGGATCAGCAAGGCCGTCTACAACGGCGACTACCGGCCCGCCGACTCGCTCCTCCCGCCGATCATCGCCGGTCACCGGCCCGGCGCGTGCGGTGAGCCATGTACCTATGACCCGGCGAGGGCGCGGGAGCTGTACGCCAGGTCGGGCGGTTTCAAGGGGACGCTGGAGCTGTACTTCTCCAACGCGCAGCCGACCTACTACCAATGGATGCAGATCGTCGCGAACTCGCTCCGGCAGAACCTCGGCATCAAGGACGTCCGGTTCCGGCAGGTGCCCGCGTCCGACTACTTCGGGATGCTGAACGCCCACGCGGAGAAGGGCCCCTACCGGCAGAACTGGGAGGCCGACTACCCGAGCGCCCAGAACTACCTCGAGAACATGTGGGGCGGCCGCGGCAACCGCATGGGCTGGCACGACCCGGAGTTCGACGACCTGATCGCCCGGGCGAACCGGGCGGCGGACGAGCGGGAGGCGCTGCGGCTGTACAACCGGGCGGAGGACGTCGCGATCCGGGAGATGCCCATGATCCCGCTGTGGACGTGGGCCGGACAGGGCGGCCGTTCCACCAGGGTCGGGAACGTCATCATCACGCCGTACTCGACGGGCCTGCTCGCCCACGAAGTGACGGTGAAGTGAGCGGTGATGCGACGCTATGTTCTCCGGCGGCTCCTCCAGGCCGTTCCCGTCTTCGTCGGCACGACGCTGCTCGTCTACGCGATGGTGTTCGCGCTGCCGGGCGATCCGATCCAGGCGCTCGCCGGTGACAAGCCCGTTCCGGAGAGCGTCCTGCGGACGATGCGGGACCGCTACAACCTGGACGATCCGCTGCCACTGCAGTACGGCGAGTACATGTGGGGTCTCCTCCACGGGAGGCTGGGCGAGAACTACGACGGCCGGCAGGTGGCGGAGATGCTCGGCGGGCGCTGGACGGTGACCGCGCTGCTCGCCGTGACCGCCTGGCTGTTCGAGCTGGCCGTCGGCGTCGCGCTCGGCGTGTGGGCGGGACTGCGCCGCGGCCGGCTCGCCGACACCCTCGTGCTGGGCGGGACCACCCTGCTGATCGCGGTGCCGGTGTTCGTGCTGGGCTCGGCGGCGCAGGCGCTGTTCGGGCTGCGCTGGCAGATCTTCCCCACCGCGGGCGCCGACGCCGGCTGGCCGGTGGGCTACCTGCTGCCCGGCATGGTCCTCGGCTCGCTCGGCCTGTCCTACGTCGCCCGGCTCACCCGGACCGGCCTCGCCGAGAACCTGCGGGCCGACTACGTGCGCACCGCGACCGCCAAGGGGCTGTCGCGGGTCCGCGTGGTGGGGCGGCACGCGCTGCGCAACTCGCTCATCCCGGTGGTGACCTACCTCGGCGTCGACTTCGGCAATCTGATGGGCGGCGCCATCGTCACCGAGGGGATCTTCAACCTGCCCGGGATCGGGCAGCAGGTGTTCCAGTCGATCCAGCTGAAGGAGGGGCCCGTCGTCGTCGGCGCGGTCACGGTGATGGTGCTGATCTTCCTGTTGGTCAACCTGGCCGTGGACCTGCTGTACGGGCTGCTCGACCCGCGGATCCGGTACCGATGACGACCACCGACCCGGACGCGCCGGGCCCCGACCTGCCCGGCCCCGGCCCGCTCGGCACGGGTTCGTCCGGCACGGGTTCGCCCGGCACGGGCCGCGGACCCGCGCCGGCCGAGATCACGGAGGAGGCCCCGGAAGGCGGTGAGAGCGGCCGGGCGTCCCTGTGGGACGACGCCTGGCGGGATCTGCGGCGCCGCTGGACGTTCTGGGCCCCGGTCGGGGCGCTCGCGCCGGTGACGGCGATGGCCGCCGTGCCGCGGCTGTTCACCGCCCGGGGCGTCAACGAGGGCTGCGACCCGAACGCCGCCGCGCTCGGCCCGTCCGCGGCCCACTGGTTCGGCACCGACTCCGCGGGCTGCGACTACTACGCGCACGTCGTGCACGGCGCCCGGCCCACGCTGCTGATCGGCGTCGCGGTCACGGTGTTCGCGCTCGCCATCGCGCTCGTGCTCGGAATGGCGGCGGGCTACTACGGAGGGATCCTGGACACCCTGGTCGCCCGGCTCACCGACGTGTTCTTCGGGCTGCCGTTCGTGCTCGGCGCGACCGTCGTCCTCGTCGCCTTCCCGGGCCACGGCGCCGGCGCGATGACGCTGGTGCTGGTGCTGCTCGGCTGGACGACGATGGTCCGCGTCACGCGCGCGCAGGTCGTCTCCGCCCGCGACGCCGACTACGTTCTGGCGGCCCGGCTGCTCGGCGCGTCGGACGCGCGCGTCATGGCCCGGCACATCCTCCCGAACGCGCTCGCGCCCGTCCTCGTGGTGGCCGCGCTGAACGTGGGCAACGTCATCGCGGGCGAGGCGACGCTGGACTTCCTCGGCGTCGGGCTGCAGTACCCGGACGTCTCCTGGGGGCTGCAGCTGAACCAGGCGCGGGACGCCCTCGCCGCCCACCCGCACCTGCTGATCTTTCCCGCGGTGTTCCTGACCGCCACGGTGCTGAGCTTCCTCATGCTCGGCGACGCGGTCCGCGACGCCCTCGACCCGAAACTGCGGTGACGAGCGATGGACACCGGCCTCACCGACGCCGTGCCGCTGCTGGAGGTGAGCGGCCTGCACGTGCGCTTCGACGTCCGGGGCAGGGACGTCCACGCGGTCGACGGCCTTTCCTACACCCTCGCCGAAGGGGAGACGCTCGCGATCCTCGGCGAGTCGGGATCGGGCAAGAGCGTCGCGGCGCACGCCGTCATGGGCGTCCTGGACGCCCCGCCCGCGCGGGTCACCGCGGGCTCGGTGCGACTGCGCGGCGCGGAACTGCTCGGCATGCCCGAGCGGCGCCGCCGCGGCCTGCGCGGCGAGCACATCTCGATGATCTTCCAGGACGCGCTGACCGCGCTGAACCCGGTGCTCACGGTCGGCGACCAGATCCGCGAGATGTACCGGGTGCACCGCGGGCTGCGCCGCCGGGCGGCCACCGCCCGCGCCGTGGAGCTGATGGAGCGGGTGCGGATCCCGTCGGCCGCGCGCCGGCTCGGCGACCACCCGCACCAGTTCTCCGGCGGCATGCGCCAGCGCATCATGATCGCGATGGCGCTGGCGCTGGACCCGGACGTGCTGATCGCCGACGAGCCCACCACCGCCCTCGACGTGACCGTGCAGGCGCAGATCATGGGCCTGCTCGCCGGGCTCCGGGACGAGCGGCGCATGGGCCTGGTGCTGATCACCCACGATCTCGGGGTGGCGGCGGGCGTCGCCGATCGCGTCGTCGTCATGTACGCGGGCTCGGTCGCCGAGCAGGCCGCCGCCCGCGACCTGTACGCCCGGCCCGCCCACCCCTACACGCGCGGGCTGCTGGCCTCGGTGCCGCGCCTGGACCGCCGCGCGCCGCTCGTCCCGATCAAGGG
>NZ_CAACVB010000286.1 GCF_900659635.1 Actinomadura roseirufa | reverse complement strand
ACCGGATACGGGACGGGGGCCGCCTCGCCCGGCGCCCCCTGCGGCACGGGAGCCACCGGGGACGCGGGACCGCCGTACGCGGGACCGCCGTACGCGTGCGCGGGGCCGGGCACAGGGCTCGCACCGGGCGCGGGGACGGGACCGGGGGCGGGAGCCGGGACCGTCGCGGGGTCGGGGCCGGGTGCCGGGGCCGGTGACGTGGCGGGCCCTGTCGGCGGGGGGACGGCGCGCCGCACGGTCGTGTTGGCCGGGGCGACGGTGTAGGGCGTGGTGAAGCGCGCGTCGGGCGCCGGTCCGAAGGGGGTCCGCGGCGGGACGTCGCGGTCGCCGAGCAGCCTCAGCAGGACGGCCTCGGACGTCGGGCGGGCCCGCGGGTCGCGGGCCAGGCAGTCCGCGGCGACCTCGGCGATGGGGCCGGGCAGGGCGCCGAGGTCGGGCGTCTCGTGCATGATCCGGTACATCACGGCGGGCAGCGGGCCGCCCGCGAACGGGTCGGTGCCGGTGGCGGCGAACAGCAGGGTGCCCGCCCAGGCGAACAGGTCGGTGGCCGGCACGACCCGCCCGGCGAACTGCTCGGGCGCCATGTAGGCGGGGGTGCCGACGACCTGGCTGGTCAGCGTGGCGTCGCCGTCGAACGCGCGGGCGATGCCGAAGTCGATCACGCGCGGCCCGTCCGGGCCCATGAGCACGTTCTGCGGCTTGAAGTCGCGGTGCACGATCCCGGCGCGGTGGATCGCAGTGAGCGCGGTCACCGAGCTGATCGCGAGGCGGTCCAGGTCGGCGCCGGCCCGCGGGCCCTCCTCCAGGACGAGGTCGCGCAGCGAGCGGCCCGCCACGTACTCGCTGATGATGTAGGGCCTGTCGCCCGCCACGTCGGCGGCGAGCATCTGCGCGGTGCAGAACCCCGCGACCCGCTGGAGCAGGGCCAGCTCGCGGACGAACCGCGCCCGCGCCGCGGCGTTGCCCACCAGCTGGGTGTGCAGGAGCTTGACGGCCACCAGGGGCGGCAGGACGCCCGGCTCGAGCGGGCGGCCGAGATAGACGACGCCCTGGCCGCCGGTGCCGATGCGGCCGAGCAGCTCGCAGCCGCCCAGCCGCGTCGGGTCGGTCGCGTCCAGGGGAAGCGGGCCCGCCATTCGTCCCCCCGTCGGGTCCCGAATCCGGCCGCGCGGGCCGGCTCCGGAGATTGCAGTAATTCACCGGGCACAAAACCGGCTCGGCCTGCATCAAAGAGTACAGGTTCGGCTAGCCCGGAGCGGGAGACGAAGGCATGGTTGAGAATCATTCGCGAATGGCCCGGCGCAGGATCCCCGCGCGGCCGGCGGCGCTGTCGCTGGCGGTGCTGTGCGCGGCGGCGGGGGTGCTGACGGGCTGCGGTGACGCGGGGGCGACGATCACCCGGCTCACCGTGGGCACCCCGGGCCCCGACCCGTACCGGCTCGTCTCGAACACCGACGAGCTGAAGGTGGCGGGCCGTCCCCGGAAGGGCGGGACGCGCGAAGGCGACTCGCCGGGCCTCTACGGGGGAACGCGCCGGGCGTCCAGCTGCGACCAGCGCAAGCTGGTGGAGTTCCTGCAGGCCAACCCCGCCAAGGCGCAGGCATGGGCGCGGGTGCAGGGGATCCCGGTCGGGGAGATCGCCCGGTACGTGTCGCGGTTGACGCCGGTGCTGCTGCGCGCCGACACGCTGGTCACCAACCACGGCTACCGCGACGGCCGGGCGACGAGCGAGGCCGCCGTCCTCCAGGCCGGAATGGGCGTGCTCGTCAATGGCTTCGGCGTCCCGGCGGTGAAGTGCAATTGCGGTAATCCACTGACCCGGCCGGAGAAAGAGATCTCCACCCGGGGCGCGTCCTACACTGGCCGGTCCTGGCCGGGATTCACCAAGAAGAATGTGACCAAGGTGAGCCCGCGCGCCTCCTGGAAGGGGACCATCGGCACGTTCGTGCTCGTCGACCCCGAGGGCACCATCGGGTTCGAGCGGCCCCGGGCCACCGACGGCGAGTCCGACGGGCCGCCCGAGCCGCTGCCCCCGACCGAGGCGCCGGTGACGGCGGGCTCCCCGACCCCGGACATCTCCGACAGCGGCTCGCCCGGCACCGGCGGCCCGACGGACGAGCCGGGCGACTCGTCCTCCCCGACCCCGTCCGCCGGCCCGACCGACTCCGGCGAGCCCACGGACGGGCCGACGGACGTCCCGTCCGGCGGCGAGGGAACCGGCGGCGAGTCGAGCCCGCCCACCGAGCCGGGCGGCGGGGCGGATCCGGTGGTGTCCATGCCGCCGTCCGAGACGCCGGGGACGCCGGGTCTTCCGGGTACGCCCGTGACGTAGTGGGCACGAGAGGACCACGAGGGGAACACGGTGCGGTACATTTGCTCATATGAGCAGTACTTCAGACGTGCTCCCGGCCGAGGCCACCGCCGAGATCGCCGCCGCGGCGCCCGCGACGGCGGCCCCGGCCCCGGTGACGGGCGCCGCCGCGGTGCCCGCCGGCGCCGCCGAGTCCTGTGCCGTGCGCGTGGTCGACGCGGCGAAGGTGGCGGTGGTCTCGGCGGCCCTGCCGGAAGCGGAGACGATCACCGAGCTGGCGCAGGTGTTCGGGCTGCTGTCCGACCCGGGCCGGCTGCGGGTGATCATCGCGCTGCTGGAGGGCGGCGAGATGTGCGTGTGCGACATCGCCGCGTCCTGCGGGCACTCGGAGTCGGCGGTCTCGCACGCGCTGCGCCTGCTGCGCGCCAACCGCGTCGTCCGGGTCCGCCGGGCGGGCCGGATGGCCTACTACCGGCTGGACGACTCGCACGTGCGGATGCTGCTCGACCTCGCGCTCGCCCACGTCGGCCACGGGGAGGACGCCGCATGACCGCGCCGCGGCCGGACACGCCGGGCCGGACCACGGGCCACGCGGCGGGCGCCGAGCACGCCGGGCAGGCGGGGGGCCACGGACACGGTCACGGGCACGGACACGGGCACGGGGTCTCCGCGGACGCCGACCGCAGGCTGCTCGGCGGCGCCCTGGCGCTGATCCTCTTCTACATGACCGGCGAGGTCGTCATCGGCGTGCTGGCGAGCTCGCTGGCGCTGATCTCCGACGCCGCGCACATGATGACCGACGCGTTCGCGATCGTGCTGGCGCTGGTGGCGATGCGGATCGCGGCGCGCCCGCCCAAGGGCGGCTTCACCTTCGGGATGCGCCGCGCGGAGATCCTCTCGGCGCAGCTGAACGGGCTGACGCTGATCCTGCTGGCGGTCTACTTCGTCTACGAGGGCGTCCTGCGGCTGCTCACGCCGCCCGACGTCGAGGGACAGCTCGTCTTCTGGACGTCGCTGGCCGGGATCGCGGTCAACGTGGCGGCGTCATGGCTGATCAGCCGGGCGAACCGGAGCAGCCTCAACGTCGAGGGCGCGTTCCAGCACATCCTGAACGACCTGTACGCGTTCATCTCCACCGCGATCGCCGGCCTGGTGGTGTGGACGACCGGGTTCGCCCGCGCCGACGCGGCCGCCTCGCTGGTGGTGGCGGCGCTGATGCTCAAGGCCGGGTACGGGCTGCTGCGGGACGCGGGCCGCGTGCTCATGGAGGCGGCGCCGGCGGGGCTCGACCCGTCCGAGCTCGGCGCGCGGCTGGCCGGGCGGCCCTGCGTGGAGGAGGTCCACGACCTGCACGTGTGGGAGGTCAGCTCCGGCTACCCGGCGCTGTCGGCGCACGTGCTGGTGGACGGCAAGGGCGACTGCCACGCGGTGCGGCGCGACCTGCAGGCGCTGCTGCGCGGCGCCTACGGGATCACGCACACGACCCTGGAGGTCGACCACGTCGGCGAGGACCCCGGGGAGGACGGCCGGCACGGGCACTGCGAGGACGCGCACGGCCCCCGGCACGTCGCCGGGGCCACCGTGTCCCACCGGCACGCGGAGACGGCCCCGGACGATCAGTGACCGGCGGCCCGGCGGTTCCCGGGCCGCCCGGCGGCGGTCAGGTCCCGGCGTCCAGGCCGAAGAGCGCGGCGGCGGCGTCCCAGCAGACGGCGCGCAGCCAGTCGTCACCGAGGTCCAGTCGTGCGAGGGACTCCAGCTGATGCGCGTAGGCGTAGGGGATGTTGGGGAAGTCGGTGCCGAGCAGGATCCGCCCGGCCAGGCCGAGGTCGCGCACCCGCGGCAGCAGCTCGCCGGGGAAGGCGCCCATCCCGCCGAACCGGGTGAAGACCATGGTGGTGTCCAGGTGGACGCCCTCGTACCGGCCGGCGAGGTCGAAGAACCCGCCGTACTCGGGCGCGCCGAGGTGCGCGACGATCGCGGTGAGCCGCGGATGGCGGGCGAGGACGCCGCCGAACGGGCCGGGACCGGTGAAACCGTTGGCGACCGGGCCCGACCCGGCGTGCACGAGCGCCGGGACCCCCGCCTCGGCGAGCGCACCCCACACCTCGTCCAGTTCGGGGGCGCGCGGGTCGAACCCGCCGACCTGAAGGTGCACCTTGAAGAGCCGGGTGCCGCCTTCCAGGGCGCGGCGGACGTAGGCGGCGGCGCCCGGCTCGGGGTAGAACGTCCCCGTCGGCAGGCATCCGGGGACGCGCTCGGCGAACTCGGCGGTCCACTCGTTCAAGGACTCGGCCATGCCGGGACGATGCGGATAGGCCAGCGAGCTGAACGCGCGCACGCCGAGGCGGCGCAGGATCGCGATCCGCTCGTCCTCCGGGAGCCGGTACCGGACGGGCCACCGGCCGCCGAGCAGCGGTCCCGCCTCGTCGAAGTAGGCCCACACCGCGCTCATCAGCCGCGGCGGCATGAAGTGGACGTGCACGTCGACGAGGCCGGGCAGACCGAGCGCGCGCCAGAAGGCGGGGACCTCCGCGTCCGAGCCGGGGCCGACCGCGCCGGAGGAGGCCGCGCCGGGGACGGAACCGGACGAGGTCATCGTCCGACCCTAGCCCGTCCGGGCGGACCGGTGATCACCGGCGGGCGCGCGGTCCGGGGATCATCCGGACGCGGCTGGGTAAGGTGACGCGGACGACGGAGGGCGGCCGGCACGGATGCGGAGCAAAGCGGAGCTGGAAGCGGCGATCAAGGCGGGCGGCCGCGCGGTACTGGTGGTCAACTCACGGTCGCGGCGCGGCCGCCGGCTGTACGGGCGGGCGCGGCGGCTGCTGCGCGAGGCCGGGCTGGAGTTCGCGCACGTCTTCCCGGTGACCGACCCGACGCGGCTGGGCGAGCTGTTCACCGACGTGCTGGCGCTGGAACCGGACCTGGTCGTCGTCGGCGGCGGGGACGGGACGGTCGCCGAGGCCGTCGGGCACCTGGCGCACCGCGACATCGCGCTCGGCGTGCTGCCGCTCGGCACCACCAACAACTTCGCGCGGAGCCTGGAGATGCCGCTGGACCTGTCCGGCGCCGTCGCCACGCTCGCGATGGCCGGGCCGCCCGGCGGGAAGGTCGCCGACGTGGACGTCGGCTGGTTCGCCAGCACCGGCGACGCGCAGGGCGAGGGCCCCGGCGACGACCACGAGCACATCTTCGCCAACATGGTCAGCCTCGGCCTGTCGGTGGACGTGGCCGCGCACGTCCCGCACGGGCTCAAGCGGGTCCTCGGCCGCTCGGCCTACGCCCTGACGGCGGCGCGGCTGCTGCCCCGGCACGCCGCGTTCACCGCCCGGATCACCATCGGCGGCGAGACCCACGAGGTCATGACGCACCAGCTCAACGTCGCCAACGGAGCGCACCACAGCGGGCAGCGCATCGCCCGCGACGCCAGCCCCGACGACCGGCTCCTCGCGGTGTACCGGCTCGGGGACGAGCGGCGGCTGCGGCTGGCGTCGGCGACGGCCCGGCACGTGCTGACCGGGCCGTGGCGGTCCCTGGAGGACGACGCGTTCCTCACCACGGCGCACGTGGAGATCGAGACCGACCCCCCGCTGCGGGTGGACGTGGACGGCGAGGTCCGCGGCCGGACCCCGGTCACGATCCGGCTGCGCGGCAACGCCCTGCGCGTGATCGTCCCGCCGGGCTTCGTGGACACCTGATCCCGCGCGGCGCCGTTCCCGCCCGCCTCAGTACCACCCGGGTACCACCCCGGCACCGCGCGGGTACCGCCCCGGTGCCGTCCCGGCGGGGTGGCGGGGCCCTCGCGGCACCGACGCTCTATCTTGTTCCGGACGCACGGTCAGGAACAGGGGGAAGGATGTCGACGACGCGGCTGCTGGTCCTCGGAGGGGTTCGGCGGTTCGGGCGCGCGCACGGGTACGAGGTGCGGCGCGAGCTGATGTCGTGGGGTTCGGACGAGTGGGCGCACGTGAACCCGGGCTCGATCTACCACGCGCTCAAGCAGCTCGCCAAGGAGGGCCTCCTGCACGCCCACGACGTCGAGGAGAGCGACGCGGGGCCGCCCCACACCGACTACGAGATCACCGACGCGGGCCGGGCGGAGTTCCTGCGGCTGCTGCGCTGCGCGCTGTCCACCGTGGACGTCCGGCACCCCGAGATGCTCACCGCCGGGCTCGGTTTCCTCACCGCGCTGTCCCGCGCCGAGGCCCTCGCGCTGCTGCGCAGGCGGCTGGACGAGCTGGCGTCGTGGCGTTCGAGCGTGGCCCCGCACCTGGAGGAGCAGGACCCGGCCGACCACCTGCGCGAGCTGATCGGCTGGTGGGTCCACTCCGCGGACGCCTCGACCGACTGGACGCGGGGCCTGATCGGGCGGCTGGAGGCCGGCGCCTACGTCATGGCCGGGGAGGGGCCGCCCGCAGCTCCGCCACGTCCTCGGGAGTGAGGCGCAGCGAGGCGGCGGCCATGTTCTCCTCCAGGTGGGCGAGGTTCCCGGTTCCGGGGATCGCGAGCATCACCGGCGACAGGGCCAGCAGTCCCGCCAGCAGCACCTGCGGCACGGTGGCCCCGTGCCGCGCGGCCACCGCGGCGACGCGCGCGTCGTCCGGGATCCCGAAACCGCCCAGGGGGAAGTAGGGCACGAAGGCGATGTCGTCGCGCTCGCAGGCGCGGAGCATCCCGGTGTCCTCGGGGAGCGTCACGTCGAAGCGGTTCTGCACGGCCACGACCGGCGCGATCGCGCGGGCCTCCGCGAGCTGGGCGACGCTGACATGGCTGAGGCCGAGGTGCCGGACGAGCCCCTCCTCGCGCAGCTCCGCCAGGACGGCGAACCGTTCCCCGATCGACTCGTCGCCCGGCGTCTCCAGCCCGCCCGGCCGCAGGTACACGAGGTCCAGCCGGTCCAGGCCCAGCTCCGTCAGGTTGCGCTCCACCTCGGCGCGCAGCCCGGACGCCGGAAGCTGCCCGGTCGGGTACCGGTCCCGCGGGCCCCGCCGCGGGCCGACCTTCGTGGCGATCACCAGTTCGCCGTAGGACGGGCCGAGGGCCGTCCGGATCAGCTCGTTGGCGGCCAGGCCGTGCTGGTGATAGAAGGCCGCGGTGTCGATGTGGTCGACGCCCAGCTCGACGGCCCTGCGCAGGACGCCGAGGACGGTGTCGCGGTCGTTGGCGGCGCCGTCCCGGGTCGAGGCGGGCAGGCGCATCGCGCCGAACCCCATCCGCGCCACCCGCAGGTCACCGAGGTCGAAATGTCCGTACTGCTTGGTCTCCGTGGTCATGCGCCCACTGTGCCGAGGCCGCCCGTGCTGAGCGAGCGACTGGCAGCTTGCTGCCAGCGTCCCCGGGCCCCGGTTCCGGCCCCGCCCGCGCCCTGCCCACGAGCCTCGGCGCGGTGGCAGACTGGGGGCGATGAGCGCTGACCTCGACCGCAACGTCGTCCTGCGCGGCGAGGCCGAGCTCGCCGAGCGCGCAGGGCACCTGTTCGACGCCCGCGAGGAGTTCGTCTGCGCGGCGCGCGACCTGCGGACCTGGGCGCTGCCCGGGGTCCGCGAGCAGATCATCGCCGCGCGGCGGCGGGACCGCCCCGACGTGCCCGCCTACAAGCTGCACAACCACGAGGCCCTCGCCGACGAGGAGTCCGAGCGGGCCCTGGTGGAGATCGCCAGACGGGGGCCGCGGGTGCGCATCTGCGCGACCCCGCTGCCGCACGAGACGATCGTCATCGACCGGCGCGTCGCGATCCTCGCCGGGCCGCCCGAGGCCGGGGTCCGCGAGTACACCGTCGTCCGGTCGCCGGGCGTGGTCAACGGCGTGATCTCGCTGTTCTGGGCCACCTGGGAAAGGGCCGTGGACCTCGCCGAACACCGGCGCGACCGGCCGCCCGCGCTCAGCGAGGAGAGCCGCCGCATCCTGCGGCTGCTCGGCGGCGGGCTGAAGGACGAGGCGGCGGCGCGGCGGCTGGAGATGTCCCTGCGCACCTACCGCCGCCGCGTCGCCGAGATCCTCGTGCTGCTGGACGCCGACTCCCGCTTCCAGGCGGGGCTGCGCGCCCAGGAACTGGGCCTGCTGGGCTGAGGCCCGTCAGCCGCCCGGCAGCCGCCCGGTTGCGGTCCTCAGCCGGCCGCGATCCGCCGCCGGAGCTCCGGATCGGTGATCCGCCCGTCGGCGGCGAGTAGGAACGCGGTGCTGAGGATCAGCGACAGCCGCTCGTCCTCGAACGGCAGGAACAACCCGGAGTGCCCCTGCCGCCGCACCGGCTCGACGCGCAGGGGGACGCGACCCGGCTCCATCGTCACGGCCGCCGTGCCGAGATGGATCCGGTAGGTGCGCAGGTCGCCCCGCACGACCAGGTGGCGGCCCGCGATCGCGCAGCGCGCGGCGATCCGGGTGTCCGGGAGCAGCCGCGCGAGGGCGTCCCGGCGGACCTCCGTGGCCGCGGACGGCACCGCCGCCGAGCCGTCCCCCGGGAGCGGGTCCGCGCCGGCCGCGACGCCCAGGTCCACCTCCCGCATCGCCTCGCT
>NZ_CAACVB010000285.1 GCF_900659635.1 Actinomadura roseirufa | reverse complement strand
AGCGCCGCCGCGAGGTCGGGCCGCGCGGTGCG
This sequence comes from Actinomadura roseirufa, assembly GCF_900659635.1. Taxonomy (GTDB): domain Bacteria; phylum Actinomycetota; class Actinomycetes; order Streptosporangiales; family Streptosporangiaceae; genus Spirillospora; species Spirillospora roseirufa. The sequence goes on along the minus strand of NZ_CAACVB010000285.1, from coordinate 8,813 downwards.
CTCGACGAGCCGGCCGAGCTCGGCCAGCCGCGGCGCCGCGGCCGGGTCGTCGCCGCCGCCCTCGCGCAGCAGCCCGATCATCCGGCGCATCTCCGCCAGCCCCTGGACGCTGTTCTCCCGGATCACGCGCATCGCCCGGTTCACCTCCGCCCGGTCCAGGTCGGGGACCTTCAGGACGGCCGAGGAGTGCAGCGCCACCGCGCTCAAGTGATTGGCGATCACGTCGTGCAGCTCGCGGGCCATCCGGGCCCGCTCGGCGCCGACCGCCGCCCGCCGGTCCAGCTCGGCCAGCCGCGCCACCTGCTCGGCCCGCTGCCGCTCGGCCTCGGCCTTGAACCGGTGCTCGCGCACGGCCATCGCCGTCAGCACCGGCCCCACCCACGTCACCCCGGCGGCCGCGGCCCACAGCACGGAGAACGACACCACGTGGAAGGCGACCAGGACGCCGGCGGCCACGCCGAGCGTCGCCGTGAGCGTGAGGCCGAGCAGCCACTCCCCCGTCCGCCGCCGCCCGTACAGGCACGCCGCGTACAGCGCGTCCCCGTAGATGACGGCGGTGGCGAAGCTCGGGCCCATCGTCACGTCGGCGAAGTTGAACGGCGTCGCCAGCCCCAGCGCCGTCAGCGGCGCCGTCCGCCGCAGCAGCATCGCCGCGCACAGCCCCACCAGCGGGAGGACCCGCAGCGCGGGCGGCACGTGCCAGTCCTGCGACCAGGTGGCGTGACCGCGCGCCGCGAACAGCACCAGCCCACCGGCCATCGACCCGGAGGCGAGGAGCACGTCCTGGCGGGTGGTGAGGCGGCTGAGCGGGGGCACTCCCCCATCTCAGCATCCCGCGCCCGATGCCGCGTCCATCGTCCTGCGGGGACGGCGTACATCCTTCGGACGACCCGGGAACCCTCACCGCAGACGACGCCCCCGGCCCGCCGGGCGCCGAGGATGGGACGGGACGGCCGTCTCCCCGGCCACGTCACGGAAGGACGGTGAGGTCACGTGCTCCTCGCGGTCATCGCCGGATGCGAGATCGGCTTCTGGGTCGTCCTCGCCGCCGGTCTCGTCGCCCGCTACCCCCTCCGGCGCCGCCGGACCGGCGCGGCGCTCCTGCTCTGCGTCCCGCTGGTCGACGTCGTCCTGCTCGTCGCCACCGTGATCGACCTGCGCGGCGGCGCGACCGCCGGTTTCACCCACGGCCTGGCGGCCGCCTACATCGGCTATTCGGTCGCCTTCGGGCACAGCATGGTCCGCTGGGCGGACGAGCGGTTCGCGCACCGGTTCGCCGGCGGCCCGCCGCCGGCCCGCAAGCCCGCCCACGGCCGGGCGCGCGCCCGGTACGAGTGGCGCGAGTTCGGCAAGGCGGCCGCCGCGACCGCCCTCGGGTGCGCCGTCCTGCTCGCGATGGTGGCCGCGGTGGGCGACTCCGGCCGCACCGAGGCCCTCATCGGCTGGACGGTCCGCCTCGGGACGATCCTCGCGATCTGGTCCCTGTGGCCGATCACCTACACCCTGTGGCCGGCCAAGCCGAAGACGTGACCCGCGCCGTGCGGCGCACCGGCCGTGAACCGGACTAGCCGTGAATCGCGCGAGGCCGCGTCCCGGACGGGACGCGGCCTCGCGCGGACGGCGCCCGTCAGACGTTGAAGCCGAGGGCGCGGAGCTGGTCGCGGCCCTCGTCGGTGATCTTGTCGGGGCCCCACGGCGGCAGCCACACCCAGTTGATCTTGACGTCCTTGACCAGGCCCTCCAGCGCGCTGTGCGCCTGGTCCTCGATCACGTCGGTCAGCGGGCAGGCGGCGCTGGTGAGGGTCATGTCGAGGGTCGCCACCTCGTCGGCGACGTCCACGCCGTAGACCAGGCCGAGGTCGACGACGTTGATGCCGAGCTCGGGGTCGACGACGTCCTTGAGCGCCTCGAGGATCTCGTCGTCGGGAACGGTCCCGTCCGGCGCCGCGCCGTCCACGCCGCCGGCGGCGGCCTCGGGAGCGGAGTCGGTGACGGCCTCGGTGACGGCCTCGGATACGACCTCGGCCGCGGGTTCGGTGGCCGCGCCGGTGCCGGCGTCGGCCGCGTCCACCGGCGTGCCGGTCGCTGGGATGTCGGTCATGATGCCTCTCCGAGTGCGCGGGCGGTCGCGTCCTTCCACGCCATCCAGGCGAGCAGGGCGCACTTGATCCTTGCGGGGTACTTGGAGACCCCGCTGAAGGCGACGGCGTCCTCCAGGAGGTCCTCGTCCGGCTCGACGTCCCGGCCGCGCGACTGCATGAGCGCCAGGAACTCCTCACCGACCGCCATCGCCTCCTTGACGGACTTGCCGATGATCAGATCGGCCATCACCGAGGCGCTGGCCTGGCTGATCGAGCAGCCCATGGCGTCGTAGGAGACGTCGGCGACCGTGGCGCCCTGGCCGTCGCCGTCCAGGTGGACGCGCAGTGTGACCTCGTCGCCGCAGGTCGGGTTGACGTGGTGCGCCTCGCCCTCGTACGGCTCCCGCAGCCCCTTGTGATGGGGGTTGCGGTAATGATCCAGGATGACCTCCTGGTACATCGCCTCGAGCTGCATGTCGTCCTTTCCGGGCTCTCTCGCTACAACCGGGCCGCGGCTCAGGCTGTTCCGAAGAACGCCTGGGCCTGCCGGACCCCGTCGGCGAGCGCGTCGACGTCCGCGAGGGTGTTGTACAGGTAGAACGTCGCGCGGGTCGTCGCCGGGATGCCGAACCGGCGGCAGATCGGCCACGCGCAGTGGTGGCCGACGCGGACCTCGACGCCCAGCTCGTCCAGCACCTGGCCGACGTCGTGCGGGTGGATGCCGTCCACCGTGAACGACACGGCGCCGCCGCGGGCCTCGGTGGTGCCCGGGCCGACGATCCGCAGGCCGGGGATCTCGGCGAGCCGCTCGAGCGAGTAGGCGGTGAGCGCCTCCTCGTGCGCGTGGACGCGGTCCATGCCGACCTCGGAGAGGTACTCGCAGGCCGCGCCGAGCCCGATGGCCTGCGCGGTCATCGGCACGCCCGCCTCGAACCGCTGCGGCGGCGGCATGAACGTGGTCGCCTCCATGCGCACGACCTCGATCATGGAGCCGCCGGTGATGAACGGCGGCATGGCCTCCAGCAGCTCGCGGCGGCCCCACAGCACGCCGATCCCGGTCGGGCCGAGCATCTTGTGCCCGGAGAAGGCCAGGAAGTCGGCGTCCAGCGCGGCGACGTCCACCGGCTGGTGCGGGACGGACTGCGCGGCGTCCAGCAGGACGAGCGCGCCCACCGCGCGGGCCCGCGCGGTGATCAGCTCGATCGGCGGGACGGTACCGAGGACGTTCGACTGGTGCGTCAGCGCGACGATCCGGGTGCGCTCGTTCACCAGCGAGTCGAGGTCGGCGAGGTCGAGGCGGCCCTCGTCGGTGATGCCGAACCAGCGCAGCGTGGCGCCGGTCCGCCGGCACAGCTCCTGCCACGGCACGAGGTTGGCGTGGTGCTCCATCTCCGACACCACGACCTCGTCGCCGGGGCCGACCCGGAACCGCTCGGCCTCCGGGCCCGCCGTGGCGGCGTTGCTCAGCGAGTACGCCACGAGGTTGATGCCCTCGGTGGCGTTCTTGGTGAACACGATCTCGCCGGGGGTCGCGCCGATGAACCGGGCGATCGAGGCGCGCGCGTTCTCGTACGCCTCGGTCGCCTCCTCGGCGAGCAGGTGCGCGCCGCGGTGCGGCGCCGCGTTGTGGTGCTCGTAGAACTCCCGCTCGGCGTCCAGCACCCGCAGCGGCTTCTGCGACGTCGCCCCCGAGTCGAGGTACACCAGGGGACGGCCGCCGCGGACGGTGCGCTGCAGGAGCGGGAAGTCCTTCTTCAGCTCCTCCGGGAGCAGTGCCCCGCTCATCACGACACGCCCGCCTTCACGTACTTCTCGTAGCCCTCGTTCTCCAGCTCGTCGGCCAGTTCGGGGCCGCCCTCGGCGACGACGCGGCCGGCGGCGAAGACGTGCACGAAGTCCGGCTTCACGTACCGCAGGATGCGGGTGTAGTGGGTGATGAGCAGCACGCCGGTGCCCTCGGTGGAGGAGAACCGGTTGACGCCCTCGGAGACGACCTTGAGCGCGTCGACGTCCAGGCCGGAGTCGGTCTCGTCCAGGACGGCGATCTTCGGCTTGAGCATCTCCAGCTGGAGGATCTCGTGCCGCTTCTTCTCCCCGCCGGAGAAGCCCTCGTTGAGGCTGCGCTGGGCGAACGCCGGGTCGATGGACAGGTCGTCCATCGCCTTCTTCATCTCCTTGGAGAACTCGCGCAGCTTGGGGGCCTCGCCGCGGACGGCGGTGACGGCCGAGCGCAGGAAGTTCGACACCGAGACGCCGGGGACCTCGACCGGGTACTGCATCGCCAGGAACAGCCCGGCGCGGGCGCGCTCGTCGACCGACATCGCCAGCACGTCCTCGCCGCCGAGGGTGACGGCGCCCGAGGTGACCTCGTACTTGGGGTGCCCGGCGATGGCGTAGGCGAGGGTGGACTTGCCGGAGCCGTTCGGCCCCATGATCGCGTGGGTCTCGCCGGCCTGCACGGTCAGGTCGACCCCGCGCAGGATCTCCTTCGTCCCGTCGGAGCCGTCGGCGACGGAGACGTGGAGGTCGCGGATCTCTAGCGTGGCCATAGTGCGTGGACTTCCTTAGTCGTCGGAGCCGAGCGAGACGTAGACGTCACCGTCCTCGACCTTGACCTTGTAGGTGGCGACCGGCTGCGTGGCCGGCGGGTTGGTGGGCTTCCCGGTGCGCAGGTCGAAGCAGGACCCGTGCAGCCAGCACTCGATCGTGCCGTCCTCGACCTCGCCCTCGGACAGCGAGACCTCGGCGTGCGAGCAGATGTCGCTGAGGGCGTACAGGTCGTCGCCGCTGCGGACGATCGCGACCGGCGCGTCGCCGACCTCCACCGCGAGCGCGCCGTCGGCGGGCACGTCGGCGAACGGGCAGACCTTCACGTACGTCATCGGGCGGCTCCCCGGTCGAGCTCGGCCTCGATGGCCTCGGCGACCTTCTCGCGGACCTCGGCGACCTCGATCCGCTCCACGAGCTGGCCGAGGAAGCCGCGCACCACCATGCGGCGGGCCTGGTCGAAGGTGATCCCGCGGGCCTGGAGGTAGAACAGGTGCTCGTCGTCGAGGCGGCCGGACGCCGAGGCGTGCCCGGCGCCGGCGACCTCGCCGGTGAGGATCTCCAGGTTCGGCACCGAGTCGACGCGGGTCCCGTCGGTCAGGACGAGGTTGCGGTTGAGCTCGTAGGTGTCGGTGCCCTCGGCCTCGACGCGGATGATCACGTCGCCGATCCAGACGGCGTGCGCGTCCTGGTCCTGGAGGGCGCCCCGGTAGTCGACGCGGCTGCGGCAGTTCGGCCGGGAGTGGTCCACCAGCAGGCGGTGCTCCAGGTGCTGGCCGCCGTCGGCGAAGTACACCCCGTACAGCTCGGCGTCGCCGCCGGGCGCGTCGTAGGAGACCGACGGCGAGATCCGCACGAGGTCGCCGCCGAGCGAGACGTTGTGCGAGACGAACCGGGCGTCCCGGCCGAGCCGGGCGTGCTGGTGCGAGACGTGCACGCTGTCGCCGGCCCAGTCCTGCAGGCTGATCACCGAGAGGCGGGCGCCGTCGCCGACGACGAACTCCACGTTGTCGGCGTAGGTCGCCGAGCCGCGGTGCGCGAGCACCACGGTGGCCTCGGCGAACGGCTCCAGGATCACGGTGGTGTGCCCGTAGGACGCGGCGGAGGCGTCCTCGCCGCGGACCCGCAGCACGGTCGGCGCGGAGGCCACGGCCTCCTTCGGGACGGTGACGACGGTGGCCTGGGTGAACGAGGACCACGCCTGCGCGCTGACCCGGTCGGCGGGCACGTACGCCCGGCCGAGGCGGGGGTCGTCGCGGCCGACCGTCTCGACGGTCACCTCGGGCGCCGCGTCGACCTCCAGGACGGCCTTGCCGTGCGGCTCCGCGGTGCCGTTGTGCAGCCCGCGCAGGCGGCGCAGCGGGGTGAACCGCCACTCCTCCTCACGGCCGGTGGGCACGTCGAAGTCGCCCACCTCGTAGGACGCCTTCTGGTGCAGCGTCGATAGAGGCTTCGTCTCCAGCCCCATCAGCCGACGGCTCCTTCCATCTGCAGCTCGATGAGCCGGTTCAGCTCCAGGGCGTACTCCATCGGCAGCTCGCGGGCGATGGGCTCGACGAAGCCGCGCACGATCATCGCCATCGCCTCGTCCTCGGTGAGGCCGCGGCTCATCAGGTAGAACAGCTGGTCCTCCGACACCTTGGAGACGGTGGCCTCGTGGCCCATCTCCACGTCGTCCTCGCGGACGTCGACGTAGGGGTAGGTGTCGGACCGGCTGATCTGGTCGACCAGGAGCGCGTCGCACTTGACCGTGGACTTGCTGTGCTCGGCCCCCTCCTGGATCTGCACCAGGCCCCGGTAGGACGTGCGGCCGCCGCCGCGCGCCACCGACTTGGAGACGATGGTGGAGGAGGTGTTGGGCGCGGCGTGCACCATCTTGGCGCCCGCGTCCTGGTGCTGGTCCTCGCCGGCGAACGCGATCGACAGGGTCTCGCCCTTGGCGTGCTCGCCCAGCAGGTACACCGCCGGGTACTTCATGGTGACCTTGGAGCCGATGTTGCCGTCGATCCACTCCATGGTGGCGCCCTCGTAGGCGACGGCGCGCTTGGTCACCAGGTTGTAGACGTTGTTCGACCAGTTCTGGATGGTCGTGTAGCGGACGCGGGCGTCCTTCTTCACGACGATCTCGACGACGGCCGAGTGCAGCGAGTCCGACTTGTAAATCGGAGCGGTACAACCCTCGACGTAGTGGACGTACGACCCCTCGTCGGCGATGATCAGCGTCCGCTCGAACTGGCCCATGTTCTCGGTGTTGATCCGGAAGTAGGCCTGGAGCGGGATCTCGACGTGCACGCCCGGCGGGACGTAGATGAACGAGCCGCCCGACCACACGGCGGTGTTCAGCGCGGCGAACTTGTTGTCGCCGACGGGGATCACCGAGCCGAAGTACTCCTGGAAGATCTCCGGGTGCTCCTTCAGGCCCGTGTCGGTGTCGAGGAAGATGACGCCCTTCTCCTCGAGGTCCTCACGGATCTTGTGGTAGACGACCTCGGACTCGTACTGGGCGGCGACGCCGGCGATGAGGCGCTGCTTCTCCGCCTCGGGGATGCCGAGCTTGTCGTAGGTGTTCTTGATGTCCTCCGGGAGCTCCTCCCAGGAAGCGGCCTGCTTCTCGGTGGAGCGCACGAAGTACTTGATGTTGTCGAAGTCGATCGCCGACAGGTCGGAGCCCCAGGTGGGCATCGGCTTCTTGTCGAACAGCCGCAGCCCCTTGAGGCGAAGGTCGAGCATCCAGCCGGGCTCGCCCTTCTTGGCCGAAATGTCGCGGACGACGTCCTCGTTCAGGCCGCGCCGGGCCGAGGCACCGGCGGTGTCGGAGTCGGCCCAGCCGAACTTGTACCTGTCGAGCCCTTCCAACTCGGGGTGGGCTGCCGTAGTCATAGGGGCGTCCTCCCGGACTCCTCGTCATTGATCATTGGTGTTTCGGGGGAGCGATCCCCCGTGTCCCCCGCGCCGGCCGTGGGAGCGGCGCCGCCGGTGGCGGCGCCTTCCGCCGTGTCCCCTCCGCAGAGGGAGCGGGAGCTGACGTGGGTGGTGCAGATCCCGTCGCCGTGGGCGATGGTGGCCAGCCGCTGGACGGGAGTGCCCAGCAGGCGGCTGAACGCCTCGGTCTCGGCCTCGCACAGCTGCGGGAACTCCGCGGCGACGTGCGCGACCGGGCAGTGGTGCTGGCACAGCTGCTCGCCGGCGCCCTGTGGCGCCTTGGCGGCCGCCGCCGCGTAGCCGTCGCCCGACAGCGCCTCGGCGAGCGTGCGGACCCGCTGGTGCGGCGGAGCGGCCTGCACGACGGGACGGTAGCGCCGCTCCAGGTCGGCGATCTGCCGCCTGGCGAACTCGGCGACCGCGTGCTCCCCGGCCGTGTCGGCGAGGAAGCGCAGGGCGCTGGTGGCGAGGTCGTCGTAGGCGTGCACGAACGCGCTGCGCCCGGCGTCGGTGATGGCGAACCACTTGGCGGGACGGCCCCGCCCGCGGCGCGTCTGCGGCCGGGCCCGGCGAACCTCGATCATGCCCTCGGCCAGGAGAGCGTCCAGGTGCCGGCGGATCGCGGCGGGCGTCAGCCCGACGCGCTCGCCGAGGGCGGACGCGGTGACCGGGCCGTGCTCCAGGATCAGCCGGGCGACCCGGGCGCGGGTGTCGCGCTCGGCGTTGCCGCCGGACCGCCCGCCGCCCGCCGGACCGCCGCCCGCCAGGGGGCGTCCCGGACCACCGGCGGCCCCGTGAGCAGGGCCGGACGGCGCGCCGGCGGACCGCGCGCCGGCGGCCTCGGTGCTCGTCGGATCCTTGCTCACGTTTTTCACAACATCAGTGTGCCGTAATTGCTTCCCGCGAAACACCGGATCCCCCATGTCGTAGCTCACGCAGGCAAGGCTTACCTAACCTTTACCTCCGCTTCATCGCGGAGGCGCCTGCGGGCCGCCCTCCCGGCGGCCGGCGGGGGTACCGCGCGGCAGGACCAGCACCGGGCACGGCGCCGCGCGGACGATCTTGCCGGAGGCCTCGCCGAGGAAGACCGTGCGCAGCGGGCCGGCGTGCCCGGACGCGCAGGCCAGCAGCTCGCCGGGCAGCATATCGACGCCGGCCAGCGCGCCGGTCACCCCGGTCCCGGTCGCGACCTCGGTCGTCACCGGCGTCCCGCCGCCGAACCGGCCCGCCGCGCGGGCGAGGTCGGCCTCGGCGCGGTCCCGC
>NZ_CAACVB010000284.1 GCF_900659635.1 Actinomadura roseirufa | reverse complement strand
CGCGCTGGAGCGATCCGCTCCGGCCGTCGCGGCCGGCGGCACGGGCCGGCCCGCGGGGAACGGCGGCGGCGGGGGCGGGCCGGTCCCCGTCGCCGCCGGACCCACCGCGGCGGGCCGGTACAAGTGGGGGCGGCCCATCGCGTCCGAGGATTTCCGGGGACGGAGCCTCAACCCCCGCGACTGGGAGGTCTACTCCGGGCGCTCGGGCGACGGGCGGCGCGACCCGCGGCAGGTGAAGGTGGCGAACGGCGCCCTGCAGATCACCGGCAAGCCGGACGGCACGACCGGCGGCGTCGCCTGGATGCGCGGCGCGCAGAAGCGCGGCCGGTGGGAGGCGCGGATCCTGCTGAACCGTGCCTGCGCCTGCTACAACGCCAACCTGCTCCTGTGGCCCGTGCACGGGGGCGGCGGCAGTGACCCCAAGGGCGGGGGCGGCGAGATCGACTACATGGAGACCTATGGGGACAACGGCCTGCGCAAGTCCACCAACTTCTTCCTGCACTACGGTCCGGAGAAGAAGCCCAAGACCCTGAACGCGCGCGTGAACGTCGACCTGACGAAGTGGCACGCGTTCGCCGTCGAGTGGAACGGCTCGGGCATCACCGGCTACGTCGACGGGCGGCGCACGTTCCACACGACCAAGCGCGCCGCGATGCCCCCCGGCGCGATGGGGCAGGCCATTCAGCTCGACTTCTTCCGCTCCCTGACCCGTAAGACGGCCAAGGGCGTGGACCTCGGGACCAACGCGACCCTGTTCGTGGACTGGATCCGCATGTACCGGCCCTGAGCCCCACCGACCACCATGTGGGCGCCGCTCCCTCCCTTTCGGCCACCGGGGGGCGGCGCCGTCGGCGTTCCCGCACGGGGCCTGCGAATCGAGGGCCGTGGTGGCGGGCGCGCGGGCCGTCAGCGGACGATCTGCCAGTTCCCGTTCTCGCGTTGGAGCGTGTACTCGGCCTGAAGCGTGCTCACGGTCATGGAGCCGCTCGTCCAGCGCAGGGACGAGAAGGGGATCAAGGCCTCCTCGCCGACGATCCGCCCGCCGCCGACCTCCACGGTGCGCAGCGCCTGCCGCTCCATCGGGCGGACGAGGTGCGGGGTGTTGCGCACGCCCTGCGGGCAGTCGCCGCGCAGCGCCGGCCCCTTCACGAACGCGCCGCCCTCGGCCACGTACCGGCAGACCGCCGGGTCGCCCGCGGCCTGGCCGCGCAGGAACGCCCGCAGCGCCGCGCGGGCGCCCTCGATGCCCGGCTGCGTTCCCGGGGCCGTCTCCACCGCGGCGCTCGGCGTCGGCGAGGACGGGACCGTGAAAACGGTCTCGGCCTTCGGATGGTCGTCGCCGCCGCAGCCCGCCATGAGGAACGGCACGGTGAGAAGGGCGCCCGTGAGAAGGGCGCCGCCGCGCTCCGGGGAGCGATAAGCCATGGTCAGCCTTCCTCGGCGGGTTCTCCGCGCGTACTTCGAGGGCCGTCGCCGCCGCTTTCGGTTGATCGGGGGGCGTTGCGAACATTAACGCCCTTCGCGACCGTTCGCCAGCCGGGGAAAGGACGTCCAGGTCACGATCGGCCGCACGGATTCCTCGCCTGAGGCCCCCCTTTCGCCCGTCCGGGGTCCTAGGGCCCTACGGCGGGAAATTGCCCGTCCGTAGCGTTCTGGTCATCGCAGGACCGATACGAGCCGACCAGGAAAGGTGAAGTTCTCTCATGAGGAAAAGCGTGAAGCTGGGCGTGACCGGGGTGCTGGCCACGGCGGTCGTCGGCGGCGGCGTCGCCGGGACCTACGCGGCGCTCGACGGCGCCGGCGCGCGGAGCGGCACGGCCCGTCCCGTCGCCGCCGCCGAGAAGGCCGCCCCGGCGGTCCGGCAGGACGTCCGGCTCGTCAAGGCCGGGACCAGTACCACCAAGCTCGCCTCCAAGGCGCCCGGGTACAAGTGCATCAAGGCCGACCGTTACCACGTGTACCAGACGGTGACCGGCTCCAAGCACTACGAGTGGCACGCGATCCTGGAGTACTGCTACAACGGCAAGAAGGTCAAGCTCTCCAGGGCCTACCACCGGCTCGCCAAGGCCCAGTTCAACGTCGACGACCAGTCGTTCGACACCCGGCCGCTCTTCAACAAGGCCCACTCGCAGCTGACGATCCTGTTCTACGGCAAGGTCGCCTGGACCACGCCGTGGGGCTCGGGTTTCAACTACCCGAAGATCCAGTACCGGGTCACCGCGAACGGCAAGTACACGATCAAGTTCTGGAAGTAGGACGCGGCGCTCTCCCAGGATCCGCCGGGGAGAGCGCTCGCGGCGGGCCGGCGACCGACGTGAGGATCGTGGACGTGCTGGGGTCGAGGACGCGGCGGGCCGCCGTCATCGCCGGCTGCCTGCTGGTGGCGAGCGTGCCGGGCGGCGCGCTGGACGGCGGTCTGGTGCCCTCCTCCGGGGGCGGGCACGGGTGGCCGGCGATCGGCGTGCGGCCCGGGGGCTGGGGCCGTCCCGTCGCATCCGACGACTTCTCCGGGAACGCCCTCGACCGCGGCGCCTGGGAGGTCTACGACGGCCCCGGGCACGCCGGCGCGGGGCGGCGCAGCCCCCGCGCGGTGTCGGTCCGGGACGGCGTCCTCACGATCACCGGGTGGCGCGGCGGGACGACCGGCGGGATCGCCTGGCGGCGCGGCGCCCGGCGGTTCGGCCGCTGGGCGGCCAGGATCCGCCTGTCGCGCGGCTGCGCCTGCTATCACCCCGTCCTGCTGCTGTGGCCCGTCAACGGCGGCGGGGGAGTGAGCCCCGCCGGCGGCGGGGGCGAGGTCGACTACACCGAGACGATCGACGACGGCCGGCGCCGGCACACCGCGTTCTACCTGCACTACGGCCCCGAGGACGGCGAGCGGCGCCTCGCCGCCCGGGTCGCCGTCGACATGACCCGCTGGCACGTGTTCGCGGTCGAGTGGACGCCGGCCGGGATCAGCGGTTTCGTCGACGGGCGGCGCTGGTTCCACACCGCGGACCGGGCCGCGCTCCCGCCCGGCCCGATGGGCCAGACGATCCAGCTCGACTGGTTCCCGCGCGACCGCGCGAGGACGGCCGCAATTGTCGACTCCGCCGCACCGGTAACACTGCAGGCTGACTGGATACGGATGTACCGGCTGTAATCCCGTGACGACTGTGACGGGCTTGTGTGCGATGAGTCAATCCACTACGCATGTGCACCGTGGTTCTCCGGCTTCCCTTCTCCGGACATCCCCGCCCGGTGCGGAGAACCGCTTGAGAGGTGTGCCATGGATCCGCAGCGACTGAAAGATAACTTCGCCCTGGTGGGTGCGAACGGAACAGAGGTTGCGGAGTACTTCTATGCCGATTTGTTCGCCCGGGATCCGCAGCTCAGATCATTGTTCCCCGCGGCGATGGCGAAACAGCACGAAAAACTGCTCGCGGCGCTCTCGCATGTCGTCTCGACGGTCGAGGACACCGACGGGCTCGTGCCCTACCTGCGCGACCTCGGGCGGCGGCACGGCGGCTTCGGCGTCCGGCCCGAGCACTTCCCGCAGGTCGGCGCGAGCCTGCTGGCCACCCTCGCGTTCTTCAGCGGGCCGGCGTGGGACGACGACCTCGAACGCGACTGGCAGGCCGCCTACGGCCTCGTCGCGGAGGTCATGTCCGGGGCCGCGGCCGAGCCCGTCGGCTGACCTGTCGTGGACGCCCGACGCCTGAAGGACAGCTTCGCCCAGGTCGCCGCGCAGGGCGACGCGGTCGCCCTCTTCTTCTACGCCGACCTGTTCGTCCGCCACCCCCACCTGCGCGACATGTTCCCCATCGGGATGACCGGGCAGCGCGACAAGCTGCTGCGCGCCCTCGGCCACATCGTCGCCCAGGTCGAGGACCTGCCGCGGCTGGTCCCGTTCCTGCAGCAGCTCGGCCGCGACCACCGCAAGTTCGGGACGCTCGCCGAGCACTACCCGCACGTCGGCGCCAGCCTCCTGGCGACGCTGCGGCACTTCTCCGGGACGGCCTGGACCGACGAGCTCGCCGCCGACTGGAACGCCGCCTACACCCTCGTCGCCAAGGTCATGGTGGAGGCCGCCGACGAGGACGCGCTGGCCCGGCCCGCCTGGTGGAACGGCCAGGTCGTCGCGGTCGAGCGGCGGCGCTTCGACATCGCGGTCCTGCGCGTCCAGCCGGACCGGCCGCTGCCCTACCTGGCCGGCCAGTCGGTCGCCCTGGAGGTGCCGTCCCGGCTGCGCAGCTGGCGCTACTACTCGATGGCGAACGCGCCCCGGGCCGACCACACCGTCGACTTCCACGTCCGGCTCGTGGACGGCGGGCCCGTCAGCCCCGTGCTGGTCCGCGGCACCCAGACCGGTGACCATGTCCGGATGGGCGCGCCGGTCGGCACGCTCACCCTGGACGAGTCGTCCGGACGGGACGTCCTCCTCGTCGCGGGCAGCACCGGCCTCGCGCCGCTCAAGGCGATCCTGGAGCAGCTCGCGCGCCGTCCCGCCCCGCCCCGCGTGCACCTGTTCTTCGGCGCCCGGGACCGGGACGGGCTGTACGACCTGGAGGACCTGACCAAGATCGCCAGCGGATGCCCCTGGCTCACCGTCGTCCCCGCCGTGTCCGAGGAGTCCGCCGGGCACGGGTTCTCCACGCTGCTCCAGTCGGGCGGCACCGAGATCGAGTACGGGAACCTGCCCGACGTCGTGGCCAGGCGCGGCCCGTGGAGCGGGCACGACGCCTACGTGTGCGGCCCGGGGGCGATGGTCGAGCAGACCGCCGGCCGGCTCGCGCTGCTCGGCGTCGAGCGTGAACGCATCAGGCTGGAAACCTTCGCAGACGCACTGAGGTGACCCCGTTGAACTCCCCGAACCTTCCCGTGGTGTCCGAGGGCTCCCGGCTGACGCCGGGCGAACTGCAGTCGGTGGTGTTCCCGCGGGCCGCCCTCGGCAGGCGCGGCTACGACGAGGAACAGGTCCGCACCTTCCTGCAGTACGTCGAGCGCGAGCTCGTCCAGATCCTCAACGACAAGGCGTCCCTGGCGGAGGAGGTGACCCGGCTGCGCTCCGAGGCCGCCGGCTCGCAGCCCGGCGTGATGGCGCCCGAGGACGCCCACTTCCAGGCCGTCCGGATCCTGTCGCAGGCCCAGCAGACCGCCGACCTGTACGTCGCCGACGCCGAGCGCTACACCCGCGAGCTCGCCCACGAGGCCCGGCTGCACCGGGAGGCGATCCTCTCCGACGCCAAGGGCCGCGCCGAGCAGCTGCTGGAGGCCGCGCACCGCAGGGCGTCCGAGGTCGCCGAGGCGGCGGTCCGCACGGCGGGGCAGCCCGTGCCCGCGGCCTCGGGCGCGCACGCCGCGCCGGTCGCCCCCGACGAACGACGCAGGATGGAACAGGAGATCGCCTACCTGCGAACCTACAGTGACGTGTACCGGACGCATCTGCGCTCCTATCTCGAGGCCCTTCTCCGGAACGTCGACGAGTGGGAGAGTTCCGAGCGGGCATCCCTGCCCAGGGGAGCCCCGGAGCCGCCGCCCCGGGGCTGATCCCGCGCGCTCGTCCCCCGGACGGGCGTGTTCGCGTGATCGGGGGGTCAGCGCAGCGTGTTCGGCGCAGGGGCGCCGGTCTGGAAAACTGGGGGCGCTATGGAATATCTGATCGTCATCGCAGGGCTGGTCGCCGTCGCCCTGATCGTCGGCGGGGTCGCGTTCCTGCGGCCCGGCCGCCGCCAGCGCCCGCCCGTCGAACCGGCGCAGCGGCACGGCGGCGCGACCGCCGTCGACGAGGCCGAGGCGGCCGCGCCCACCATCGAGCGGCCGCCGCCGACCGTGGCCACCCCGCCGCCGCCCACGATCGAGATCGAGCAGCCTCCCCCCGGCGCCGGACGGCTCGTCCGGCTGCGGGCCCGGCTCGCCCGCTCCCAGAACGCGTTCGGCAAGACCCTCCTCGGGCTGCTGTCGCGCGAGACCCTCGACGACGACGCCTGGGAGGAGATCGAGGACACCCTCATCACCGCCGACATGGGCGCCGCCGTGGCCCGCCAGGTCACCGACGACCTCCGCACCCGTGTCCAGGTGCTCGGCACGCGCAGCCCCGAGGAGGTCCGCGCGCTGCTCAAGGAGGAGCTGGTCAAGCAGATCGGCGCCGACCTGGACCGGACGCTGCGCACCGAGCCGCACGGCAACCGCCCGGCGGTCCTCATGGTCGTCGGCGTCAACGGCACCGGCAAGACCACCACCTGCGGGAAGCTCGCGCGCGTCCTGGTCGGCGACGGCCGCACCGTGCTGCTCGGCGCCGCCGACACCTTCCGCGCCGCCGCCGCCGACCAGCTGGAGACCTGGGGCTCGCGGGTCGGCGCGCAGGTCGTCCGCAAGGACGAGGGCGCCGACCCCGCCAGCGTCGCCTTCGACGCGGTCAAGCAGGGCATCGACACCAAGGTCGACGCCGTGATCGTCGACACGGCCGGCCGGCTGCACACCAAGACCGGGCTGATGGACGAGCTCGGCAAGGTCAAGCGCGTCGTGGAGAAGCAGGCCGACGTCGACGAGGTCCTGCTCGTCCTGGACGCCACCACCGGGCAGAACGGCATGCAGCAGGCCCGCGTGTTCGCCGAGGTCGTCAACATCACCGGCGTGGTCCTGACCAAGCTCGACGGCACCGCCAAGGGCGGCATCGTCGTCCAGGTGCAGCGCGAGCTGGGCGTCCCGGTGAAGCTGGTCGGCCTGGGCGAGGGCCCCGACGACCTCGCTCCCTTCGAGCCCGGCGCGTTCGTGGACGCCATCCTCGGAGACTGACCGGCCCCTCCCCACGAGGCCCGCGCCCCCCACCGGCGCGACCGCGCCCCGCGACCCGACCACGGTCGCGGGGCGCCCGCCTTTTCTCCGTACCTTTCCCCGGCACCGGAACAACGACCGGAGAAAGGGACGGTGAGGGGTCCGAAACCTCCGCGAAACATCGCGGCGCGGGGTTTCACGCCGGTGAAACACGGGAGCCGACCGGACGAAACGGTGACCCGGGAATCTGCTCGACAGTCCCACGTATTTCCGGTCGAGGAGGGCACTCCCCGAGATGAAGATCGATACAGGCGCCACCGCGTGGATGCTCACGTCCACGGCGCTGGTGCTGCTCATGACGCCCGGGCTGGCCTTCTTCTACGGAGGCATGACCCGCGCGAAGAGCGTTCTCAACATGATGATGATGTCGTTCGGGAGCATCATCGGCGTGACCGTCCTCTGGGTGCTGTTCGGCCACTCGCTCGCGTTCACCGACAACGGCAGCTCATTCCTCAACAAGTTCTTCGGCGGTTTCGACGCGGTCGGCCTGAAAGGCGTCGCGACCCAGGTCTCGGAAGGGCTTTCGCCGGACCGGAGCGACAACATCCCGACGATGGTGTTCTCCGCGTTCCAGTTGACCTTCGCCGTCATCACCGTCGCGCTCATCAGCGGCGCCATCGCGGACCGTGCCAAGTTCGGCGCGTGGATGGTCTTCAGCGTGGCATGGGCGACGCTCGTGTACTTCCCCGTGGCGCACTGGGTGTGGGGGACCGGCTGGCTCAACAAGCTCGGCATCGAGGACTTCGCCGGCGGCACCGTCGTGCACGTCAACGCGGGGTCGGCGGGCCTGGCGCTCGCCCTCGTCCTCGGCCGCCGCCGGGGCTGGCCGAAGGAGCCGATGCGCCCGCACAACCTCCCGTTCGTCCTGCTCGGCGTGGGGCTGCTGTGGTTCGGCTGGTTCGGCTTCAACGCCGGCTCCGAGCTCGCCGTGGACGGCACCACCGGCCTGGCGTTCATGAACACCCAGATCGCCGCCGCCGTCGCCGCGGGCGCCTGGCTCGTGGTGGAGCGGATCCGCGACGGCCACGCCACCACGCTCGGCGTCGCGTCCGGCGCCGTCGCCGGCCTGGTCGCCGTCACCCCCGCGGCCGGGTTCGTCGACCCGTGGGCCTCGATCGTCCTCGGCGCCGTCGCGGGCGCCGCCTGCGCCTACGCGGTGGGGCTGAAGTACCGGCTCGGCTTCGACGACTCCCTCGACGTGGTCGGCGTCCACCTCGTCGGCGGCGCGATCGGCGCCCTCTCGCTGGGCCTGCTCGCCGCCTACCCGTTCCTGCCCGGCCAGCACAAGGGGCTGCTGTACGGCGGCGGCTTCCAGCAGCTCGGCCTCCAGGCGCTCGGCCCCGCGGTGATCGGGCTGTACTCCTTCGCGGTGGCCTGGGTGATCGGGAAGGTCATCGACGTCACCGTCGGGTTCCGCCTCGCCGAGGAGGACGAGGCGACCGGCGTCGACGTCACCGTCCACGCGGAGACCGCCTACGACCTCGCCCTCACCGGCGGCGGCGCGACCCGCGCCGCCCTGCCCCGCGTCCCGCCCGCCGGCCCGGCCGGCCCCGGCGGGACGACCCCGGAGACCGAGATCACCGAGACGAAGGTCGAGGCCGGCGCGTGAAACTGATCACTGCGGTCATCAAGCCGTTCAAGCTGGAGGAGGTGCGGGCCGCCCTGGAGGCGGCCGGGGTCAGGGGCCTGACCGTCAGCGAGGCCAGCGGCTACGGCCGCCAGAAGGGCCACACCGAGGTCTACCGCGGCGCCGAGTACCAGGTCGACCTCGTGCCCAAGCTGCGGATCGAGGTCCTGGTCGAGGCCGAGGACGCCGACGACATCATCGACGTCATCGTCAAGGCCGCCCGCACCGACCGGATCGGCGACGGCAAGGTGTGGGCGGTGCCGGTCGACTCGGTGGTCCGGGTCCGCACCGGCGAGACCGGCCCGGAAGCCCTCTAGGAGACGAACCGGAGGAGACGAAGGTGACCCTGTCCCGGCCGGGCCCCCGGCGCACGGCCGCCGGCCCGTCCCGCCCGCCGGCCCGCTCCGCCCTCGCGGCGGCGCG
>NZ_CAACVB010000283.1 GCF_900659635.1 Actinomadura roseirufa | reverse complement strand
GGCCGCCGCGCCGCGGCCCGTCCTCGCGCCGCGCGAGCGCCCCGAGCGGATCCCGCTGTCGTTCGCGCAGCGCCGCCTGTGGCTGCTCGACCAGCTCCTGCGCGAGGACGACGGCCCGCGCGGCGCCTACCACCTGCCGCTGGGGGTACGGCTGCGCGGCGACCTCGACCTGGCGGCGCTGGAGGCCGCCCTCGCCGACGTCACCGCCCGGCACGAGAGCCTGCGGACGGTCTTCCCCGAGCACGACGGCACGCCCTACCAGCGGATCCTGCCGCCCGAGGAGGCGCGGCCCGTGCTGGAGGTCGCCCGCTGCGCGCCCGAGGAGGTCATCGCGCGGCCGTTCGACCTCGCCCGCGACCTGCCGCTGCGCGTCGCGGTGTTCCCGGACGGCGAGCGCGAGCACCTGCTCCTCGCGGTGTTCCACCACATCGCGTTCGACGAGTGGTCGTTCGGGCCGTTCGCCCGGGACGTCGCGGCGGCGTACGCGGCGCGGCTGGAGGGCCGGGCCCCCGACTTCGACCCGCCGCCCGTCCAGTACGCCGACCACGCGCTGTGGCAGCGCGAGCTGCTCGGCGACCCGCTCGACCCGGGCAGCGTCCACGCCCGCCAGCTCGACCACTGGGCGCGGACGCTCGCGGACCTCCCCGAGGAGATCCCGCTGCCGGTCGACCGGCAGCGGCCCGCGACGGTCGGGCAGCGCGGCGCGACGCTGTCGGCCGCCCTGCCCGCCGGGCTCACCGCGCGGCTGCGCGGCGTCGCCCGCGAGGCCGGGGCCAGCCTGTTCATGGTCTGCCAGTCGGCCGTCGCCGCACTGCTGCACCGGATGGGCGCGGGCGAGGACATCCCCCTCGGCAGTCCCGTCGCCGGGCGGACCGAGGAGGCCGCGGGCGGCCTGGTCGGCTTCTTCGTCAACACCCTCGTGCTGCGCGCCGACCTGTCCGGCGCGCCGACCTTCGCCGGTCTGCTCGCCCGCGTCCGCGAGGCCGACCTCGCCGGCCTGGCCCACCAGGACCTGCCGTTCGAGGCCGTCGTCGAGGCGCTGCGCCCACGCCGCGTCCCCGGCCGGAACCCGCTGTTCCAGGTGATGGTCGGCTACGAGAACCAGAGCGCCGGCGACGTCCGGTTCCCCGGGCTGGAGCAGCGCGACGAGGCGTTCGGGCCGGGCGCCGCGAAGTTCGACCTGGACTTCATCTTCCGGGAGGACCCGTCCTCGGGCGACCTGCGGCTGCTCGTCGACTACTCGTGCGAGCTGTTCGACCGGGACACCGTCGCCGCGATGGCCGCCG
The DNA here is from genome assembly GCF_900659635.1 of Actinomadura roseirufa. Taxonomy (GTDB): domain Bacteria; phylum Actinomycetota; class Actinomycetes; order Streptosporangiales; family Streptosporangiaceae; genus Spirillospora; species Spirillospora roseirufa. The sequence continues at coordinate 7,704 of NZ_CAACVB010000283.1, read as the reverse complement.
GGCTGGTCGGGCTGCTGGAGACCGTCGCCGCCGACCCCGGAGTCCCGGTGGCGGCGCTGCCGGCCGTGCTGACCGCCCGCACCGTGACCGAGGAGCGCGCCGCGGCGGGCGGAGTCCGCGGCGGCGACCGGGAGACCGCGCTGTGCCGCATCTTCGCCGAGGAGCTCGGCGTCCCCGAGGTCGGCCCCGACGACGACTTCTTCGACCTCGGCGGGCACTCGCTGCTGGCCATGACGCTCGTCCGGCGGATCAGGCGGGAGCCCGGCTGCGCGGACCTGAAGATCGCGACCCTGATGACGGCGCCGACCGTGGCCGGGCTGCTCGCCCGGCTGGAGTGAGGGTGCTCATACCGCACCCCCTCTTGTGGAGTTAGGTGAGGCTAACCTAAGGTCATCGCTCGTACCCCTGGAAAACCTGGAAGGACACCGGTCCGCTATGCGAACGATCACGCGGCGCCTCGCCGCCACCGGCGCGCTCGTCCTCGGCCTCGGCCTCACCGCGGCCTGCGGCGGTGACGACGAGCCCGCCGGCGGCTCCACCGGCGGCGGGGCGGGCGGGGCCTTCCCCGTCACGGTCGCCCACAAGCTCGGCTCCACCACGGTCAAGTCCGCCCCGAAGCGCGTCGTCGCGCTCGGCGAGGTCGACCAGGACGCGCTGCTCGCGCTCGGCGTCCACCCGGTCGGCATGACCGAGCTGACCGGGATCCAGTCCGACGGCCTCGCCCCGTGGAGCGCGCCCAAGGCCGCCGGCGCCAAGCCGAAGCTGCTCAAGGCGGGCGAGGCCGGGTTCAACCTGGAGGAGATCGCCGCGCTGCGCCCCGACCTCATCCTCGCGGGCGGCGACTTCACCATCGACAAGGAGTACGGCAAGCTCTCCAAGCTCGCCCCCACCGTCGCCTACCAGACCGGCCCCGCCGAGGACTCCTGGCAGCAGATCACCCTGCAGACCGCGAAGGCCGTCGGCCGGGCCGCCGACGGCGAGGCGCTCGTCCGCGACGTCGAGACCAAGATCGCCTCGGTGCGGACGGCGCACCCGGAGCTGCGGGGCAAGGGCTTCGCGCTGACCAGCGTGTTCCCGTCCGGGAACATCGGCGTGATGAAGGCCCCCGGCGACACCAGCGTCAAGCTGCTGCAGCAGTTCGGAATGGTGCTGCCGCCGTCCCTGGCGAAGCTGCCGGGCCAGGGGTTCGCCGCCGAGATCAGCATGGAGAAGGTCTCCGTCCTGAACGTCGACGTCCTGCTCAGCCACTACAACGACGACCCCGCCACGCAGAAGAAGGTGGAGGGGAGCAAGCTGTTCGCCGGGCTGCCGGTCGTCAAGCGCGGCTCCTACGTCCCGCTCGACCTCGCCTCGTTCTGGCCGCTGCGCACCCCCACCGCGCTGGCCGTCCCCTACATCGTCGACCGGATCGTTCCCCGCATCGCCAAGGCCGCCGCCGCGGCCCGGCCCGCCTGACCCGCGGGCGAGAGTGGAGAGGCACATGCAGACCCCCGTCCATGACGTGGTGGGCATCGGATTCGGCCCGTCCAACCTGGCCCTCGCGGTGGCGCTCGAGGAGGCGCACGGCGCCGCCGCCGACGCGGTGTTCTTCGAGAAGCAGCCCGCGTTCGGATGGCACCGCGGAATGCTCATCGACGGCGCCACCATGCAGGTCCACTTCCTCAAGGACCTCGCGACGCTGCGCAACCCCGCCAGCCCCTACTCCTTCCTGGCCTACCTGCACGCCAAGGGACGCCTCGTCGACTTCGTCAACCACAAGACGATGTTCCCGACCAGGCTGGAGTTCCACGACTACCTGGAATGGGCCGCCGCCGCGTTCGCCGGCCGCGTCCGCTACGGCGCCGAGGTCGTCGCGCTGCGCCCCCACGACGCCGGCACGCTGGAGGTCGTGGTGCGCCGCGACGACGAGCTGGAGACCCACCTGACCCGCAACGTCGTCATCGCCGCGGGCCTCGAGCCCGTCCTGCCCGAGGACGTGCGGCCGGGCGAGCGGATCTGGCACACCGAGGACCTGCTGACCCGGCTGGAGGAGCGGCCCGGCTGGAGCCCCCGCCGCGTCGTGGTCGTCGGCGCCGGGCAGAGCGCCGCCGAGGCGGCCGAGCACCTGCACCGCACCTTCCCCCGCACCGAGGTCTGCGCGGTCTTCGCCCGCTACGGCTACTCGCCCGCCGACGACAGCTCGTTCGCCAACCGCATCTTCGACCCGCAGGCCGTCGACCACTACTACGCGGCGCCGGACGAGGTGAAGCGGCTGCTGTTCGACTACTCCCGCAACACCAACTACTCCGTCGTCGACCTCGACCTCATCGACGAGCTGTACCGGCGCTCCTACGCCGAGAAGGTCGCCGGCGCCGAGCGGCTGCGCATCCTCAACGCCTCCCGCGTCCTGGAGGTCAAGGAGGCGCCCGGCGCCGTCCGGATGCGCGTCGGGTTCCTGCCGACCGGCGAGACGGAAGACCTCGACGCCGACGCCGTCGTCTACGCCACCGGCTACCGCGAGCGCGACCCGTTCGACCTGCTCGGCGAGGCCGGCTCGCTGTGCCGCACCGGCCCGGACGGCCGCCCGCTGGTGGAGCGCGACTACCGGATCGCCACCGAGCCGGGCTGCGAGTGGGGCGTCTATCTGCAGGGCGCCACCGAGCACAGCCACGGCATCGCCTCGTCGCTTTTGTCCATGACCGCCGTGCGCACCGGTGATATCGTCCGGTCCATGGGTCGGCGCACCGCACCCCTCACCCAGGAGGCCCGATGACCAACCCGTTCGACGACGCCGACGGCACCTTCCTGGTCCTCGTCAACGCCGAGGACCAGCACTCGCTGTGGCCGTCCTTCGCGGACGTCCCGGAGGGGTGGACCACGGCCTTCGGCCCCGCGGCCCGCCCGGAGTGCCTGGCCTACGTCGAGGAGAACTGGACCGACATCCGGCCGCGCAGCCTGACGACCTGACGCGCCGCGCCGCCCGGGGTCAGCCCGCCGGGTCCGCCCCCGGGGCGGCGCCGAAGTCGGCCAGGCACGCGTCGAGGCCCTCGATCTCGACCGGGACGGCGCGATGCCGCGCCCAGCCGCCGCGATCGAGGGCGAAGCGCTGATCATGCCTGAGCGCGTCGCGGACCAGCGTGCGCGCCACGCCGTTCTCCCGGTACCCGAGCCTGCGCGACACCGCCGCGGAGGCGGCGTTGCCCACCAGCGCCGACGTCACCGCGGACTCGGCCCCCAGCCCGGCGAAGGCCAGATGCAGGACGGCCGCGCGCATCTCCGTCCCCACGCCCCGGCCCTGATGACGCAGCCCCAGCCACGAGCCGCTGGTCACCTCCCGCAACACGGCGAAGTCCTCGGCGCCGACGCTCTGCGACCCGACCACGACGCCGTCCATGAAGACGGCCAGCGGCAGGGTCCAGTTCCGCGGCGTCCACGCCCCGAGCATCCGCCAGTGGTACTGCATCACGCTACGGGCGCGCCCCGCCGGCGGCAGGTCCGTCCACGGCACGACGAACGGCATCACCGCCGGGTCGTGGACGCCGCCGACCGCGAGCTCCGCGAGCGCGTCCAGCTCCTCCGGCTCGGGCAGGCGCAGCTCCAGTCTCGGCGTCCGCAGGCGCAGCCCGTACAGGGGCCAGTGGGTGAGCGTCATCGGCACATTGTCCGGACCCCGCGGCCGGAAGTCATGTCAATTAGCCCGCTGCCGGGGGCGCGCAGACCGTCGATGAACATGGCGACGTAGCACCCGGACGGTTCCAGGCGCCATTCGATGGACGGCGCGTGTCAGAGGGGTCCGCCCGTTACGGACAGTTACGCGGATCACACGCCTGCCCAGCCGGGAATTCACCTGCTTCGTTTGGGTTTGTGGTGGTCAGAGGGACGTGCGGGCGCGACCGGTCCGACGCGGGTCGTGGTCGGCGTGATCGATCGTGGGGAAGATGATCTCAAGGGGGGTGGCGCGGTGACGGACGGGGCGGGCCGCGGACGCGGAGCGCGGACGGGGGCGCGCTGATGGCGTGGAGCGTCGGGTTCGCGCTGTTCGCGGCGTTCCTGTTCGCCGCCGCGGCGGCGCTCCAGCACCGCGCCGCGCGGCGCGCCGTCGGCGGCGGCTCCGGCGCCGTGGCCGCGGCGGGACTGCTGCGCAAGCTCGTCCGCGACCCGCTGTGGCTCACCGGATGGGCGGTGAACCTCGCCGGTTTCGCCGGCCAGGCCGCCGCCCTGCACTTCGGGTCGACCGGGCTCGTCCAGCCGCTGCTGGTCGCCCAGCTGGTGTTCACGATCGTGCTGGGCGCCGTCGGCACCGGGCGGCTGCCCGCGCGCGCGGACCTGCTCGGCGGGACGGCGGTGGCGGCGGGCCTCGCGGTCCTGTTCACGGTGCCGGGCGCGGTCCCGCCGGAGGGCGAGCCGTCCCGGCCGCGGTTGATCGTGTCGGGCCTGCTCGCCGTGCCGCTCGTCCTCATGCTGGCCAGGGGGGCGACCCTGCGCCAGGGGACGGTGCGGGCCGTGCTGCTCGGCACCTGCGCGGGCCTGCTGTTCGCGGGCAGCGCCGTCCTCATCAAGCTCACCACCGGCGACCTCGTCCACCGGGGCGTCGCGGCCACCGCCCTCGACTGGCCCGGCTACGCGCTCGCCGGCACCACCCTGGTCGGCCTGATCCTGGAACAGAAGGCGTTCGCCGCCGGGTCGCTGCCCTTCGCGATGACCGCGATGACGATGACCAACCCGGCCGCGTCCTACCTGCTCGCCGTCTTCGCCTTCCACACCCAGCCGCCCCGGACGGCGTCCGCGTTCGCGGCCGTCGCGGTCAGCGCGGTCCTGCTCACCGCCGGCGTGGCGGCGCTCTCCCACTCCCCGGCCGCCGCCCGCGGCGAGACCGGCGGCTGAGGACACCGGCCGTCCGCAGACGAGGGAGCACCCGCTGCCGGGTGCGGGGAGCTCGCCGCGGCGTCAGGCTCGCTCCCTCGCCTCCGCGAGGGCGTCTTTGTACTCGCCGAGCCATTCGGCGCCCGCCTGATCGGCGGGTATGCCGCCGAGCCCGCTGGACAGCAGCGCGGCCGCGTCCGAGTACCCACCAAGGTCGCGATGCGCCATCCCGATGTTCAGCTGGAAGAACGATGGGCCGTACCAGTACACGGGAGGCGGTGGCTCCACGTCATCGGCGGCCCGCTCGGCGGCGTCGTCCAGAAGGCGCCGCGCCCGCTCGGCCTCGCCGAGCGCGGCGTACCCCTGCGCGGCCTGCAACTCATCGAAGATCCGCTGCACGGGATGCCCGCCCGGCGTCGCGAGGGCCGCCATGGACGCGCGGACGACGGCGCGCGGCCGTCCCTGCTTGCGCGCGACGTACCCGCGAAAACTCGTCGCGATGGCCGCGACTGTGCCGTCCTCGAATTCATCGGCGAGTTCCTCGCCCTCCCCGAACAAGGCGAGGGCCTGCACATCGCGGCGTAGCGCGGCATTCAGCCACCCGGCAAAAACGGACCACTCGGCGGCGACCCGCCCGAGCCGCATCCGCAACGGCCCGCGAGCCTCCCGCAGCATGCCCGCGATCACGTCGAGCTGCCCAGTGACCGGGCCGAGCAGCACGGCCGGCCCCACCGCGTCCTCCAGCCGACGCTGTCCGGCAAGGATGGACGCGAGGGCCTCCAGCGCGGTCACATCCAGCCGGGCGGAGCGCTGAGACACAGCCGTGAGACGGTCAGAGTCATCGAGGGTGACCGCCCTGTCTGGGCTGGACGGACGCCAGAGAACGCCGTGGGCGGGCGGGTGGTCGCCGAAGAGCTCCTCTTCGCTCTTGCCGGTGGCTTTGGCATAGAGGGCGCGGTAGTTGGGCCGGGGGACGTACTTGCCCGCCTCCCACTGTTTGATCACGTCGGTGAGGCTTTCGACGCCCGGTAGGGCGGCCCGGCCCCCGGGCTCGGCGGCAGCGCGAAGCCGCCGCGCGAGAGTCGCCCGCGACCAGTACGGCGGGCCCTCTCGGGCCGCGCGCGTCCGGGCACCGATGACCGTCTTGTCAGGGGAAGCCACTCCGCTGCACGTCTCCGACGTCGGAGGGAAGAGGTCCTCCCCCTTCCTTCTCCATCGTCCCTCTTGGTGCGCGACCCCCGCCACAGATTCACTTGCAGTGACCGAGCAACCACAGTGCATTGCCGGAGACGGTGATGGATACCACGCAGGGCCCCGACGCTGACGGACGGTGCCGGTGAGCGAATCCGAGCAGGGAAGCGGGGCGCGGCTAACGCGGCAGATCCCTCCGTGTTCGCCTTACCTGGCGAGCGTTTGACCGAACTGGCGTCGCTGGTCCGCCGACGCTTCTTCGGCATCGTCCCGATACTCCCGCGCGGCACGGAGATCCTGCACTTCATCCGCAGCGGGCTCGGACCCCGGTACGTGGTCTGGCGCACCCACACCGGGGCCTACTTCTGGTACTGCGGCCCCGACCAGGGCGCGCAACGGCTCGGACAGGCAACGCCCCGCCCTCACGGACGGGGCGCGGCGGGCGATCAATCGTCGATGTCCACCACGATCTTGCCTTTGCCCTTGCAGATCGTCCACTCCCGTGGCCGCGGTGGCTACGGGGCGGATAGGCCGAGCGTCCGGCCGATGTACTCGGCCGCCTGCTCGGCGGTCGTTCCGACCCGCGCGCCGTGGTCGGGTTCGCCGTACCAGTAGTACGCCCCGGTGTGGGGGCGCCAGACCACGTACCGGGGCCCGGTGCCCGAGCGGATCAGGTACAGCATGCTCCCGCCGCCCGGACGAGTGGCGTAGACGCCAGCGAACCGCCGCGCCAGCAAGGCCGCAAGCTCGTCGAGCCGTTCGCCCGGTGAAGCGGACGCGGGGGGATCTGCCGCCTTACCCGTCCCCCCACATCCACGCCCGGACTCACTCATCGGGGCGGCCCTGTGACATCGGCGCGCCGAGCGTCGTCGCGACGGTCAGGGCCGCGTCGACGATGTGGTTCGCCTCGGCGATCGGCTCGCCCCAGCTCGTCCAGAACCACAGCCGGTCGCCGTCGTCCGGGCGCGGCTTGCACGTGATCGTGTCCGCGCGGCGCGGGACGTCGTCGCAGCACCCCGGCGCCTTCGGGTTGACCGCGATCAGCTTGCGCCGCTGGAGGACGGTCTCCAGCCCGTAGGCGTGAAGCCGCGACATCAGCGCGCCGAGCCGCGCGTAGGCGTCCGGGTGCTCGGGTTCCGGCCGGGTGTCGGTGCTCTCCACCGTCGTCATGACTGCTCGCCGGTCGGCTCGGTGAGGAGACGCGGGCGTGTAGCCCACCATGTCGTGCGGCCGTCGGCCCGCTCGGATGCCTGGATGGACCAATCAGGCCATGCGGCAGCTTTCGATCTAGCCATGTCTGCTCCTTGCGTGATGAGTGCCTCCAGCCAAGTCATCCTGGGCATCGGGCGGGAGATGTGAGCCGAGACGTGCTGAGGCAGTGGCTTCACACAGGGTGTGAAAGGTATGCAGGCGAAGACCGGCTACGGGAGCGGACGTGCTCCTACACTGTCCGTAACCTCAGCAAGGAGGCGGGTCGTGGCCGAGGCCAACCTGCTGCTGGACTCCCTGATCGACGAAGCCGAGATGTCTTACGCGGGGCTTGCCAGCCGCCTGAACCGTGGCCGTCTCACCCGCTAACCAGGGTTAATTGGTCATAGCGGTTGGGTGAGTGGACGGGCCGGTGGTGTGGGCGTATGCCGGTGGCATGGCCAGATACCCCCAGGGCGGCGG
>NZ_CAACVB010000282.1 GCF_900659635.1 Actinomadura roseirufa | reverse complement strand
GCGATCTGGCACAACGACAAGACCGGCCGGCCCACCGCCCGTTCCCTGACTGCCTACGATCACTGAACGCAACGACACCCCTTGGAATCAATCATCTAGGCGCGCGGCAGTGCGCTCCGCCTGGACGAGCGCCTCGTCCAGCGTGCCGCGGCACCGGACCGTGAGCATCGGCTGTGAGGCGACCCGGCCGCGTTCCAGGACGATGTGGGTGAACTTCATCCCGCGCCCGGCCGCCCACGCGGCGACCTCTTCCGCCGATACCCCATGGTGGACGGTCAGGTGCGCCTCGAAATCCCCGGCGAATCTCACGAACCGGATGATCTCAGACGGTCCATCGCAGGGCAGGCGGATTTTCGCGCGGTCAGCCGATGGAGAAGCCACCGTCCACAGTGAGGATCTCGCCCGTCACGTAGGTGTTGGCCATCATGAACAGGACGGCCGAGGCGGCCTCCTCCGGCGTTCCCATCCGGCCGAGCGGCACGGGCGTGCTCCGCGCCTCCTCGGCGCCGGCCGCGCGGCGCGACAGGGCGGTGTCGATGATCCCGAACCGCACGGCGTTCACCCGCAGCCGGCGCGGGGCGAGCTCCACGGCCAGCGCGCGGGTCAGCGGCTCGATGCCGCCGGCCACCCCGAGCAGGGCGGACAGGCCCGGCCGGGGCCGGGTCACGAGGACGCCGGAGCTGAACGTCACGGACCCGCCCGGAGCGAGCCGCGGGGCGGCGGACCGCGCGACCGCGAGGGCGCCCCAGAGCCGGCTCTCGAACGCCGCCTGGGCACCGGCCCGGGTGAGATCGGCGAGGGGTCCGGCGCCCTCGAACCCGCCCGCGGTCAGCAGGACGTGGTCGACCGCCCCGGCCCGCGCGAAGACCTCCTCCACCGTCCGCTCGTCCCTGACGTCGGCGACGACACCGAGCACCGGCCCGTCCCCGCCGTCCTCCACGCCGTTCGCCGGGACGGCCGCGCGCACCCGCCGCACGGCGCCGTCGAGGCGCTCCGGGTCGCGCCCGGCCAGCACGACGCGGGCGCCCGCCGCGGCGAGCAGCTCAGCCGTGGCCAGGCCGATGCCCGCGGTGCCGCCGATGAGGACGGCCGTGCTCCCGGCCAGCGCCTGGGGCAGCGGCGAGCGGACGGGGGCCGGGTCGGGCGCGGCTGTGGTGGTCATCATGTCCTCCAGAATAAACCATCCGGTTGTTTTAGAGCCTGGCCGTCGCCGGGCGGAAAGTCAACCGGATGGTTTAATCCAGGTATGGGTTACGACGCGGAGGCGACCAGGCGGCGCATCCTGAGCTCGGCGACCGCCGAGTTCGCCGCGCACGGCCTCGCGGGCGCCCGGATCGAGCGCATCGCCACCGAGGCCAGGGCCAACAAGCAGGCGATCTACCTCTACTTCGGCGGCAAGCGCGGGCTCTTCGGCGCCGTGCTGCGCACGAAGATGGACGAGGTGTGCCGGGCCGGTGTCGACCCGGACGACGTCAGCGTCACGGTCGGGGAGCTGTTCGACTGGTACCAGGAGAACCCCGAGCTGATCAGGCTGCTGCTCTGGGAGGCCCTGGAGGTGGACGACGTGGAGAACGAGCCGGAACGCCGCGCCGAGTACCGCGCGAACGTCGCCGCCCTCCGGGCCGGCGGCTTCGCCGACGACCTGCCCGAACCGTGCGCCACCGCCGCCGTGCAGGACTGGCTCTTCACCATCGTCGGCCTCGTCGCGTGGAACTTCGCCGTTCCGCAGCTGTGCCGCCTCGTCCTCGACGAGGAGGACGACGCGGCCGCCCTGGCGCGCCGCCGCGCCACCGTCATGAGCACAGCGCGCCTCCTCGCCAGGGCCCGCGACTCCGTCTGAGCGAGCCTATGACGCGCGCCGTGCTCTTCGACCTGGACGGGACCCTCTTCGACCACGACGCCGCGGCCGCCACGGCGATCGCCGCCTCGTTCCCGGCGGAGGACGCCGCCCCGCTCGTCCGGCGCTGGCTCGAACTGACCGAGGAGGCGATCGACCGCTACCTGGCGGGCGAGCTGAGCTTCGCGGACCAGCGGCGCGCGCGCATCATCGGGCTGGCGCGGGACCTGGGCCTCGGCAGCTGGGACACCGGCCGCGCCGACGCCTGGTTCGCCGGGTACGCCGGCCGGTACGCCTCGGCGTGGCGCGCGTTCCCGGACGCCGTCCCGGCCCTGGCGGTCCTGGCCGCGGGCGGGACGCGCCTCGGCGTGATCACCAACGGGCGGGCGGAGCAGCAGCGCGCGAAGATCGAGCGGATCGGGCTCGCGAACCGGCTGCCGTACGTCCTCGCCTCGAGCGAGGCGGGGTTCGCGAAACCCGCGGCGGAGATCTTCCACGCGGCCTGCGCCGGGCTGGACCTGCCCCCGGACGCGGCCGTCTACGTCGGGGACAAACTCGGGACCGACGCCCGCGCCGCCGCGGCCGCCGGACTGGCCGGGGTCTGGCTGGACCGTTCCGGCGACCCCCCGCCACCGAACCTGGACGTACCCCGGATCACGACCCTGGAGACCCTGCCCACGCTCCTCCCCCGCCTCCGCCCAGGCCACCGGTCACCGCGCCGATGACCCCGCCGCTCGGCGAGGACCACAGCCCGAGCACCCCAGCGCAAAACTCCTCCACTCGATAGCCGTCAGGCGAAGCGATTCGCGCTCGCACAAGACCGGTCGCGAAGCGAGCCCTGGGCGAGCGCGGTGGGCCGGGCTTCTTACAATTCAGCCCTATCCAGGACGGACTGGGCGCGGGTCACGCCCGCCTCGTTGCCCAGGCTCTGGTAGAGGTCGAGGGCCTCGCGGGCCGGTTCTACGGCCTGCTCGCGCTCCCCCGCGTCCAGCAGGACCTCGGCGAGCGTCCGCCGGCTGCGGGCCTGCCACCAGCGGTCCCCCAGCTCGTCGAAGGCGGTCACGGCCCCGCGGAGGGCGGCGGCGGCCTCGGCGTGCCTGCCGAGGCGGCCGAGGGCGCGGCCCTCGGAGATGCGGATCCGCGCGACGCCCCAGGTGTCGCCGAGCGCCTCCAGCATCCGTTCGGCCTGCCGGACGAACGCCAGTTCGCGCAGGCCGTTACGGGGGTCGCCGACCTCACCGGCGGCGCGCAGGCAGCGGGCCTCCTCCCACTGCTCGCCGCGCAGCCGGAACGCCTCGGCCGCGCGCTCCAGCGCGGGCGCCGCCAGGCTGTACTTGACGTCGGCGGCGGCCTGCTCGCCGGCCGCGCGCAGGCCGCGCGCCTCCGAGGCCAGCACCTCGCCGAGGGCGCGGAGCGTCTGCGCCTCCGAGTAGCGGTTGCCGTCGCGCTGGAACACCGCGAGGGAGCGTTCGAGCAGGCCGCGGGCCTCCTCGTAGCGGCGCTGGGCGAGCCGCAGCTCGGCCAGGTTCCGCTGGGTGCGCGCCTGCCACCACGCGTCGCCCTGCTCCTCGAACGCTTCGATGGACTCAAGGAGGTAGCGCTGGCCCTCGTCCAGGTTCCCCGCGTCCCTAAGGCTCATGCCCACGGCCCTCAGCGCGCGCGCCCGCCACCACATCTCGCGTGCCCCGGTGAAGATGCGCAGGGCCTCGGACGCGTCGCGGTTCGCGTGGTCCATCCGTCCCTGGTTGCCCTCTACCGACGACCGTTCGAGCAGGGCGATGCCCAGGGAACGGTCGTCGCCCAGTTCCACGGCCACCGAGTAGGTCAGCTCGGCCGCCGCCCGCCACTCCGGCCAGAACACCCGCAGCGAGTGGAACAGCGAGCACGCCGCCCGGCCGAGCCGCCACACCAGGCCCCACATCTCGCGCCGCGCCCCCTGGTCCAGCAGCGCGAGGACGGCGAGGCGCTCGCTGGTCAGCCAGTCCACCGCCGAGTACTCCGCGCGGGGCACCTGCCCGGACCCGCGATGCCAGTCCTGCGGCCAGCGCGCCGCCGCGACCCGTTCCGCGCGCTCCCGGTACCCGTCCAGGACGCGCTCGACGGCCGCGTCCCGCTCATGCCCGGCGTCCTCCCGCTCGGCCCGCTCCCGCGCGTACAGCCGGACCAAATCGTGCAGCCGGTAGCGCATCCGGCCCGTCGCGTCCGTCCCGGAGCACTCGACGAGCTGGGCGTCGACGAGGGCCTCGAGCTGGTCGTCGCCCTCCAGGTCCGACACCCCGAGCAGCGCGCCCGCCGCCCAGCCCTGCACGTCGGGCACGGTGAGCAGCCCGAGCGTGCGCAGCAGGCGGCGCTGCGTGCGGCTGCAGTCGTCGTAGCTGAGCGCCAGGCTCGCCCGGACGCTCTTGTCGATGTCGCGGGCCGTCTCCAGCTCGTCCAGCCTGCGGCGGCGCTCGTCCTGCAACCGGTCGGCCATCGCGCGCGGCGTCCACGACTCGCGGGCCGCGAGCCGCCCGCCGCAGATCCCGACGGCGAGCGGCAGGTGCCCGCACAGCTCGGCGATCTCGGCCGCGGCCTCCGGGTCGCGCCGGATCCGGTCCGGCCCGGCGAGCCGGGCGAGCAGTTCCACCGAGTGCTGCGCGGTGAACCGGCGCAGCCGCCGGTCGACGGTGTTGCGCAGGTAGAGCGGCTGCCGCGAGGTCACCAGCACCGCGCAGCCGGCCACCGGCGGCAGCAGCGCCCGCACCTGGTCGGCGTCGCGGGCGTTGTCCAGCAGGACGAGCAGCCGGAGGCCGCGCGTCCACGTCCACCACAGCTTCTGCAGCTCCGGCAGCCCGCCGGGGTCGGTGGCCAGCCGGACGCCCAGCGCCTGCAGGAACCCGATCAGCACCTCCTCGGGGGCGACCCGCGCGTCCCCCGTGCCGCGCAGGTCGAAGTAGAGGGAGCCGTCGGGATAGCCGTCGGCGATCTCGTGCGCGAACCGGGCGGCCAGCGCCGACTTGCCCACCCCGGCCGGGCCGTGCAGCGACACCACCAGCGGCGACGCCGGGGACCCCGAGCCCGCGGCGACCGCGCGGCGCAGCTCGCCGAGCGACTCGTCCCGGCCGGTGAAATGGGCGATCACCGGCGGGAGCTGCGCCGGGGTGACCGCGCCGAGCGCCGCGGGCGCGGCCGGCCGCCCTGCCCCCGCTCCCTGCTGCGCGGCCCAGGCCGCGATCCCCGCGAGGGCGGCCACGCCGCCGGTCACCGCGAGCTGCGCCGGCCCCGGCAGCCGCAGCGCGTCCAGTGAGGTCGTCACCGCGGTGATGACCGCGGTCAGCCCGCCCACCAGCCACGGCGCCGCGAGCCGCGCCCGCCGGGGCCCCTCCCCCGCCGGCGCCCCGCCGGGCGTCCCGTCCGTCATCGATGCCCTCCGCGCTCGTCCCCCGGGGCATCCAATGATCACGCCTGCGGCGCGGGCGGCGCCTGAACGGAACGGGAACGGCGGGGGAACGGGGGCTCAGCCGGTCCGCAGCGCCGCCTGGATCTCCAGCACGATCTGGATCTTGTCGCTCAGCGCCAGCGCCCCGCCCGGGATCGTCGCGCCGTCCCCGACCCCGAACTCCAGGCGGCTGAGCTCGCCGGTCGCCGTGAACCCGACGCGGGCGCCCTTGAACGGGTCGTCCTGCCGGAACACGTCCGGGCCGAAGCCCTCGACCTGGAGCCGGAACGTGATGTCCTTGGTCACCTCGCGCAGCGACAGCTCCCCGTCGAGCAGGAAACCCTCGTCCTCGGCGCGCAGGCCGGTGGACCGGAACGTCATGGAGGGGTATTTCGCGACGTCCAGGAAGTCCGCGGACCGGACGTGCTCGTCGCGCTGGGCGTTGCCGGTGTCGATGGAGGACAGGTCGACGGTCGCGGTCACCGACGAGTCCAGGACGTCCTCGGCCGTGATGATCGTCCCCTCGAACGTCCCGAACCGGCCGCGGACCTTGCTGACCATCAGGTGCCTGATCGTGAAGCCCACGCCGGAGTGGACCGGGTCGATCTCCCACGTCCCGGCGACGTAGCCCGGGATCTCGACAAGCTGGGCGGTCATCGTGTCTCCTTGAGTTCCGAGAGGTAAGACGGTTCCGAATGGGAACCGTCACCATCGTGCGGACGCCCCCCGAGTCGGCACAAGAAGGCACTTTTTCCTGCCCCGGTCACCTGGAGAGAACCATGCAGCCCAGCGCGTTCCGCGAGCACCACCCGTCGATGTGCCGCGCCCGGGAGATCCTCGACCGGGTCGGCGACAAGTGGTCGCTCCAGGTGATCGCGATCCTCGGCGAGCGCACCAAGCGCTTCACCGAGCTCAAGCGCGAGATCGACGGCATCAGCCAGCGCATGCTCACCGTCACCCTGCGCGGCCTCGAACGCGACGGCATCGTCGCCCGCACCGTCTACCCGGTCATGCCGCCCCGCGTGGACTACACCCTCACCCCCTTGGGCGCGACGCTCCTGGACGCCGCCAGCTCGCTCGTCAAGTGGGCCGAGTCCCACCTCGACGAGATCGACACGGCACGCGCCGCCTACGACGCCAGGGCCGCCGCCCCCGCCGAGCCCATCGCCTCGCCGGGTCCCGTCGCCGCCCCTCGCGTCCCGAGCGAAATGGACGTGCCGGGGGCGCGGCCCGCGAGGTAGCGTGAACCGACTTTCACCGACGTCCGAACGGAACCGAGCGGAACCGATGGCCCTTCACGAGGTGGGGCGGCGAGCTAGCCGCGCCGAGCCGGAAACCGAGCATTCGTGCCCGGCCCGGCTCGGCGGTGCGCGCCGTCATCCCATCGACCTCGTGAGGCCGTCCCATGCGCTCCTCTGACATCCGCTCGACCTTCCTGGGCTTCTTCGGCGAACGCGACCACCGCGTCGTGCCGTCCAGCTCGCTCATCCCGTCCGATCCCACGCTGCTCCTGGCGAACGCGGGCATGAACCAGTTCAAGCCCTGCTTCCTCGGCGAGACCGTCCCGGAGCATCCCCGCGCGATGTCCGTGCAGAAGTGCGCGCGGACGTCCGACATCGAGAACGTGGGGCGCACGACGCGCCATGCGACGTTCTTCGAGATGCTCGGCAACTTCTCCTTCGGCGACTACTTCAAGGCGGAGGCCATCTCCTGGGCGTGGGAGCTGTTCACCCGCCACTACAACCTCGACCGCGACCGCCTTTGGGTCACCGTGTACCTCGATGACGACGAGGCGGAGCAACTCTGGCGCGGTGTCGGCGTCCCCTCGGAACGCATCCAGCGGCTCGGGATGGAGGACAACTACTGGTCCATGGGCATGCCCGGCCCATGCGGGCCCTCGTCCGAACTCCACTACGACCGTGGACCGTCCTTCGGGCGTGACGGCGGCCCTGCGGTGGACGGAGAGCGCTACCAGGAACTATGGAACCTCGTGTTCATGCAGAACCTCCGCGGCGAAGGGACCGGCAAGGGCGATTACCCCGTGGTGGGAACGCTGCCCCACCGCAACATCGACACGGGCCTGGGCCTCGACCGGCTCGCGGCGATCCTCCAGGACGTCGAGACCGTGTGCGAGACCGACCTGCTCGCCCCGGGGTTCCGGCTCGTCCAGGAGATGTCGGGACGCGAGTACCCCGGACGCGACGGCGGCGACACCTCCACCTCCATCCGCATCGTCGCCGAGCACGCGCGCTCCGTCGCGTTCCTCATCGCGGACGGCGTGCTGCCCTCCCGCGACGGCCGCGGATACGTCCTGCGGCGCCTCATGCGCCGCACGATCCTGCACGCGCGCCGTCTGGGCATCGACGGACCGGTCCTGGCCGCGCTCACCGGGACCGTCGTCGGCAACCTGGGCGAGGCGTGGCCGGAGCTGACGCGCGAGTCCGAGCTGATCCGGCGCGTCGTCACCGCCGAGGAGGACGGCTTCGAGCGGACGCTCCGGCAGGGCTCCCGGATCCTGGAGACCGCGATCGGCCGGGCGACGTCCCCCCTCTCCGGCCGGACCGCGTTCGACCTGCACGACACCTACGGCTTCCCCATCGACCTCACCCTGGACGCGGCGCGCTCGGCGGGCCTCACCGTCGACGAGGACGCCTTCGCCGCCCTGCTCGACGAGCAGCGCCGCCAGGCGCACCGCGCGAGCCGGGACCGCAAGGGTGAGGCGGCCGCGCGCCGGGACCTGTATCGGCGGATCGGCGCCGAGTACGGGCTGACCGAGTTCGTCGGGTACGAAACCACCACCACCGAAACGCGTCTGGTCGCGCTCCTCGACGACACCGGCACCGTGCAGAGCGCGCGCGAGGGCGACCAAGTCGAGGTGATCCTCACCCGGAGCCCCTTCTACGCGGAGGCGGGCGGCCAGGTGGGCGACACCGGCACGCTGCGCACCTCCGATGGGGGCGTCCTACAGGTCGTCGACACCCGCCGGGGACTGGACGGACTGCACGTCCACACCGTCCGGGTGACCGAAGGCGAAGTGCGCCCCGGCGCGGAGGCGGAGGCGACCGTGGACGCCGACCGGCGCGCGGCGACCGCACGCTCGCACAGCGCCACCCACGTCCTGCACGCGATGCTGCGCCGCGTCCTCGGCGACCACGCGGCCCAGCGCGGCTCGCGCGTGGAACCCGGCCGGCTGCGCTTCGACTTCGCGCACTTCTCCGCACTCGGCCGCGCCGAGCTGGACACCGTCCAGACCCTGGTGAACGACTACCTGCTGGACGACCCCGGCGTCCGCGTCTGGGAGGCGGGCCGCGCCGAGGCGGAGGCGGCCGGGGCGGTCGCGCTGTTCGGCGAGAAGTACGGCGACCGCGTGCGGATCGTCGACATCGGCGACGCGTCCCGCGAACTGTGCGGCGGCACACACGTCGGCCACGGCTCGCAGGCGGGCCCCGTCCACATCGTCGGCGAGTCCTCCATCGGCACCGGCCTGCGCCGCGTCGAGGCGCTCACCGGCGCGGACGCCCTGCGGCACCACGACCACCGGCGCGCCCTCCTCACCGAACTGGCGGCCCTGCTGGACGTCCACCCCGACCAGGCGCCCGACCGGCTGCGCCGCCGCCTGGAGACGCTCGCGCAGACGCGGCGCGAACTGGAGTCACTGCGCCGGGACCGGCTGGACGAGCACGCGCGGCGCCTGGCGGCCGCCGCGGAACCGGTCCCCGGCGGCTGGCTCGTCGCCCGCGTCGTGGACTCCCCCGACGACCTGCGCGCCCTCGCGACCCGCGTCCCCGCGCACCGCCCCGGCGACGGCGCCGTCGTGCTCGGCGCCGAGACCGGCGGCAGGGCGCT
>NZ_CAACVB010000281.1 GCF_900659635.1 Actinomadura roseirufa | reverse complement strand
AGGCCGTCCGGGAGCAGCGGCGGCTGGGGGTGCGGGTGCCGACCGGCGGCCGGTCCGCCGGCCGGGCGGCGGGCGGCGCCGCCAAGGGCGACACGCCCTTCGGGCTGTCGCCGCGGGAGCTGGAGATCGCGACGCTGGTCGCCGAGGGGTGCAGCAACCAGCAGATCGCCGAGCGGCTGTTCCTCAGCGTCCGGACGGTCGAGACGCACCTGTCCCGGGTCTTCGCCAAGATCGGTGTGACCTCGCGGGTGGGGGTGGCGACCGCGATGAACCGCGCCGACGACCGCGCGGGCTGACCGCGCGGGCCGGCCGCGCCGGCGGGCCGAGCCCGCGGGAACGCGCCGCCTTAGACGCCGCCCGCGGGATCCGCGGGGGTGAGAACGGCGTGCGAAACCTGTCCTGTACGGGCCACGCGCGGCTTGAACCGGTTTCCCCCCGCGAACGTCCGAACCGTGTGTCCGGAACGTCCTTGAACCACACCACCCGATTTCAACTCATACCCCACGTACGTACTGTTCGTGGACACGGGCTCCGGACGCGCGAAGTACGAGTTCTCCACGATGACGCGCGGATATCCGTGTTTGGCAAGGTTGAGCACGTCGAAAGGCGGAGGGGTACGGATGGAAACGATCACACGGTTCACGCACAGGGGCGTCGACGACGCCGAGATCTCCGTGCACCCCTTCGCGACCACCGACGGGCTGGGCCTGAACCTCACCCGGTTCCGGCGTGAGGACTGCGACGACGTCGTCCTGCTGGTGCACGGCCTGACGACCTCCAGCGACATGTACGTCATGCCCGAGCACGACAACCTGGTGAACTTCCTGCACGACGCCGGTTTCGGCGACGTGTGGGCCCTGGACTTCCGGATGAGCGGCCGGTTCCCCTACGACACCGAGACGCACCGCTACACGCTGGACGACATCGCGCACTTCGACCACCCGGCGGCGATGGCGGAGCTGCGCCGTCACATCGGGGACCGGCGGGTGCACGTGATCACGCACTGCCTGGGCGCGGTGACGTTCTCGATGGCCCTGTTCGCCGGCACCGTCACCGACATCGCGACCCTGACCTGCAACAGCGTCTCGCTGATCCCGCGGACGCCGCTGTGGTCGCGGATGAAGCTGCTGGGGGCGCCGCCGCTGCTGGAGTACGTCCTCGGGCTGCCGTTCCTCGATCCGCGGTTCGGCAACGCCCCGTTCCTCACCCGCGGCTGGATGATCTCCAAGGCGATCGCGCCGTTCCACCGTACGTGCGACGAGCCCGCCTGCCACGTCCTCAGCCTCATGTGGGGCGGCGGCAAGCCGATATACACGCACCGCAAGATGTCGCCGGTCACCCACGGCCGGCTGCCCGACCTGTTCGGGGCCTGCGGCGTCCACTACTACCGGCACGTCCACAAGATGGTGAAGGCGGGCCGGGCGGTCAAGTACGACCGCCACGACCGCAGGCACGCCGGTCTCCCCTACGACTACCTGTCCCGGGCCGCGGACGTCACCACACCGATCCTGTTCCTCACCGGAGACCGCAACCACGTGTTCACCGACTCCAACATCGTCTGCCACCACACCCTCGAGTCGATCACGCCGGGCCTGCACGAGCTGCAGGTCGTCCCGGGGTACGGCCACCAGGACGCGTTCATGGGCGCGCGGGCGGCGGCCGATGTCTTCCCCCACGTACTCGACTTCCTCAAGAGGAAGGCAGGCTGATGGCGCGCACGCGCGGGGCGAACGCCCCCATGGAACACGTCGAGGCCGTGGTGATCGGCTCGGGGTTCGGCGGCTCGGTCGCCGCGTACCGGCTGGCCGAGGCCGGGCGGTCGGTGGTCCTGCTGGAGCGGGGCCGACCGTTCCCGCCGGGCAGCTTCCCGCGCTCGCCCCAGCAGATGGGCCGGGCGTTCTGGGACCCCTCCGAGGGCCTGTACGGCATGTTCGACGTGTGGAGCTTCAAGGGCTGCGACTCGGTGGTGTCCTCCGGGCTCGGCGGCGGCTCGCTGATCTACGCCAACGTGCTGCTGCGCAAGGACGAGCGCTGGTTCGTCCACGACGAGATCCTGCCCGGCGGCGCGCACGCGCCGTGGCCGGTGTCGCGCGCCGACCTCGACCCGCACTACGACGCGGTCGAGGCGATGATGACCCCGGCGCCCTACCCGCTGGACCGGGCGCCGTTCGACGACACGCCCAAGACGCACGCCATGCAGGACGCGGCGGCCGAGCTCGGGCTGGACTGCGCGCTGCCGCCGCTCGCGGTGAGCTTCGCCTCCCGGCCCGGGGACGCGCCGGGGCTGAGCCTGCCGATCGCCGACCCCGAGTACGGCAACATCCACGGCGTCGGCCGGCGGACGTGCAAGCTGTGCGGCGAGTGCGACATCGGCTGCAACGAGGGCGCCAAGAACACCCTGGACCACACCTACCTGTCGGCGGCCCACCATCACGGCGCCGACATCCGCACCTCCCACGAGGTCAAGGCGATCCGGCCGCGGCCGGGCGGCGGCTACGAGGTCGACTACGTCCACCACGCCGACCTGACGGCGACGTCCAGGGGGCGGGAGGTCGTGACGATGTCGTGCGACCGGCTCGTCCTGGGCGCCGGCACCTACGGCACGACGTTCCTGCTGCTGAAGTCGCGCGCGGCGTTCCCGGGGCTGAGCGAGGCGCTCGGCACCCGCTTCAGCGGCAACGGCGACCTGCTGACGTTCCTGCTCAAGGCCAAGGACCGCAACCGGGTCCGGCCGCTGGACGCCGCCCGCGGCCCGGTGATCACCAGTGCGATCCGGCTGCCGGACGAGCTGGACGGCGTGCCCGGCGCGGGCCGCGGCGCCTACATCCAGGACGGCGGGTACCCGGCGTTCACCGACTGGATCGTGCAGGGCTTCGACGTCGGCAACGAGATCGAGCGCGCGGTGAAGTTCCTGTGGAACCGCTTCACCGAGTTCTTCCGGGACGCGCCGGACACGAACCTGTCGAAGGAGCTGTCCGACCTGATCGGCGACGGGGCGCTGACGGTCAGCTCGCTGCCGCTGCTCGGGATGGGCCGCGACACCGCCGACGGGATGCTGAACCTGCGCGACGGCCGGCTCGCCGCCGACTGGACGACCAGGACGAGCGAGGCGCACTTCCAGCGCGTCCGCAAGACCATGCAGGGCATCGCGGACGTGCTCGGCGCGGACTACGCCGACAACCCGATGTGGTTCCGCAAGCGGATCATCACCGTGCATCCGCTGGGCGGCGCCCCCATGGGCGCCCATAGAGGCGAGGGCGTCTGCGACGCCTTCGGCGAGGTGTTCGGGTACCCGGGCCTCTACATCGCCGACGGGGCGGCGATGCCCGGTCCGGTGGGCCCGAACCCCTCGCTCACGATCGCCGCGCAGGCCGACCGCATGGCCACGCGGCTGCTGGAGAGCGTGCCCGCACGCGGGGGTGCGGGCGCGTCCACCGGCACCGTTCCGGCCGAGACGGGGGGTGCGACGGTCGCGGGGACCGAAGCGCCCGCCGGCGCGGGGGGTGCGACGGTCGCGGGGACCGGCGCACCGGGCGGGGCGGTCAACGGCAGGGCGTACGGTCCGGATTCGGGGAGCAATGGCGGCGTCGGGGGATCGTCCGCCGCGGCGCCGGACCGTACGTCGCTGTCGTTCACCGAGGAGATGAAGGGGTTCGTCACCTACGGGGTGGTCGACCCGCGGGCCGGGGAGCTCGCGGACGGGCGGGAGCGGCTGTCGTTCCGCCTGACCATCACCGCGGAGGACACCGACCGCTTCCTGGCCGAGCCCGGGCACACCGCGCGGGCCGAGGGATGGATCGACGCCGCTGGCCGCGGGGGCCGGCGTCCTGTCCAGCGGGGCTGGTTCAACCTGTTCGTGCCCGACGGCTCGGACGATCGCCGGCTGATGAAGTACCGCCTGTACTTCACCGACGGCGAGGACCGGCCCCGCACCCTGACCGGCCACAAGAACGTGCTGCACGGCCCGCCGACGCGGATCTGGCCGGACACGTCCACCCTGTACGTGCGGCTGCTGGAGGGCCACGTCGCCGAGGAGGACGAGGACGGCGCCGCGGTGCTGGCGGCGGGCGTGCTGCACATCCAGCTCACCGACTTCGCCCGGCAGCTGACCACCTTCCGCACGGCCGGACCGGACGGCGCGGGCAAGCTGATCGACTTCGGCCGGTTCTTCGCCGGCGAGCTGTGGGAGGTCTACGGCCCCGATCCCGTCTAAACGGGGACCGTCACGAACGTGCGAGCCGAGAGAACTGCGGGGTGCTCTCGGCTCGTACTCTTTTCTTTGAGGGCGCATCTCACCAGCGCACGATCGCAGTTAGATATCGGCGGCCAGCCGGGCGGGGCAGGGGCCGTGGCAGTGTTCGGCGTGGCCGGGCAGCCAGCGGATGAAGGCGACCAGCATCAGCCGCAGGGCGCCGCGCAACAGCGGGCCGGTGCCGGGGACGAGCGGCTCGAACCTGGCCTGCCAGCGGATGCGGGTGCCGTCCCCGGCGGCCTCCAGGTGGACGTCGGAGCGGTAGCGGCGGACCGGCAGCCCGGCGAGCGCGATGTAGGCGAAGTGCCGGTGCGGGTCGCAGGCGACGGTCTGCTCCCGGGCGGGCCAGATCCTCTTGACCGTCCCGACGCCGTAGGTGGTGGTGTCGCCCAGGCGGACCTGGCGCGCGGGCATCGGGAACCGGCCCCAGGCCCCCCACGCCTCGGGCACGATCAGGTGCCGGAACAGGTTCTCGGGTGTCGCGGTGGTGGTGGCGGTGGCCTCGATCTCGTACGGCATGCGTGTCACTCCCCCGTGCTGATTACCGAACGGTAGCCAGCGGTGCGCCGCCGCCACAAGGACCGCCTCCGGCCACGGGGGCATCACCGGTGCGCCCGGCGAGACTCTCCTCCGCCCGGCTCGCCCGCGGCGGGGCCGTCCGGGGTCAGCCGGTGTGCGCGCGGGCGCGGAACGCGGCGGTCTTGACGCGGTTCTGGCAGGCGGTGGAGCAGTACCGGCGGGTGCCGTTGCGGGAGGTGTCGACGTAGACCCGGTCGCAGTGCGCGGCGGTGCACACCCCGAGACGGTCGTGCAGCTCGCCGCCGATGACGACGGCGAGGCCGGTGGCGCAGGGGCCGGCCCAGTCGTCGGCGAGGCCGCCGCCGGCGCCGTGGAAGTGCACGTGCCACGGCTCGCCGTCGTGCCGTTCCAGCCGGGGGCGCGCCTGCGTTTCCTCCAGCATCCGGTTGACGTGCCCGGCGGCGGCGTCCAGGTCCCCGTCGGCGACCGCCTGGAACACCAGCCGCAGCCGGCGCGCGACGGGGACCAGCTCCGCCGTCCCCGCCGCCGTGACGCGGGCGCGCGGGCTGACGCCGCGCAGCACCTCGGTGACCTCGTCCGCGAGCGCCTCCGGTCCGGGCGGGGTGTAGCGGCGGCCGCGGCGCTCCCCCTCGGTGAGCACGTTGACCAGGCCCGCGGCGGCCATCACCACGGCGTCCGCGTGACTATTGAAGTTCACTTGACCAGTTACTCCGTCCCGGCTTAGCTTGTAACCATCCAAAGGCTATATGACAGTGACAGGAGGAGACATGACCCTGATCGGCCGCGAGTCCGCCGACGAGTGGATCGCCCGCTGGGACGTCCAGCAGGAAGGGTACGTCCCCGACCGCGAGGAGCGCTTCACCGCGATGATCGACGCGGTGGAGGCGGCGGCGGGCCGGCCCGACCCGCTCGTGCTGGACCTCGGCTGCGGCCCCGGCTCACTGGCCGGGCGCATCCTGGACCGCCTCCCCGCGGCCACCGTCATCGCCATCGACGCCGACCCGCTGCTGATGTCGCTCGGCCGCGCCGTGCACGCCGGGCGGGCCGGCCTGACCTTCACCGAGCTGGACCTGCGCGAGCCCGGCTGGGCGGCCCGGCTGCGGCTGGACCGGCAGGCCGACGCCGCCGTCAGCACCACCGCGCTGCACTGGATCTCCGCCGAGAACCTGCGCGTCACCTACGCCGAACTGGCCCGGGTGCTGCGGCCGGGCGGGCTGTTCCTCAACGGCGACAACCTCTCGGTGGACGACTCGGCGCCCCGCCTGGCCCGGCTGGAGGTCGCGCTGCGCGAGCGCGAGGGCGCGCGCCGCCGCACCGGCGACCGCCCGGAGGACTGGCGGGAGTGGTGGGAGGCGATCGCCGCCGACCCCGAGTTCGCGAGCCTGCACGAGCTGCGAGAGGAGAGCGTCGCCCACGACGGCTCGGAGTCGCGGCTGCTGTCCACCCACGCCGCCGCGCTGCGGCGGGCGGGCTTCGCCGAGGTCGGCACCCTCTGGCAGCGCGGCGACAACCGGCTCCTGGCGGCCCTGCTGCCCTGACCGCCGCCGCCCGCGGCTCGGCCGTCCCCGTCCCGGATCCCGGGCGGGGAGGGTCAGGGGCGGGCCTGGCCGTAGAGGTGCTCGACGGTGATGCGGACGGCGACCCGCCCGTCGGCGACCATCGCGCGGCGGTAGTCGTCCCAGTCGGGGTGCTCGCCGCGGATGGCGCGGTAGACGTCGATGAGCTCCTCCACGGCCGCGTCGCCGGGCTCGGCGGCGACCTCCGACAGCTCGGCGGTGCCCTCGGCGACGGCCCAGGACCAGCCGTCGGCGGTGCTGACGTGCAGGCTCGCGCGCGGGTCGCGGCGCAGGTTGCGGGCCTTGGCCCGGTCCGCGGTGATCGACACCCGGATCAGCCGGCGGCCCTCGTCGAAGTGATAGTTGACGTTGGACAGCTGGGGCCGCCCGTCGCGTTTGAGCGTGGCGAGGATTCCGAGGTCGTGCCCGGCCAGAAGCTTCACCAGCGCCGCGTCGTCCGCCATCGTGCGCCTCCCTGGGATATGGGACGGGCCGGCCCGGGACCTACCCGGCCGGCCCGCCGGATACTCAGGGCACAACCCCGGGAACACCGGATCGCTTCCCCCGCGCCGCCACGGCTACCGGACGGCCAGCGCCGGGAAGTCGAGGACGTGCGCGTCGGCGGCGGGCGGGCCGTCCGGCCCGCTCCGCTCCTCGCCGGGCGCCTCGCCGCCGCGGGTCGCGCGGCCGGTCAGGACATGGCCGCGAAACGTCGCCCCCTTCGCGGTGACCTTGATGGCATGGAACGCCTCCGGGGGCAGCGCGCAGAACCCCGTCTGCACGACGTCCTCGAACAGCGAGTCCGAGACCACGTAGGCCAGGTCGCGGCCCGGGTCGTCGACCAGCAGCCGGCGCAGCGGCGCGGCGTCCAGCAGCCGCTGCACGACGATGGGCGCGTCGCCCGCCGGCCCGAACGGCCCCGCGGTGAGGGTTCCGTGGTGCAGCGAGAGCCGCACCCGCAGCCGGAACCGGGCCGCGTCGCGCCGGTTGACCTCGCGGAGCGCGTCCGCGAGCCCGAGGGCGAAGTCGCCCGCCACCAGCGCGGGGTCGGTCCCCACGGGCAGCGTCGCGAGCTCGCCGTCGCCGCCGACCTGCTTGTCCCAGCGCTCGCGGTCGAGCCCGACGCCGCGCGCGGCGCGGTCGAGCGCGTCCGAGAGCTGACGTTGCGCGAGCAGTTGCTCGCGCGTGTCGCGCTTGCTGTAGCCCTGGATGTCCACCGCCAGCAGCAGACGGTAGGACAGCCGTCCTTCCCTGTTCCCTTTCACTCCCGATCCGCCCCTCGGTCGTCCTCCGGGCAAACAGGGCCGGGTGCCCGCATTCGCCCCATAAATGTGGAGTGAGTGTTGCCAGGTGGAGGATGCCGTGGTGGTGCCGGGTGTGCTCCCTCCGCTCTCGTGTGACGCTCTCGGCACCACATTCGACGTGACGAACACCGCACGGGCCTCAGAAGGTTATGAATTCCTAGCCAACTGGTAAGGGCCCGCCGGGACTCCCCCTGCCCCGGACCGTTCCGATCCGCGCCGCCCGCCCTTTGAACCGTTCCGGGTCGCCGCGCCGTACTGCCCCCCGACGTGACCCCTGGCTCACGGTCCCCGCCCCCGCACCAGCCGGAGACCCCGATGGCCCATCGCTCCCCCTCCGCGGCACCGCCCGCACCGCCCGCCGCCCGCGCGTGCCCGCCCGCGGGCACGGGGCCGTGGAGCTGGTTCCGCGGCCCGCGCCCCGGCGGCGCGGTGGACGAGCAGGTGATCGTCACCGAGCTGTACGGCGTGTACGGGCGCCCGCTGCTGTCGTTCGTGCTCCGTCTCACCGGCGGGGACCGGCACTGGGCCGAGGACGTGGTGCAGGAGACGATGATCCGCGCCTGGCGGGGCGCGCACCGGCTCGACGCCGAGGCGCCCTCGCTGCTGCCGTGGCTGGCCACGGTCGCCCGCCGCATCGTCATCGACGACACGCGGCGCCGGAACGCGCGGCCGCGGGAGGCGGGCGAGGGGCCGCTGGAGAATCTGCGCGTCCCCGACGGGCTGGAGGACCTCCTGCGTTCGGTCGTGGTGTCGGATGCCCTGCTCGCGCTGTCCCCCGCCCATCGCGAGATCCTGGAGGAGACCTTCTTCCGGGACCGGACGGTCAACGAGGCCGCCCGGCGCCTCGGCATCCCCGTCGGCACCGTGAAGTCCCGCGTCTACTACGCGCTCCGGGCACTGCGGGTGGCCCTGGAGGAGAGGGGCGTGACCCCGTGAACGCGCGGCCGCCGCACACCGACGCCGGCGCCTACGCCCTCGGACTGCTGGAGGACCGGGACCGCCGCGCGTTCGAGGCGCATCTCGCGGCCTGCGCGGCCTGCCGCGAGGACCTCGGCGCACTGCGCGCCCCGGCCCGCGCGCTCCAAGCCCTGGCGCCCCTCCCCACTCCACCCGTCTCCTCCGCGCGGGTGAGGCCGGGGGCGGGGAGGTCGCGGCGGGGGGCCGGGAGCGTGCGCGGCGGCGTGGAGGGAAGGGCGGGCGGCGCGCGCCCTGCCGACCGTCCCCGCGTGATCAAGGCGCCGGACCGGTTTACCCCCTGGCACGGCCGCGGCCCTAGGCTGGGACGGTGAGCGCGACCCGACCGTCTTCTCCGCCCCCGCTGATGCTTCCCGGCCTCCGCGAGGTGTACGAGGCGTACGTCCGCGAGTCCGGCGCGCTGGTCTCGCTGCCCGGCGCCCTGGAGGCGGAGGTGTGGACGTCCGCGCAGCTCGGCGGGCTGGAGGCCGCCGCCCCGCACGCCGAGGGCCGGCGCGCCGCGCTCGGCGACCTCCTCACCTGCCTGCGGGGCGCCGCGACGCCGGGGGCACGCGCGTTCCTGCGGGCACTGGCCGCGATCGGCCCGGCGGAGGTCCGCCGG
>NZ_CAACVB010000280.1 GCF_900659635.1 Actinomadura roseirufa | reverse complement strand
AACAACGACTCGCTGAGGTGTTCGTCGAGCTGGCAGACACCCTGGTGGCCGACTTCGATCTCATCGAGTTCCTGCACCGGCTGGCCTCGCGCTCGGCGCCGGCGGCCTCGGCGGCCGCCTGCGCGGTGCCCGACTCCAGCGCCTTGCCGGAGTGGCCGGGCACCTGGATCTGCGGGAACGGCCCGGTGTTGCGCAGCGGCATCAGCGTGATCTGCTGCAGGGTCACCGGGCCGGTGATGGCGCGGTGCTGCGTCTCGGGCTGCTTGGCCTCCTCCTCCGCCTCGGCTTCGCGCGAGACGTACCGGTGCAGCGTGCGCAGCAGGACGAACAGTCCGAGCATGGACACGATCGGCGGTACGGCGGCGGTCGCCTGGTAGGAGAAGTTCTTGTGCCCGACGTGACCGACGTTGAAGATGAGGCTGGCCGTCCAGCCGGCGAGCGCGATGCTCAGCGGCAGGAAGAAGTCCAGCCAGCTCAGGAGCTGCCGGCGGTGCAGCACGAAGGCGTCCACCGCCAGCAGGAACAGCCCTAGCTCGCCGACGATGATGAAGAGGTCGACCAGCAGCGGGAAGGAGTCGGCCTTCCAACCCCGCAGGCCGTGCTCCAGCGCCCAGTGATAGAGACCGGCGTAGGATTGGGCGAAGCCGCCCACGGTGGCGGTCAGGACCGCGGCCGCCATGAAGGCGATGGCCCCCCACCGTGTGATGACCTGTGCCCGGTTGGCAGCGCTCATGCGGGGTGTGCTCCCAGATTTCCTTACTCAACCAAAAGCGATCGCTGGGAGACTATCCATTCCTTTGCCGTTTCGTGGCCGATTCGCATCACGTCTCGGCCGCGGTCCCGCACGACCGTCCCCGCCGGGTCCCAACGGTGACCGGGCGGGGACGGGGCCTCACCAGGGTGTTACCGGACCTGGAGCACGAAGTCGAACGTGGCGGTCTTCGCGATCCGGTTGCCCGTGATCTTGATCAGCAGGCTCGGGTCGTACAGCGAGTCCTGACCGTTGCGGGGCTCGCCCGGGAAGTACAGCTGCGTGGTGAGGATCCGCTGGCCCGGGGCCTGCGCCTTGACGTGGATGTGCCGGGTGCGGCCGGGGTAGAGGCCGGGCACGATCGTGGTCAGGGCGTAGCGGCCCTGCGCGTCGGTGTACTGGTGGCCGCGGAACTTGAACGTGTAGTTGTCGTAGTCCCCGTTGTTGTCGGCCTGCCAGAAGTCCAGCAGCGCGTGGGCGACCGGCTTGCAGCTCAGCGAGTAGACCACGCCGGTCAGCGTGAGCGCGGTTCCCGGCCCGTCGACGATCGAGCCGCGCTCGGGCGAGTTGGGCTTGAAGTAGGGGCCCTCCATCTGGGAGTGGGTGGCGCTGCTGTCGCCGTCGGTGCACTTCGGCGTGGGGGTCAGCAGCCTGCCGGTCGTTCCCGGCTTGGTACGGGCTTCGGCGGGCGAGGCGGCGAGGGCGGTCACGGCGGTGGGCAGTGCCACGGCGCCGAGTCCGACGGCCGTGATGAAGTTCTTCCGGCTGATGCCGCCGTTCTCAAGCTCGTCCTCGGGCATGGCGGGTTCCTCTCGGCGGGTTCTCGAGGTGGTTGGGAGCGCTCCCCGGGGGTTCGTCGCGATATGTATAAGCCGCGACTGATCTGGGGGGCTTGGCCCTGCCTGCCGCGATTTTGGCGCGGTGTGCCAAAGACCGGCCCGCGCGTCGTGCTGACTCGCTCATTGACCTTCCTGACGCGGCGTAGAAGCCTTGCGGGTGGCGTCCGGGACCAGTCCGTACAAGCGCAAGGGAGCGCCATGCCCACGCTCGTCAGCACCTCGGACCACCCTGCCGCCGATCAGGCCGACTACTGGCGGCACGTGATCGGGACCGCCTTCGGCCCCTTCCACCTGCAGCCCCAGGGCCGCGGCCCGTTCACCGCGAGGCTCGTCGGCCGCACTCTCGGACCAGTGGAAGCCGGTGAGGTGCGCGCTCCGGCGCACGCCGTGCGGCGCAGCCCGCGGCAGATCGCCCGCGACACCCGCGAGTGCTACAAGCTCGGCCTCATGCTGCGGGGCTCGTGCCTGCTGCGCCAGAACGACCGGCAGGTGCGGGTCAGGCCGGGCGACGTGGTCTTCTACGACCTGACCCGCCCCGTCGACATCGCCTTCGACGCCCACCACATCTTCACCGTCGTGATCCCGCACCGGGCCGTCCCGCTGCCCGCCGGGCGGCTGGCGACGCTCGGCGGCACGCTGCTCACCGAGCGGGCCCGCACCGGCCGGCTGGTGACCTCGCTGCTGGCCGCGGTCGCCGAGGACGGCTCCGGCGAGGACGAGCCGTACGCGCACCACCTCGGCGGGGCGATCGTCGAGCTGGTCACGGGCGCCGCCAGCGAGTGCCTGGGCGCGGCGCAGTCGCCGTCCCCGGACTCGGCGGAGATGCTGCGCGCCATCGTGGAGTGGATCGAGGCGCGGCTGCACGACCCGGGACTGTCACCGGCGGCGATCGCCGACGCGCACCACATCTCGGTCCGCCAGCTGTACCGGGTGTTCCAGCCCAAGGGGACCACGGTCGCCCGGTACGTGCGCTCGCGCCGGCTCGAGCACTGCCGCCGCGAACTGCGCGACCCGTTCCTGGCGACGCAGCGGATCGGCGCGATCGCCGGCCGCTGGGGGCTGCCCGACGCCGCCGCCTTCAGCCGCGCCTTCCGCGCCGCCTACGGCGTCACCCCGAGCGCGTACCGGGCCGCCGCGACGGGCATCGACCGCGCCGACTGACGTCGCGTCCTCCGGCCGCCGCGATGGCACGGTCCGGCCCGGCCCCGGCCGGGCCGGACCGTGCGCCGCACCCGGCCTCCGACCACGGTCGCAGGGGGGTCGCAGGGGGGCGCCGGGGGTCGCCGGGTGGCGGTGACCAGCGGATGAGGGTCGGGCAAGGGGGGATATAGGGTCGCGGCCGGGAGGCCCATGCTGCATGATGCGTTTCATGGTCGATCCATCCCTATATGCGGCTTTCGTTGTGGCCGCGCTCGCCCTGTGCGTCACCCCGGGACCCGACATGATGTTCATCGTGGCCATGGGCGGCCGCGGCGGTCCCGCGACGGGCGTGCTGGCCGCCGCGGGGGTGGCGACGGGCGCGCTGACGCACGCGGTCGCCGCGATGCTGGGGCTGTCGGCGCTGTTCGCCACGCTGCCCGCGCTGTACCACGCGCTGCGCTGGGCGGGCGCCGCCTATCTGCTGTTCCTCGCGGTGCGCTCGTTCCGCGACCGCGGCGAGCCCGGCGAGGAGCCGGCCTCGGCCGGGCCGGGACGGCGCCGCGCCTTCGTGCAGGGCGTCGTCACGAACCTGCTGAACCCGAAGGTCATTCTCTTCAACATCGCGTTCCTGCCGCAGTTCGTGAACCCCTCGC
The DNA here is from genome assembly GCF_900659635.1 of Actinomadura roseirufa. Lineage (GTDB taxonomy): Bacteria > Actinomycetota > Actinomycetes > Streptosporangiales > Streptosporangiaceae > Spirillospora > Spirillospora roseirufa. The sequence continues at coordinate 5,858 of NZ_CAACVB010000280.1, read as the reverse complement.
TCGGGCACCCGATGGCGCAGTTCCTCGTCCTCGGGCTCACGCTGGTCCTGCTCGGCCTCGTCGTGGACGGCGCGGTCGGGCTGCTGTCTGGCCGGCTCGCCCGGCTGCTGCGCCGCAGCCGCCGCGTCGCGCGGGGCCTGAACCTGTTCAGCGGGACCGTGTTCACGGGGCTGGCCGTCCGGCTCGTCGCCGTGCCGAAGTAGGGGCCGGAGCGGCGGGTGGCCCGCGCCACCCGCGTTCCGCCTTCCCTCGTCGGCACGGCCGGTCTACCGTTCGGATGACCAGCCGTTCGTGACGCCGGGGGAGGAAGCCGTGACACCGCACGCGCCGTCCACGCCGCGCCCGGGCTTCTGGGCCGCCCTCGACCGCGCGCAGCAGGCGGCGCTGCGGTCGGCCGCGCGGCCGCGGCACTTCGCCGTGAAGACCCCGCTGGTGTACCAGGGCGACGAGTCCGACCACGTCATCATCATCGAGCGCGGCTGGACGAAGGTCACCTCCGCCACCGAGGACGGCCACGACGTCGTGCTCGCCGTGCGCGGGCCGGGCGACCTGCTCGCCGAGAGCGCGGTGCTGGGCGGCCGGACCCGGTCGGCGACGGTGACCGCGCTGTCGCCCGTCCGCGCGCTGGTCGTGCCCGCCGCCCGCTTCACCGGCTTCCTGGACGCCCACCCGCAGGTGTGGATGCTCGTCACCAGCACCTTCGTCCAGCGTCTCGACGACGCCGACCGGCGGCTGAAGGCGCACGTCACCAGCCGGGGCACGCACCGGCTCGCGCAATTGCTGGCGGAGCTGGCCGAGATGTCGGCCCACCACGGCCCGGCCGCGCCGGACGGCAGCATCGACATCGGCCCGCCGCTGTCCCAGGAGGAGCTCGGGAGCTGGATGGACGCCTCCCGCGAGACGGTCGCGCGGGCACTGAACGGGCTGCGCCGCGCGGGCCTGATCCGCACCGGCTGGCGCAAGATCACGGTGGTCGACCTCGCGGGCCTGCGCGCGTTCGCGCGGGACCGCGACTGACGGGCCGGGCCGTCCGCCCCGGCCGGCCCCCGTGACCCGCCGTGGCGTGCGCGCTCAGCTTCCGCCGGGGTGCTCGGCGATGCGGCGCTGCGCCTCGGCCCAGTCCACCGGCAGGTCGGCGGCGTCCACCGTCCAGAAGACGAAGGTGGAGTCGCGCATCACCGCGCGCTTGGCCCGCATGGTGGAGGCGTGCGGCTCGGCGGCCGCGTAGGCCTGGAGGGCGTCCTTGCCGCTCCATGCCGACAGCGTCCAGAACGTGCGCTTCAGCGGCTCGGCCTTCAGCGACACGCCGTGCGCGCCGGCCGAGCCGCGGGCCTGCCGCAGCAGGGCGAACGAGGCGAGCATGAACCCCGGCACGTGGCGCAGCGAGCGCACCTCGAGCCGGGACGCCATGACCAGCACCTCGGTGCCGGGCGGCGCGTCCTCCACGGGTGTCCAGGGCAGGGTCGGCATGGGTCCGTCCTCCGGGTAGCACAATCTTGTCATTGGCAAGATTGCCCTACGGGGCCGGAACTTGTCAATGACAAGATATGCTGCCGCGGTGACACCTCCGAGCTACCACCACGGCGATCTGCGGCGGACGATCCTGGCCGCCGCGGTCGGCGCGATCGCCGAGACCGGCCCGGCCGGCTGGAGCCTGCGCGAGCTGGCCCGCCGGGCGGGCGTCTCGCACGCCGCGCCCGCCCACCACTTCGGCGACAAGACCGGGCTCCTCACGGCTGTGGCCGCCGAGGGCTACACGCTCTTCGCCGAGGCCCTGGAAGGGGCCGGCACCGACCTGCACGACGTGGGCCTCGCCTACGTCCGCTTCGCCGTCGACCACCGCGGCTACTTCGAGGTGATGTTCCGGCCCGACCTCCACCGGGCGGACGACCCGGAGCTGACGGCGGCCCGCGATCGCGCGGACGGAGTACTGATGCGCGGCGTCCGCGACGTCCGGGACTTCGCGCCGGGCGGCCCCGGGGACGAGCGCACCGCCGCGATCGCCGCCTGGTCCATCGTGCACGGCTTCGCCGACCTGTGGCTGAGCGGCGCGCTGCCCGCCGACCTGGGCGGCGACCCGGTGGCGGCCGCCCGTCCGGTGATCGGCCTCCTGTTCACCCGCTGACCCGGGACCGCCGGCCCGGGTTCAGCCGCTCGCGGGCGGGACGGGACGCGGACCGTCCGCCGGCTCCTCACTCGGCACCGGAGGAGAAGGCACAGCACTGGACGGCACTGCAGTGGACGGCACTACGGCGAGGCCGGCACGGAAACGCCGGTTGAGGGACGCGCGGACCCTCGCCGCGCCACCGCGCCCGCGCGGGCTCTCGACGCCGTCCGCGGGGGGCGGAACGTCCAGCGGGACGGCGACGGCCGGACGCGGGTCGGTGATCGCGGCGATCGCCTCGTCCGCCGGCCGCCGTTCGACCTCGAAGAACCCTCCTTCCGGGGACAGCCGGACGATCCCGGTCTCCAGCCCGTGCCGGACGATGCCGAGGTCCCGGTTCTGCAAGCCGACGCAGATGCGGTAGGCGACGCCGTAGGCCAGCACCGGGCCGATGATGACGGCGCCCCGGAAGAACCAGGTCGTCGCGAACAGCGAGACGTGGAACGTGTGGGCGAGCACGTCGTTTCCGCCCGCGAGCCACAGCACACCGTAGAACACGACCCCGGCGACGCCCACGCCCGTCCGCGCGGGCACGTCGCGGGGCCGGTCGAGCAGGTGGTGGATCTGATGGTCGCCCGTCACCCACCGCTCCAGGAACGGGTACGCCGCCAGCCCGGTGAACAGGACGCCCGGCACGACCAGCGTGGGCACGACCACGCTCAGCGTGACCGTGTGCCCCCACGCCGACAGCTCCCAGGCGGGCATGATGCGCAGCGCCCCCTCCAGCCAGCCCATGTACCAGTCGGGCTGCGAGCCGGCGCTGATGGCGCCCGGGTCGTACGGGCCGAACAGCCAGACCGGGTTGATCTGCACGAACGCGGCCAGCAGGGCGGTGACGCCGAACACCCACAGGAACAGCGCCGAGGTCTTGGCGACGAACACGGGGAAGAACGGATAGCCGCGGACGGTGGTGTTCGTGCTGCCCTTGCCGGGGAACTGGGTGTGCGTCTGGCGCCAGGTCAGCACGACGGCGTGCAGCGGAATCAGCGCCGCGAGGAGCCCGGGGATCAGCAGGACGTGGACGACGTACAGCCGCGGGACGATGTCGTTCCCCGGGAACTCGCCGCCGAACAGGAACATCACCAGGTACGACCCGACGAGCGGGACGGAGGCGGTGACGCCCTCCAGGATGCGGATCCCCGTCCCCGACAGCAGGTCGTCCGGCAGCGAGTAGCCGAACAGCCCGTTCAGCATGACCAGCGCGAACATCGCGATGCCGATGAGCCAGTTCAGCTCGCGCGGCTTGCGGAACGCGCCGCTGAAGAAGTTGCGCAGCAGGTGGACGAGGATCGCGCCCATGAAGATCAGCGTCGCCCAGTGGTGGATCTGCCGGACCAGCAGCCCGCCGCGCACCTCGAAGCTGATCTTCAGCGTGGAGGCGTACGCCTCGCTCATCTCCACGCCGCGCAGCTTGGCGTAGGAGCCGTCGTAGACGACCTCGTGCATGCTCGGCTTGAAGAAGAGGGTCAGGTACACGCCGGTCAGCAGGATGATCACGAAGGAGTACATGGCGATCTCGCCGACCAGGAAGCTCCACTGGTCCGGGAACGCCTTGCGCAGCGCCTTGCGGGCGAAGCCGGCCGAGCCGAACCGCTCGTCCAGCGCCCGCGCCGTGGCGTCCACGGCCCTCGGTGGCCTCGCCCGGCCCGCCTGCCCGCCGGGTGCCCGAATCCCCGCCATCGTCAGTCCCTTCGTCGAACGCCTGGACGGTCGAACGTCTGGACATGAGACAGATCCGGATCGGCGAATGTGACATCCCCGGCGGCGCGGCGGCGCGTCACCGGGCCCGGACGGACCGGCGGTTCAGCCGGACGTGCCGGAGGGCTCCGGCCACAGGGCCCGGCGGCGGTAGCGGGGCGACCAGCCCCGCCGGTACGCGAAGCGCACCGGCGGGGGCAGCAGGCGCAGGACGGCGCGGCACGTCTCGTCCGGCGCGCCGTCCAGCAGCCACTGCAGGAAGACGCCGAGCCCCCGCAGCCCCACCTGGCGGCGGAACTCGACGTCGAACGCGCCCCACTCGTAGGGGGTGAGCGTGGCGGGGATGAGCGGCAGGACGTGCGCCTCCTTGTGGGCGAGGTGGGCGTTCACCGCCGCCGGGACGTCCCGGGCGCGGCGCGCCAGGACCGCCCCGTCGCCGTGCTCCAGCGCCGCGTCCACCGTGTCCATGAGCCCGACGAGCCGGGCGGCCTGCAGGTCCATCGTGTCCAGCGCGGCGGACCGCAGCGCGGCGACCGGCCTGCCGCGCATGACCGTCCACAGCGCGCGGTGCTCGGCCGCGTGCTGCGCGCGCCAGTGGAAGGCGAAGACCGTCCAGCCGTTGAGTACCGGCGCGGGCACCGCCGCCGGTGTCACAGCGGACGGTTCCGCGCCGTCCGGCCCGTCCGGCTTATCCGTCCCGTCCGCGCCGGCGTGCCGGGTCAGTGCGGCCATCCGCGCCATGTCCCGCCGGAAGGCGTCGTACACGGCGTGCAGCATCGTCAGGTCGAAACGCCTCCGCGCGCCGTCTCCCGCACCGGCCTCCATGCCGCGCCTCCCTCTCCTCGGGGTCGCGGCCTCCGGCGGGCCGCTATAGAGAGATGTATCCAGACGGCCCGATGTGACATCCCCCGCCCCGGCCGGAGCGCTTCCCCTCGTGGGGGTACAGAACGGGCGATTCCCCCGAAAAGCTGCCATCTCGACCGGTGTGGCGTAGCCTGCGCCGCGTGATCGACGACCAGGCATCGATGAGCTCCCGCCATGTCCTCTGCGTCCTCGGCACCGGACTGGACCTCGACGAGGTCGAGGTCATCGCGGGTAAAGAGGGGTTCGAGCTCGACCGCGAGTACTCCGAGACCGAACCCGACCCCCGGATGCCGGCGGCGTTCGAGGCGTGCGCCGCGCGGGCGTCCTTCACCGGCGCCGACTGGGCCGCGGTCGAGGAGCACGACACCGTCGCCTACCTGCTGTCACCGCCCGTCCTGCCGGACGCGTCGTTCACCGTCGCGCGGCGGTCCCTGGTGCTGACGGCCGAGCTGCTGCGCTCGGGCGCCACCGCCGTCAAGAACGAGAGCAGCGGCCTGACGCACGGCCGCGAGCGCTGGCTCGACCTCGCGGCGGGCGTGTACACAGGGCTTCCCGAGGACTCGGTGGTGCCCCTCTACCGGGCCTGGGTGAAGCGGCCGATCGCGGCCTCGTCCGTCCACCACAGCTGCGGCATGCACCTGCTCGGCGCGCCGGACGCCGAGCTGGAACGGCCCCCCGCCGACGGCGGAGCCGAGCCGGACGCCGACACCGTGGCCGGGCTCCTCGACGCGCTGGCGCTCCACCTGCTGACGGAGCGGCCGGCACGGGATATCGAGGACGGCGAGGGCTTCCGCCTCACCCCGGACGCGCCGCAATGGATCCTCCGGCACCATCCGTGCGAGCGCTACGAGGAGGACGACATCTTCTTCAACCCGCACGGCTACTGGCGCCTCACGCCGGGATAGCCGTTCCGGGACTCCCGTCACCGGTGGCCGTGAGCGGCCTCCAGGCGTTCGCGCTGCGGGACGACCGTGTACTTCGGGTCCTTCGCCGACTGCATCCCGGCGTGGAAGACCCCGAACCGCGTGCAGGCGGACGCCGCGAGCAGCGCGGCCCCGCTCAGCGCCGCCGCCGCCCTGCCCCGCCCGGCGAGCAGCGCGCCCCCGGCGGCTCCCGCGGCCGACAGGACCTC
>NZ_CAACVB010000279.1 GCF_900659635.1 Actinomadura roseirufa | reverse complement strand
CTGCGCTGCAGCCCGAGCAAGACCGGCCACATCGTCAAAGCCATCGCCGTCCTACAAAACCACCGCGTCACCCACAGCACCCGAGGATGAAAAGGGTTCAGTGTGGTTCAAGGCGAACTACCCGACCAAGGACAACGCGGATAACCAGCTGGTGACCTGCTACGAGAAGTTCAATCAGCCGAAGACGCAGCACTGGATCTACAACCGCTGGGCGCTCTGGACACCGGCCGAAGGAACGACCGCCCTCGGCCATGACGTGACGACCACGGACTTCACCATTCGATCACGCCCTTGGAAGGGCACCGAATCAAAGCTCGTCAAGCTCAACAAGTGGGCGCCGACAAGCCCCGGCACCCAGTGCAAGGCGGGTGCGACCACGACCCTGGGCGGCACGTACGAAGGGGTCACCGGCAGCATCACCATTCCCCTGACGGACGCGTGCCGGACGAACGAACTCCGCGTCGACACCGCCACGAGGGCCATCGGCATCGACTTCAGCGGGTCCCAGAAGGGTCAGCTGCGCCTCGATGTGGCGGGCGACTTCGACGCGGCCAAGAAGTACGATCCCAGCGACCTCACCACCAGGCCGGACTTCGCCGACTACAGCTGGATGGAACTGACCTACTGCGAGACCGGAGACCTCGGCCTCTGTCTCGAACGTAAGCACCAGCTCTTGAACAAGGACGCGGGCTGGTAACGGAACACGATCCGTCCGGCGGCTTATGGTGAATCACCAGTGGCAGCGACACGCCCCCGGCACCAAGCCTCGGGCGTGCCGCTGCTCCGGGCGTCCTCGCGATTTCGATGAGGCGTGTCCGACGGTCGGGACACGACCCGGTCCGCTGAGCGAAAACAACGTCCGGAACAGCGGCTCAAGGTCCTCGCGGGCTGGTGCGGAACCTGGCGCAACCGGGCCGGCCCGAGTGCGTCTAGCCTGGCGGGATGGACGAGATCGGGGAGCTCGCGGGGCGGCTGCGGGCGTTCGCGGCCGAGCGCGAGTGGGAGAGGTTCCACACGCCGAAGAACCTCGCGATGGCGCTGGCGGGCGAGGTCGGCGAGCTGGCCGCCGAGTTCCAGTGGCTCACGCCGGAGGAGTCGGCGGCGGTGATGGACGACCCCGCGGCGGCGCGCCGCGTCCGCGCCGAGATGGGCGACGTCGCCCTCTATCTGACCCGCCTCGCCGACGTCCTCGGCATCGACCTGGTGAAGGCGGCCCACGCCAAGCTCGACGAGAGCGAGCGCCGCTATGACCCCGCCACCTATCGCGGCTCGGCCCGCAAGGCACCGCCCCTGACCGGCTGAGAACTGTCCGCGATTGCCGATAGCCTCTGCCCCTAGTGAGTTGCGGCCCGACGGGCTTCCGCGGACCCGCGTGAGAGCGGGCGAGGACATGCCCCCATACCGCACGAGTCTTTCGTGCTGCCTGGGGGAAGTTCTTGACGGTTTTCCGTCGCACCGCCGAGTCGCTGTTGTCACCGGTGGAACGCCATTTCGCGCAGGTCATCGCCGAGCAGTTGAAGATGCGGGACGGTGTCTCCGTCTCGGCGTCGGAAGTACGCTCGTGGGAGCGAAGCCTCCCGGTCGTCGCCGAGGACCTGGTCGAGGCGGGTCTCGGCGGGGTCGAGATGCTCATCGAGTACAAGCTGCCGCTGACCAGCAAGCGCGCGGACGTCGTCCTCGCGGGGGTCGATCGGCGCACCGGCGGCGACGCGTACGTCGTCGTCGAGCTCAAGCAGTGGGGCCGTGTTGAGGTGTGGGACGAAGACCCGAGCCGCGTCCTGGTGCACAACATGACGGGAAAGCCGAAGCTTCATCCCGCGTTGCAGGCCAAGGGGTACACCGACTACATCAACGGGTTCCTGGTGGAACTCGCCGAGCATCCCGACGCGCTGCACGCCGTCGCATATCTGCACAACGCCCAGCGCGGCGACGTGTTCGACCTGTACGACGCCGTCGAAGACGAAAAGACCCAGCTGTTCACCCAGTCGACGCGGGGCGCCTTCGTCGACTACCTGCGTGACCGGTTCGCTCCGGTTCCGGGGCGCGCGGCGGCCGACCGGTTCCTCGGCAGCGAGGTGCGGCCGTCCAAGCAGCTGCTCGCGTACGCGGCCCGGGAGATCCGGGAGCGGGAACAGTTCGTGCTGCTCGCCGAGCAGCGCCTGGCGTTCGAGATCGTCATGCACGCGGTCGACAGGGCGCGCCGGGAGGACCTGAAGACCGTCGTGGTGATCACGGGTGGTCCGGGCAGCGGCAAGAGCGTCATCGCGCTGGCGCTGCTCGGCGAGCTGGCGCGGCGGAACGTGTCCGTCCTGCACGCGACGGGCTCCAGGTCGTTCACCCAGACGATGCGCAAGGTCGTCGCCAAGGGGTCGACGCAGATGAAGGGGATGTTCACCTACTTCAACAGCTTCATGAAGGCCGACCGGAACGGCTTGGACGTCCTGATCTGCGACGAGGCGCACCGCATCCGCGAGGTGTCGGCGAACCGGTTCACCCCGGCGCGGCTGCGCACCGGACGCCCGCAGGTCGACGAGCTGATCGACGCGGCGCGGGTACCGGTCTTCCTGCTGGACGGGCAGCAGAACGTCCGTCCCGGGGAGATGGGCACGCTGGACCAGATCCGGGACCACGCCGAGTCCAAGGGACTGCGGGTCCAGCACGTCTCGCTGGACGAGCAGTTCCGGTGCGGCGGGAGCCGCAAGTACGAGGAGTGGGTGCTGCGGCTGCTCGGGTTGCACGAGGGGCCGGCGGAGCCGTGGACGGGCGACGACGGTTTCGAGGTCTCGCTCGCCGAGTCACCGCAGGAGATGGAGGCGGTCCTGCGGTCCCACCACGAACGGAACCGCACGGCGCGAATGACGGCCGGGTTCTGCTGGCCGTGGAGCGAGCCGCGCAAGGACGGTTTCGAGCACGCGCTGGTCCCCGACGTCGTCATCGGCGACTGGGCGCGTCCCTGGAACGTCAAGGGCGACCGGGCCGTCGGCGACGCCCCGCCGAGCGAGCTGTGGGCCACCGAGCCGGGCGGCTTCGGCCAGGTCGGCTGCGTCAACACCGCGCAGGGCTTCGAGTACGACTGGAACGGGGTCATCCTCGGACCGGACCTCGTCTACCGGGACGGGCGGCTCGTCCCCAACCGAGCCGCGAGCCGCGACCCGGCCCTCCGCCCGAAGACCGTCACCGACGAGCAGGCCGCCGACCTCATCCGCAACACCTACAAGGTCCTCCTCACCCGTGGCATGGTCGGCACGCTGATCTACTCGATGGACGAGGAGACCCAGGCTTTCCTGTCGCGGCTGGTCAGGTGAGAGGACGCCTCTGACACGGTCGGTGCGGGGCGTCGTGGCCGGTCAGGGGGAGGTGGCCGGCCAGGGGGCCGTGTCCACGGTCGGGTGGTTGCGGAGGCGGAGGGTCTCGCGGAAGGTGCGCTGGCGGCCGGGGACGCCGTGGACGAGCATGGTCCGGCGGGCGGCGACCTCGTCGGCGATGTCGAGCAGGCCCCGGCGGTCGGCGTGCGCGGACAGCCGCATCGCGGCGACGCGCGCGCGGACGGGCACGGTGACCTCGCCGCCGCCGGACGGCAGCGTGCAGGTCCCGGCGGCGTCGAGCAGCGCCCGGCCGGGGGTCTCCTCCGCCTGGTAGCCGGACAGGAACAGCGCGCTGCGCGGCTCGGGCAGGACACGGGCGGCCCACTGGACGGCCGGGCCGCCGCTGAGCATGCCCGAGGTCGTGATGACGACGCCCGTCCGGAAGGCGTCGAGCTCGGCGGGACGGTCGCGGACCGCGGCGACGTGGCCGCCGAGGATCCGCAGGGGCCGCCGCGCGCTCTCGGTCACCGTCTCGAACAGCTGGCTGAGGTCCACGGCCATGCCGTCGACGAGCACGGGGACGTCCGGGAGGTGCGCGCGCATGAGCAGGGCGATCTCCTGGGCGCGGCCGAGGGCGAACGCCGGGACGAGGACGCGGCCGCCGTCCTCGCACACCTCCCGGACGGCGCGGACGAGGTCGCCGACGCGGGCGGCGCGGCCGTCATGGTCCTCGCCGCAGCAGGTCGTCTCCAGGACGAGCAGATCCGGTTCGCGGGCCGCGTCCGGCAGCGCGTACCCGTCCACGGTCTCCTGGCGGAATCCCGAGATGTCGCCCGTGACGACGACACGGTGGTCGCCCGCGCGGACGACGACGCCCGCTGCGCCGAGGATGTGCCCGGCGGGGAACAGCTCGACGGTCAGCGCGCCGAGGCGGCGGGGGGCACCGAACGGGACGTCCTCGCAGCGGCGGGCGGCCCGCTCGACCTCCCCCGGCCCGGTCAACGGCGCCGCGGCGCCGCCCCAGCGGGCCGCCCGCGCGGCCCGGCGGTGCGCGAGCCGGGCGGAGTCCGCCCACATCAGCGGCATGATCCGGACGGTCTCGGCGGTGCCGAGGACGCGCAGCCCGGGGCGCCGCGCGACGAGGGCGGGCACGTACCCGCAGTGGTCGTTGTGGGCGTGGGTGACGACCACGCCGTGCAGGGGGCCGTCGAGGGCACGGTCGATGTCGCGGGGCGGGGCGGGGTCCGCGCCGGGCCGCAGCCCCGCGTCGACGAGGATCCGCGTGCCGCCCGCCTCCACGAGCAGGCAGGACCCGCCGATCTCGGTGCCGCCGCCGAGCGGGGTGACGCGCAGGCCGAGGTCGGCGGTGACGGCGGCGCGGGGCGCGGGCGGGTCGACGACGGCGCGCAGGATCCGCAGCAGCGCCGCGGGTTCGAGGCCCGCCGCCGCGGAGGCCGCGAGGAGATGGGCGTTGTGCTCGGCGCGTGGGCGGGGCGCGTTCCGCGGGTCGCGGGACGCGGCGTCGTCGCCGGTGGCGGGCGCCTGCTCCAGGATGCCGAGCAGGGCGGACGCGACGGGCCGCGGCTCCCGGAAGCGGCGCTGGGCGATGGCGAGCTGCTCGGTGAGCGCCGCGACGCGCTCGTCGAGCTCGGTGAGGGCCGCGCGGGTCCCGGCGAGCAGCCGGGTGGCCTTCGCGGCGTCCTGCCGCGCGTACTCCAGCCTGCCGTTCGCGGTGCGCAGCCGCTTCTTGAGCTCGCCGTTCGCCCGCTCGGCACGCTCCAGGGCACGGTCCCGGCCGGGAGCGCGGGCCCGTCCGGCGGCCCCTTCGCGCGGCGCCGCGTGCCGCTCACCGGGACGGCCGTCCTCCGGGCCCGCGGAGGGGACGCGGTGCGCCGCCGAGGTCAGGCAGGCGAACGCCGCCCGGACCACGGCCGCGTCCGGGTGAAGGAGGAGCGCGGCGAGGTCGCGGACCGGCCCGGGCGGGTCGCCCGCCGCGACGAGCGCCGCCGCGCGCGCCCGCAGGCCGGGCGACCGCGCGATCGCCCGCAGGAGGAAGGACGTGTGCTCCCGGACGAGGTCGCCGGACAGCCGCCCGGCGACCGGACGGGACCCGACGACCTCGGCGACCGCGGCGAGCACGGGCCCGGCCGCGTCGGGCAGGGCGAACGCGGGCCCGAACGACGCGGCGGGCAGCACGCCCTCACCCGGGACGGACGTCACATCCGGCCCGGACGCGGCCGCTATCGCACCCCCGGCGAGGTCAGACGCCGCATCCGACTCGGACACGGTGGGCACCGAGGCCGCGCCCAAGACGGGCGCCGCCTGAGGCTCAGACACGGTGGACATCGAGGCCGTATCCGTGGGGGCGAAGCGGGGTGCAGGGTGGGTGGGGCCGGGTGCCGTGGACGGGCCGGTCACCGGCCCGTCTCCATCAGGCGGGTCGCCTCGGCGAGGACGGGTTCGCAGGCGAGGCGGCCGTCCACCGGGACCAGCGCGCCGAGCACCCGGAACGCCTCGACCAGGTCGGCGGTGCCGGTGTAGCCCCGCCCGGACAGCGCGGCGGGCGCTAGGGCCGGGACGGACTCCTCGCCGTGCATGTCGAGGAGGGTGGCGAGGTCGCCGGGATCGTAGGGGGCTTCCTCGGCGGCGAGCACCCGCCAGGCGGCGGCGAGGGCCGGGTCGGCGAGCACGCCGGTGGAGCGGACGAACGCGCCGGGCTCGCGCCGCAGCCGCTCGGCGCAGTGCCGCAGCGCCTCGTCGCGGTCGCCGCCGTGCTCGGCGAGCCGGTGCACGACGTGGCCGATCAGGCAGGGCCAGCCGCCGGTCGCGGCGAGCAGCGCCTCCTGGCCCGCCTCGTCGGGGAAGCCCTGCTGGGAGTCCTCCGACATCCACTGCCGGACGGCGGGGCGGTCGAAGCGGCGCAGCTCGACCAGCTCGACGCCGTCCCGCGTGGCGGCCTCCGTCCACGCGGGCGTGAGGGTCGGGTCGGCGACGAGGACGACGGCGAGGGTGCCGCGCGGGCGGGCGGCGGTCGCGGCGAGCGCCTCTCCGAGCCTGCGCCCGAACCGTTCCCCGGACCGCTCCCCGGGCCGCCCCTCGGGGACGTCCACCACGATCACGGTGTGGCCGCCGTGGCGGTCGGCGCGGCCGCGTGCGCCGTCGAAGGTCAGCTCGCCCCGCACGACCCGGTGGACCTTCAGGTCCGTCCGCTGGGTCTCCTCCGCCTTCAGCGTGAGGTACACGCGGTCGTCGTGCAGGGCCCGCGACCCGGCGACGACGTGGACGAGGTCGTGCGGGCGGGTGATGCGGGCGAGCTGCGCGCTGGTCAGCGGCCCGCGCTCGGGGCCGTCGTGGTAGACGCCCCGGTAGGAGTGCGCGTCGAAGGCGTCCGGCAGCTCGAACTCGCCCGCGTTGGCGAGGACGTCCTCGACGTCGTCGATGCCGCCGAGGAGGTTGAGGATGTGCGGCGTGCGGAGCCGGTAGCGGTCGCCGGACAGGCCGAGGACGCCGAGGTTGACGCATTCGTCCAGCAGGCCCCGGAACCCGTCGCTGGTGCAGTCCTCGAAGCCCTCCCGCCACACGCGCTCGCACTGCTCCCACAGTTCGCCGACGCTGAGGGTCTCCTCGGTGCCGACGAGCAGCGCGTGCAGGGCCACGGTGTAGGCGATGACCTTGTAGCGCTTGTCGAGGTTCAGCGTCCACTCGAAGCGGTCGCGGAAGCCGCGGACGAGGGACTTGTCGCGCCAGACGGCCTCGACGTCGTCCCGGGTGATCTCGTAGGGGAGGTTCCGGACGGTGGCGAGGTTGCGGCGCAGCCGGGTCAGCAGCTCCTCGGCGAACAGCTGGACGAGCGCGGGCGCGTTGTTCGCCTCGGCGATCACCCGCGCGGCGAGCGGCTCGGGGAACCGGAAGCCCAGCGCGGCCAGCGGCCGCACCAGCAGGTCGAAGGCGTCCTGGGCGTCGAGCGGGCCGACCGCGACGGGCGTGCCGAGGTGGGCGAGCGGCTGGTTCGGCAGGCTCTCGAACCGCGCGGTCTGGTGCAGCCCCGCGAAGACGACCTTGAACCGGTCGCCGGTGTCGTCCATCAGGTCGCGCAGCGCGGTGACGTTCTCGAACCGGGCGTCCACGGCGTCCTGGTTCAGGAAGTGGTCGGCCTCGTCCAGCAGGACGAGCACCTGGCGGCCGGGGTCGTCGCGGGCCCAGTCGCGGACGGCGTCGCGCACCTGGTCGCGCTGCGCGGCGCCCGCCGGGATCACCCCGGCGCGGGCGAGCTTGTCGGCGAGCTTCGGCCACAGCGACTCGGCGGGCGCGGCCTTGCCGACGGTCTGGATGTTCTCCAGGATCACCTTGCGGGACGGGTCGGTGCGCTCGATGTCGCGCTGCGCCTTGCGCAGCAGCGCCGACTTGCCGAGCTGGCGCCCCCCGTACACGAACGAGCAGCGGGCGCGGCCGGTGACCTGGCCGAGCTGGTCGTCGCGGCCGTAGAACATCTCGTCCGGGACGTCCCCGACGGGCGCGTACGGGTTCGTCGCGGTGAACGGCGCGGTCAGCGCGACCGCCACCGACCAGTCGGCCTCCGGCATGCACGCCAGGTAGCCGATCGCGGCGTCGTCGATGACGGCGGTGACCGGCGCGGGGCGCCGCCGGGCCGCGACGGCGAGCTGCCGCCGCTCCTCCGCCGACAGCGCGCCGAAGTAGAACACGAGGATCGTCTGGTCCTCGGGCTGGCCCTTCAGCAGCTCGATCAGCTGCTGGGGGCCGGGCCGCCGCCACACCAGCACGACCCGGAGCCGGTCGCCGGACGGGCTCATCCGCGACCCGAACGCGGGCAGCGGCGTCTCCCCCACCCGCCGGACGCCCTCCAGGTCGACCCAGGTGCGGTGCTGCTCCTTGGGGCCGTCGTGCGGCTCGCCCTCCAGGCCGATCATCTTGAGGATCGCGGTGACGCCGCGGCGGATGGTCGCGTCCGTCTTCGGGCCGGGGCCGATCGCCTGCCAGTGGCGCAGCCCCTCGCGGGCCTCCTCGCGACGCGCGTTCCGCAGTGCCGGGATCTTGATCTCGGCGCCGGCGAGGAGCGCGCCGAGGTCCAGATCGGCGACGTCGCTGCCGCGCTGCAGGGCGTCCTTCAGGCCGGTCAGCCCTTCGCTGGTCTCCTGCTTGCGGGCGCGGCTGCCCGCCCGGACGGCGATGCCCGCGAACGCCTCGGGGAAGGCGGGATAGAAGCGGCCGAGGTGCCCGGTGCCGCCCGCCGCCTCGGGCAGCGGGTTACCCGCCCCCACCTGGGCCTGGAACTCGCGGGCGGTGGTGAGGTCGCCCGCGTCGATCCGCTTCTCGATGCGGTCGATGTCGGCCGGGTCGATGCGCACGCCGCCCTCCAGCCACTGCGCGAACCGCCGGTGCTCCCCCTCGATCGCGGCGCGCCGGACCGCCATGAGCCGCTCGTGCAGCGCGTCCAGGTCGGCCTCGACGCGGTCGAAGTCGAACCGGTCCCCGGCGAGCGCCCGCAGGGTCTCCTCGGCGGCGCGGGCGCGCTCGTCGTCCAGCACCCCGTCCCGCACCCAGATCGCGACCTGGTCGCGGACGTCCTCGACGCGCCTGTCGCGCGCCGCGCGGGCCCGCGCGGCGAGCTCGTCGCGGAGCTCCCGCAGCCGCCCGGCGGCCTCGGGGTCGCGGCGCTCCAGCACCGTGACGATCCCGCGGGTGCCCTCGTGGTCGTGCCGCGCGGCGCGGGCCTCGAACGCCGCCGCCCACTCCTCGCCGGGGGCGAGCGCGACCGGGACGAGGTCGGCGACGCCCGGCGCGACGCGGGGCTCCAGCGTGGACTGGTGCAGCGGCACGCCGGTGGCCAGCAGCAGATGCCGGTTCAGGACGTCGGCCACGGGCGGCTCGGCGGCGGCCGGCGGCTCGCCGTCGAGCAGCCGCAGCGCCGCGCCGAGCAGC
>NZ_CAACVB010000278.1 GCF_900659635.1 Actinomadura roseirufa | reverse complement strand
GCTCCGCGTTCCCCGGCGCGTTGATCGGAACCGGCGGCGGGAACGCGGAGGGGAACGGCGCCGCCCGGTCCGGCCCGGCCGCCGCGATCTCCGTCCCGGCGGCGTACTGCTCGGGCCCGAACAGCGGCGACGGCGCGGGCCGCGGCAGGCCGTCCTCGGCCGACAGCACCTCGCGGAGCACGCCGGTGAGCTGCGCGGCCATCTCCGCGGCGCTCTGGAAACGGCGGGCCGGGTCGGGGTGCGTGGCCCGCCGCAGCAGCCGGTGGTAGGACTCGTGCCGCCGGAACAGCGGCACCTCGGCGCGCGGCGGCAGGCTGCGCAGATGCCGCCCCGTGTAGCCGCGGAACGGGAAGCTCAGCACCGCCAGCGTCCGGCCCACCGTGTACAGGTCGGACGTGACCGACGGGCCCCGCGTGCCGATCTCGGGCGCCTGGTAGCCGGGCGTCCCGAAGATCGGGCTGTCGACGTCGAACGCCCGGCGCACCCCACCGAGGTCGATCAGCTTCAGCTGCTCCTCGGACTGGATCGCGTTGTCGGGCTTGAAGTCGCAGTACAGCAGCCCGACGCCGTGCAGGTAGCCGAGCGCGCTCAGGACCTCCAGGCCGTAGGCGATCACCTGGCCGAGCGGCAGCGCGGCCTGCTCGCCCTCCGCGTCGCGGCGGCTCAGCAGGATGTCCTTCAGCGACCGGCCGCCGACGTACTCCATCACGATGTAGCCGGAGTCGGCGTGCCGGACGAAGTTGTAGATCTTGACGATGTTGGGGTGCTCGACCTCGGCGAGGAAGGCCCGCTCGGCGGTCGCGGCGGCCAGCGCGTCGGCGTCGCCGGTATCGAGCATCCCCTTCAGGACGACCCACCGCTCGCTGACGTTGTGGTCGCGCGCGAGGTACACCCACCCGAGGCCGCCGTGGGCCAGGCAGCCGAGCACCTCGTACTGCCCGCCGATCATCTCGCCCTTGGCGAGCTTCGGCGTGAACGAGAACGGATGCCCGCAGTACTTGCAGAACCCCTCGGTGCGGCCCGGACGCCCGTCCCGGCCCCGGCCGACCTTCCCGTCGCACCGGCTGCAGTAGCGCCGGGTCTCGGGCACCTCCGGCCGCTCCATGACCGCCGACGCCGGGTCACGGTAGGGGACGTGCGGCACCTCCACGAGCCCCGCTCCGAGCATCCCGCGCCTGGTCGGCCCGGAACTGGTCCAGCGCGTCGCGCCGCCGGGCACCGAGCCCGAAGACCCGCTCCCCGACGGGCCGGACGGGCCCGAGCCGTCCCGTACGCCTTCCGGCGGGGGCGAGGAGAGGAACGCGGGCGCCGTCGGTACGGACCCCGTGCTCGGCCGCGCGCCCCCCGACCCGCCGCCGGATCCGCCGCCTGACCCGCCGCCTGACCCGCCGCCTGACCCGCCCTCTGCTCCGGCCTCCGGCACGACCAGCGCCGCGACCGGCAGCGGCACCCTCGCCGGGTCCGCGCGCGGAGGACCGATCGGCGGCGCCATGCCGCACACGTCGCAGAACCCGTCGGCGTCGACGGTGCCCGTGCAGCCGTCCTGCGCGCACCGGGTCATGACGTCCCCGTCTCGCTCTCGCAGGCCCTGATCGCGCGCTGGTACTCCGCCACCGCGACCGTGCCGCCGCGCAGGTCGCAGGGCGCCGTCCACAGCACCTCGCGGGCCTGCCCGTACAGCCGGGAGAGCGTGCCGTCCTCGGCCAGCCCGAGCCGCGCCGCCTTCGCCCGATACGCCTCCAGGCGTCCGCGCAGCTCGCCCCGGCGGTCCAGCAGCCCGGTGCTGAGCCGCAGGTCGCCCTCCGCCCGCTCCAGCGCGTCCGCCGCGGCGCGCTCCAGCTCCGCGACGCGGCCCGCCATCTCGACCCAGCGGCCCGCCTCCCGGAGGCGCTCCAGCGCGGTGAGCCGGTCGCGCAGGCCGGTGCCGAGCCTGCGGGCCGGCGCGGGCAGCCGCGGCGCCTCGATCTTGACCAGGACCGTCCCGTGCGCCGCGCACGCCCGCCGCTCGGTGTCCTCGACCCGCTCGACGGCCGCGGTGAGCTGCGCCACGACCTCGGCGTACCCGTCCCGCAGCCGCGCCACCCCGGCGAGCTCCCCGCGCAGCGACGCCAGCACCGCGCGCACCCGGTCCAGCCGGCTCGTGTCGGCCCGGCCGTCCCGCACGAGCGACAGCGGGTCGTGGCGGACCAGCCGGCCGAGCGCCGTCAGCTCGCGGCCCAGCCGGTCCAGCTCGGGATGGCGCGTCCCGTCCAGCGAGTGCGCCAGCCGCGCCGTCTCCCGCCAGCCCTCCTCGGCCTCCTCCAGCGGCAGCAGCAGCGCCGTCCACGCCGCGTCGGCCGCCCCGATCTCCCCCGCGACGAACACGTACGACTCCGACATCAGGGCCACCGCCTCGTCCAGGGTCACCCGCTTCTCCTGGGGGCCGAGCAGCGTGCGCTGCTCCAGCGGGATCTCGCCGTCCGGCACCTCCACCGACAGCCCCGACAGCATCCCGGTCAGCTCCACCAGCGTCGCCGCGTCCGGCCGGGACGAGCGCCCGCGCAGCTCCCCCGCCTCGTCCAGCACCCGCTGGTAGGACTCGAACAGCCGCCACAGGTGCCCCAGCCGGGTCTGCGCCGCGTCCCACCGCCGCCATGTCTCCCCGGTGAGCCTCGCCCCCTTCAGCAGCCGGCTGCCCTGGTGGGCGTCGAGCTCCAACAGTGACGCCGAGATCCGCTCGCGCTCGTCCCGGAGGCCGCGCAGGGCATGGTCGATCCCCTCCCGGCTCATGGGCGCGGCGGCCCCTGGCCCGCTTTCGTCCACATCAGTCCCGCGTTCGGTCCACAACGATCCCCGAGCGCCCCCGGGCCGGGCGGGTCTGGGAGCGGGGAACCACTCCAGCTTCGGACGAACGCTCTCCTTCAAGTGTGATCCGTGACACTGGGCGAGACAAGGTCCTTTCTTTACCGGTACACAGCGCGACTCGCGGGGACCTCACCCGGCGGGCGGCCCGCCGCCGCGCCGTACGCTGTACTCCAGGAACCTCGTGGCGCGAGCTGGCGTTACGCAGATAGGACCTGAACGAGAGGAGTGGTGAGTCCGCGGTGTCGGACCCCAGTCATAGACCCGGTGCCCCGTGCTGAGCGCGGCACTGGGAGTCCTCGCGGTGCTCCTGCTCACCGCCGCCACCGGATACTTCGTCGCCCAGGAGTTCGCCTACGTCGCCGCCGACCGCGCGGCGCTCGGGCAGGCCGCCGACCGCGGCGACGCCGCCGCCCGGCGCGCCCTCAAGGTCATCGGTCGGCTGTCGTTCATGCTGTCGGGCGCCCAGCTCGGCATCACGATGACGACCCTGGTCGTCGGGTTCATCGCCAAACCCGCCCTCGCCGAGCTGATCGAGCCGCTGCTGGGCGTCGCGGGCGTCCCGTCCGGCGCCACCGGCGCGATCGCGCTCGCCACCGGCTTCGTGCTGGCCACGCTCGTCCAGATGCTGCTGGGCGAGCTGTTCCCCAAGAACCTCGCCCTGGCCCGCGCCGAGTCCCTGGCCCGCGCCCTCGCCGCGTCCACGCTCGTCTACCTCGCCGTCGCGGGCCCGCTGATCCGGCTGTTCGACCGCGCCGCCGAGCGCCTGCTGCGCGCCGTCGGCGTCGAGCCCGTCGAGGAGCTGCACAGCGGCGCGACGCTGGAGGACCTCGGCGACATCATCGGCAAGTCGCACAGCTCCGGGCACCTCCCGGCCGACCTGTCCGGCGTGCTGGAACGCGCCCTGTCCTTCGGCGACCTCACCGCCGACGAGGTCATGGTGCCGCGACCCCAGGTCCGCACCCTGCCCTGCACCGCGCCCGTCGCCGACCTCGTCGCGCTCGTCCGCGAGACCGGGCACAGCAACTACCCCGTCTACGACCAGGAGGTCGACGACGTGATCGGCGTCGCGGGCGTCCGCGAGGTGGCCGACGACGCCCTCGACCCGGCCACCCCGCTCGCGCGGATCGCCCGGCCCGCCCTGCTCGTCCCCGGCAGCCAGCCGCTGTACGGGGTGATCGAGCGGATGCGCGACTCCGGCGAGGAGTTCGCCTGCGTCGTCGACGAGTACGGCGGCCTCGCCGGCATCCTCACCTTCGAGGACGTCGCCGAGGAGCTGGTCGGGGAGATCGCCGACGAGACCGACGCCCGCGAGGACGCCGCCGTCCCGGCGCCCGACGGCTCCTGGCTCGTCGACGCGGGCATGCGCATCGACGAGGTCGGCCGCCGCACCGGCCTGGACCTCCCCGAGGGCGACGCCTACGACACGCTCGGCGGCCTCGTCATGGCCGAGCTGCGCCGCCTGCCGTGCCCGGGCGACACCCTCACCGTCCCGCTCGACTCCACGGCCGGGCACGTCGACCTGGAGGTCGTGAGCGTCGCCCGCCGCGTCGCCGACCGGATCCGCCTGCGCGGTTCGGCGGCCCCGGCGACCGGCGCCCGCCGCCCGGCCGTCTCCGACCCACCGTGCGCGATCCCGCCCCCGTCCCCGCCCCAGGACGACCCACAACCGCGCCGCCCGGAAACGGAACCCACGACCCCGGACACCGCGCGGACAGACGACCCACGCCCCCAACGCGCCCGTGCGAACGGCGCGCAAGCAGACCGCGCACCCACAGAACCCGCAAAGGCAGACACCACACAGGTGGACCGCGCAGACGCGAACACCGCGAAGGCAGACACCACACAGACGAACAGCACGCAGGCCAACGGCGTGCAGGTGGACCGCGCAGACGCCGAAGCCGCGAGGGCAGACACCACGCGGACGGACGGCACGCGGACGGACGGGGTGTTGGCCGCCGGGGCGCCCGGTGGGGACGGTCCCGGCGACGGCGCTACGCCGTCGGACCGGGGCGTGGCGGATCCGGGCGGCGACGTCGAGTCCGGGCAGGAGGCGTCATGGACCCGCTGACCTCCCTGGTGATCACGGCCCTGCTGCTGCTCGGCAACGGCTTCTTCGTCGCGGCCGAGTTCGCGCTGGTGGCGGCCAACCGCTCCCAGCTCGAACGCGCCGCCGCCAAGGGGAGCCGGCCCGCCGTCGCCGCCGTCGCCGGGGTCCGGGAGCTGTCGCTGATGCTCGCCGGGGCCCAGTTCGGCATCACGATGTGCTCGCTGGGCCTCGCCATCGTCACCGAGCCCGCCTTCGAGCACGTCCTGGAGCCGCCGCTGCACGCCGCCGGGGTCCCGGAGGCGGGCGCGAAGGCCATCGCGCTGGCGTGCGCCCTCGCCGTGGTGACGTTCCTGCACATGGTCGTCGGGGAGATGGCGCCGAAGTCGTGGGCGATCGGCCGCCCGGAGCGGTCGGCGGTGCTGCTGGCCCTGCCGTTCCGCGCGTTCGCGAAGATCTCCCGGCCGGTGCTGGCCGCGCTGAACTCGATGACCAACGGGCTGCTGCGGCTCATCCGGGTCACCCCCCGCGACGAGCTGGAGGGGCACGCCGACCCGGCCCGGCTCAGCCACCTGCTCGGCGAGTCCCGCCGGCTCGGCCTCATCGGCCGGCACGACCACGAGCTGCTCGGCCGCGCGATCTCGGCGCGCGAGGCGACCGTCGGCCACCTCGTGGTGCCCGCCACGTCCGTCACGACCATCGACGCGGACGCGACCGCCGCGCAGATCCGGCGCACCGCCACCGCCAGCGGCCACAGCAGGATGCTGGTGCGCGACGGCGACGGCGCGATGACGGGCATCGTGCACGTCCGGGCCGCCGTCACCGCGCCCGACGGCGAGCACCGCGCCGCCGACCTCGCCCACCCGGCGCCCGCCCTCACGGCGGAGACCACCGTCCTGGACGCGGTGAGCCGGATGCGCCGGGCCCGCGCCCAGCTGGCCGTCGTGCACGACGACGCCGGCGAGTTCGCGGGGATCGTCACGCTGGACGACCTGCTGGCGGAGCTGCTGGCCACCAACCCGCACTGACGACCGGCTGGCACTGACGAACGGGTGGCACTGACGACCCGGCCGCACCGGCGGACGCCGCGCACCTGCGACGACTGCGCTTCTGTCGAGATGCTGCAGCGGCCCTTTCGGGTCATCGTGGAAGGCATGAGCGGACATGGGCACAGTCACGGGCACGGGCACAGTCACGGGCACGGGCACGGGGACGGGGTGGCGCGGCCGTGGCGGGCCCGGGTCCTCCATGTGCTGCGGCCCCACTCGCACGAGCCCGCCGACAAGGTGGACGCGGCGATGGAGGCCGGGGGCGAGGGCATGCGCGCCCTGTGGATCTCCCTCGCCGGGCTCGGTGCCACGACGCTCGTCCAGGCCGTCGTGGTCGCGGTGTCCGGGTCGGTGGCGCTGCTGGGCGACACGCTCCACAACGCGGCGGACGCGCTGACCGCCGTCCCGCTGGCGATCGCGTTCGTCCTCGGCAGGCGCCCGCCGACGCGGCGCTACACCTACGGGTACGGGCGCGCCGAGGACCTCGCGGGCGTGGCGATCGTGCTCGCGATCGCCGCGTCGACCATCGCCGCCGCGTACACCGCCGTCCACCGGCTGGGTCATCCACAGCCTGTGGACAACCTGGCGGCGGTCGCCGGGGCGGCCCTGGTGGGCTTCGCCGGGAACGAGCTCGTCGCCCGCTACCGCGTCCGCGTCGGCCGCCGGATCGGCTCGGCGGCGCTGGTGGCCGACGGCCTGCACGCCCGGACGGACGGCTTCGCGTCCCTCGCCGTCCTCGCCGGGGCGGGCGGGGTCGCGCTCGGGCTGCCCTGGGCCGATCCCGTGGTCGGCCTGCTGATCACGGTCGCGATCCTGGGCGTCCTGTGGCAGACGGCCCGCGAGGTGGGGCGGCGCCTCATGGACGCCGTGGACCCCGCCCTCGTCGACCGCGCGGAGGCCGCGTTGGCCGCCACGCCGGGCGTGCTGGCGGTCGGCTCGGTGCGGCTGCGCTGGACCGGCCACCGGCTGCGCGCCGAGTGCGAGGTCGTCGTCGACCCCGCGGGCACCGCCGTCCGCGCCCACCAGGTCGCCGTCGACGCCGAGCACGGCCTCCTGCACGCCCTGCCGCGGCTTACCGGAGCGGTCGTGCACGCCGATCCGCAGCCGCGCGGCGGCGAAGATCACCACCGTCTCCTGGCCGGGCACCGATGATCAATAACCTGTGAGACGTTAGTGGGGGGAAGAAGGGGAGAAATAGGGCCCCGGGTCGATCTGGAGCGGGATGGCGTCGGTGAAGCAGTCAGCAGGGACCAACGGCCCGGACGACGAGCGCCCGGCGGCGCCCGAGGACGAGCGACCCGCCTACGTTCCCGAGTCGGAGGCTCCCACCGTGGCTCTCATCCCCCTGCCCCCGTCCGCGACCGGAGAACAGGACACCGGACTCCCCCCTGCCGAAGAAGAACCGGAGAACACCCCCGCCGAGCCGGTAGACGCTTCCACTGACCCGGAGGTCGCACCCGCCGAGCCAGAGAACGCGTCCGCTGAGCCCCAGAACGCACCCGTCGAGCTGGAGAACGCCGAACCGGAGGACGCGGCCGTCGAACCGGAGGAGGCGGCCGTCGAACTGGAGGGCGCGTCCGCTGAGCCGGGCCCCGCCTGGAGTGGAGCGGCCCTCGTCGAAGAGGTCTACGGCCCTTTGACGGACCTTTACGAGCGGCTCGACGCGGACCTGCGCGCCACTCCTGAGGACGTCCCGCCGGTGGGCTGGGCACCGCACCTCGCCGCCCTGCGGGCCCTGCGCGAACGCCGGGTCACCGGCGACTGGGAGACCCTGGCCCGTCTCCTCGTCGACCCGGCCTCCCTGGACGACGAGACGGACCCGCTCCGCTTCGTCCACGTACCGGACGAGGCCGAAGAGCCCGAGGCCGTCCGCACGGCCCTCCGCGGCCTGCTCGCGGCGAGCGAGCGGGCGCTGCTCCTCGTCCCGACGCAGGAGCGCGCCCGCGAACTGCTCGCGGGCATGGAGGACGACCCGGAGATCTTCGCCCTGCTCATCGAGACCCACCCACGGGACGACGAGGACGCCGTCGCCCCTGAGCCCGGCGCGCTGGCCGTCGCCGACCCGGCTCTTGAGGAGACCGTTGCGGAAACGGCTCTTGAGGAGACCGTCGTCGACACGAGGCCCGAGGAGACGGTCGCCGACACGACGCTGGACGAGACCGCCCCCGACCTGGCGCCCGAGCCCCCGCCCCGCAGGGAGTTCGGTTCCAACGGCACGGTCGAGTTCAGGCCGATCACCTCGTCCCCCGAGCCGGATCCGGCGGAGGCCACCCGCGCCGAGCCGATTCCCGCCTTCCCCGAGCAGGCGTCGGAGGTCACCCGCGCCGAGCCGTTCCCCGTCCTCCCCGAGGACGCGTACCCCCCGGCGGACGCCGAGGAACCGGCCTCCGCGATCACCCGTGCCAACCCCCTGCCCGAAGCGGACGAACCCCTCGCAGACCCAGCGGAGGCACACGCCTCCGCGACCACGCAGGCCCATCCCCTCCCCGACATCCCCGCCGAGGCCACGGAAGCGACCATCGCGGACGAACCCGCATCCGCAGTCACCCGCGCCAACCCCCTCCCCGCAGCGGACGAACCCGCCACAGACGCGGCGGAACCACACACCTTCGCGACCACCCGCGCACAGCCGCTATCCGACCTTCCCGAGGACGCAGAAGCGACCATCGCGGACGAGCCGGCATCCGCGATCACCCGCGCCAACCCGCTCCCAGAGGCCCCCGCCGAAGCGGACGAACCCCCCACAGACCCGGCGGGAGCACATGCTTCCGCGACCACCCGCGCCCAGCCGCTACTCGACCTTCCCGGGGATGACGACGCGACGATCGCGGACGCGCAGGTTCCCGCGCCCCAGGCGCTGTCCGGCGGCCCCGAGTCCACTCTGCCGATCCCCGAGGACGCACGGGCCGTGCTGGAGGCGGCCCGCGTCGAGGGGCGCGCCAAGCCGGTCCCTCGGGCGCCCGAGGGGTGGGTGCGGGCCGCGACCGTCCGGCCGGTGGGGGAGTCGTGGCGGCAGTCCTGGCGGACGGAGGCGCGTCTGCTCCAGCGGGGGCTGATGTGGCTGGAGCAGTGGCCGCGGGACGCGGCGGCGCTGGAGTCCGTCCGGGCCGCGAACACGCGGCGCGGTGAGGAGCTGGACGCCGAGCGGGCGGAGCTGGAGACGGCGAGCGAGGAGGCCGGGGAGGCGGTCGCGGCCGCCGAACGGGCCGCGGCGGACTCGGAGGCGGAGGCCGAGCGGCTCGCCGTCGTCCAGGCGGAGGCCGAGGCGGAGCTGGGCGGGCCGCGCGCGGAGGCCGACCGGCTGCAGGC
>NZ_CAACVB010000277.1 GCF_900659635.1 Actinomadura roseirufa | reverse complement strand
GGGCGCGCGGGCGGCCCGGCCGGCGGGTGCCGGGACGGGGCGCGCCGGACCCAGGGGGGGCGGCGCCTCCGCGACCCCCCGGCGTGCCAGCCGCTCATCGATCATGCCCGTCCGCCCTCCTCGTGCAGCCCGCTCCGTCGCAAGGCTCAACGTTCGAGCGAAAATAAGTACATCAAACTACGCCAATTGCGTCGTCACCCCCAGGGGTCACGCATGCCCAACTGAAGGAGGGCAACACCCGCCGTTTCCCAGACGGTCACCGACACGAGAGGGGCGGAACGGACCCGGCGGCATGACCATGGAAGAGGGTTGACTAGGCTGCATCGACGGAGCGGACCGCCGGGTGGCGACCGCACGGATGCCCGTGTTCTCCCCACTCGAGTGGTCGTTGGCTGTCGATCCGTATAAGGACGCCTCGTGGACCTGTTCGAACATCAGGCGAAGGAACTCTTCGCCGAGTACGGGGTACCGGTGCCAACCGGCAAGGTCGCCCATACTCCCCAGGAAGCCCGGGCCATCGCGGCGGAGCTGTTCGCCGCGGGGAGCTCGAAGGTCGTCGTCAAGGCCCAGGTCAAGACCGGTGGTCGTGGCAAGGCCGGCGGCGTGAAGCTCGCCGACACGGCCGACGAGGCGCAAGCGCTCGCCGGCCAGATCCTCGGCATGGACATCAAGGGCCACACGGTCCACAAGGTCCTGGTCGAGGAGGGAAGCGCGATCGCGCAGGAGTACTACTTCTCCTTCCTGCTCGACCGCGCCAACCGCACGTTCCTCTCCATCTGCTCCGTCGAGGGCGGCGTGGAGATCGAGGAGGTGCCGCACGACCGGCTCGCGCTGGTGCCGATCTCCCCGCTGGAGGGCGTCGACCGGGCCAGGGCCCGCGCGATCGCCGAGCAGGGGCGTCTCCCCCAGGAGGCGCTGGACGGCGCCGCCGAGCTCATCGAGCGGCTCTGGGCGGTCTTCACCGACGAGGACGCGACCCTCGTCGAGGTGAACCCGCTCATCCTCACCGCCGACGGCCAGGTGAAGGCCCTCGACGGCAAGGTCTCCCTCGACGAGAACGCCGCGTTCCGCCAGGAGCACGACAAGCTCGAGGACAAGGCCGCGGCCGACCCGCTGGAGGCGGCGGCCAAGGCCAAGGACCTCAACTACGTGAAGCTCGAAGGCAGCGTCGGAATCATCGGCAACGGCGCCGGGCTGGTGATGTCCACCCTGGACGTCGTCTCCTACGCCGGTGAGGAGTTCGGTGGCCAGCGGCCGGCGAACTTCCTCGACATCGGCGGCGGCGCGTCCGCCGAGGTCATGGCCGACAGCCTGGAGATCGTGCTGTCCGACGGCGACGTCAAGTCGGTGTTCGTCAACGTCTTCGGCGGCATCACCGCCTGTGACGCGGTCGCCAACGGCATCGTCACGGCCTACAAGCTGCTCGCCGACCGCGGTGAGACCGTCAACCGCCCCCTGGTGGTCCGCCTCGACGGCAACAACGCCGAGCTCGGCCGCAGGATCCTGAGCGAGGCCGGCCTGACGGGCGTCGAGCAGGTCGAGACCATGGACGACGCGGCCAGGCGCGCCGCGGAACTCGCAGCGGCAGGTGCATGAGCATGGCCATCTGGCTCACTGAGAACAGCAAGATCATCGTTCAGGGCATGACCGGCTCGGAGGGCATGAAGCACTCCCGCCGGATGCTCGCCTCCGGCGCGCGGGTCGTGGGCGGCGTGAACGCCCGCAAGGCCGGCCAGTCGGTCGACTTCGACGGCACCGGCCTCCCGGTGTTCGGCACCGTGGCCGAGGCGATGGCCGAGACCGGCGCCGACGTGTCGGTGGTGTTCGTCCCGCCGAAGTTCACCAAGGACGCCGTCGTCGAGGCCGTCGACGCCGAGATCCCCCTCTGCGTCGTCATCACCGAGGGCATCCCGGTGCACGACACGGCCTACTTCTGGGCCCACGCCGAGGCCAAGGGCAACAAGACCCGCGTCATCGGGCCGAACTGCCCCGGCATCGCGTCCCCCGGCAAGTCCAACGCGGGCATCATCCCGGCCGACATCACCACGCCCGGCCGCATCGGCCTGGTGTCCAAGTCGGGCACGCTGACCTACCAGATGATGTACGAGCTGCGCGACATCGGCTTCTCCACCTGCGTCGGCATCGGCGGCGACCCGATCATCGGCACCACGCACATCGATGCCCTCCAGGCGTTCCAGGACGACCCGGACACCGACGCGATCGTGATGATCGGTGAGATCGGAGGCGACGCCGAGGAGCGCGCCGCCGCCTACATCGAGCAGCACGTGACCAAGCCGGTCGTCGGCTACGTCGCCGGGTTCACCGCCCCCGAGGGCAAGACCATGGGCCACGCGGGCGCGATCGTGTCCGGCTCCGCCGGCACCGCGCAGGCGAAGAAGGAGGCCCTGGAGAAGGTCGGCGTCCGCGTCGGGAAGACCCCGAGCGAGACCGCCGTCCTGATGCGGGAGATCATGAAGAACCTCTGATCGCCTGACTGGCCCCCGAAAGACGCCCGAGCCGCCCCGCGGCCCGGGCGTCTTTCGTGCCGGACGGGCGGGACGACAAAGGCGACACGCCGGGCTGGGGGCGGACCGGGGCGCGGCGCGGGTGCCAGCATGGTCCGCGTGAGCGATTCGAGCCTTGGACAGCGCGGGACGCCGGAGCGGCCGAGGACGGGACGCGGCCCGCGCCCGGACGCGGGCAAGGCGGGCGGAGCGGGCGGAGCGGGCGGCGCCGGCGGCGCGGCCAAGCCGCTGTCGGTGTCGGGGCTCGTCGCGGCGCTGTGGTGCATCGGCATCGGGCTCGCCGTGATCACCACGTTCACGCTCATCGGCTGGATCGCCGCGCCGAAGACCGCCCTCGGCCACGGCATGCCCGGGGTGTTCCGGACGGCGGTCACGTTCTGGCTCGTCGCGAACCACGCCGGGTTCTCCGTCGCGCACGGCCGGGTGGGGCTGCTCCCGCTCGGCGTGCTCGTGCTGCCCGGCGCGCTGCTGTACCGCGGCGGCGGGTGGATGATCCGCGGCATCGGGCTGCCCGCCCGGCCGCGCGTCGCGGTGGCGCGCGTCGCGGTGGCGCTGGCCGTCGGGGCGGGCGGCGCCGGGGCCGCCCTCGCGCTGGCCGTGGCGGGTGAGCGGACCGTCTACGGCGGCCCCACGACGGTGGCGGGCGCCTCGGCGAAGGCCGGGACGATCGCGCAGGTCGCGGCGGCCGTCCAGCCGAGCGTCGTCTCGATCGAGACCCGGTCGGCCCAGGGCGGCGGCAGCGGCTCGGGGGTCGTCCTGCGCCCGGACGGCGTGATCATGACGAACGCGCACGTCGTCGCGGACGCCCGGCAGGTCGCCGTGAAGTTCAGCGACGGCCGGACCGCGGCGGCGCGGGTGCTCGGCGCCGACACCGGGCACGACATCGCCGTGATCAAGGCGACCGGGGTGTCCGGCCTCAAGGCCGCCGCGCTCGGCGACAGCGGCGCCCTCGCCGTCGGCGACCAGGTCCTCGCGGTCGGCAGCCCGCTCGGGCTGGAGGGCTCGGTGACCTCGGGCATCGTCAGCGCGCTCGGCCGGCGGATCGAGGAGGGCGACTCGGGCGGGCAGCAGCAGCCCCCGGGCCTGCGGCAGCAGGCGGCACAGCGGACGGTCATCCAGAACGCGATCCAGACCGATGCCGCCATCAACCCGGGCAACTCCGGCGGCGCGCTGGTCAACACGGCGGGCCAGGTCATCGGCGTCAACTCCGCCATCGCGACCTCGGGCGGCAGCTCGGGCAACATCGGCGTCGGCTTCGCGATCCCGGTCAACGACGCGCGCAAGGTCGCCGAGCGGCTCCTGGCGGGCGGCTCGGTCTGACCGGGCCCCGCCGCCGGGCCGGACTCTGGGGGGAGCGGACGGACGGCGGGTCCCGGATCGGGAGGTCCCTCACGTGCCGGGGCGGAACGGGCGGGACCTCGCACGCGGCCGCGTGCCCACCACGGGCACGCGGCCGCGCCGCGCAGTCCGGAAATCCCGGCGACACGACGGGCGCCGGCCGGGGATAATCACCGGTATGCCCGATGACATCCGCGTCCGCGGCTTGCTCTCCATCCCGGAGTCCGAGCTCGGCTGGCGTTTCTCCCGCTCCTCGGGGCCGGGCGGGCAGCACGTCAACACCAGCGCCACCGCCGCCGAACTGTCCTTCGACGTCGCCGGATCACCGTCCCTGCCCGAGCCGTTCAGGTCCCGCGCCCTGGAGCGCCTGGCCGGACGGCTCGTCCGGGGCGTCCTCACCATCCGCGCGGAGGAGTACCGCTCCCAGCAGCGCAACAGGGACGCGGCCCGCGCGCGCTTGGCGGCACTCCTAGCCGAGGCCACCGCACCGCCCCCCAAGAAGCGCATCCCGAAGAAGATCCCCCGCGGCCTCAACGAGCGCCGCCTGGAGAACAAGAAACGCCGCTCCGACGTCAAACGCCAACGCTCCAACCGCTGGGACTGAGCCCCCTAGAAACCCCTCAACCGGCCCCCGCCCGACCGCACTCTCACTACGCTCCGTTAAGGAACACGTGAGAGGAGTGGGCAACCGTGCCGAAACCGCCTCCCCCTCCGAGTGCGGACAAAGGTGCGCCTCCCGGTGGAGGGACACGGGGGAAGTGAGTGATTCGGCCGATGGGCGGGAACCGGTGATGGACGCGGTTCCCCGGCACCTGTTCCTACCCGACCTGATCTGGCCGCTGGACGTCTCCGGCGTGTATCACCCGGTCGACCGGCGCGACGACCCGTCCGGCTGGCGCGCATGGGCCGATGCGGATACCCCGATCGTGACGCAGTGGGACGACGGCGCACACACGGGAAGCACGCCGGATGGCGACGTCCTCCGCCTCTCAGCTCTCGCTCGCGGCGGGCGGCGCCGGCGGAGATCGGGGGCGGCTCGGGGGCAGCAGATCCGCGGGCCGTGCGTGTAAGAGGTGTGAATATCGATATGGCGGGAGTGCATCGGCCTCCCCGGTCCAGGGCCGCCGCGCCGGACGGCGCGGAGGCGGTCCTGGTGACCCTGTTCCGTGAGCACCAGCTCAGTCTCACCCGGACCGCCCTCATGATCGTCGGAGATCGGGCCACGGCCGAGGACGTCGTGCAGGACGCGTTCGCGGAGACCCATCGCAGGATCGGCCGGCTGACCGACCACGACCGGATGCTGCCCTACGTCCGCGCGGCGGTGGTGAACCGGTGCCGCACCGTGCTGCGCCGCCGCGCGCTCGCCCTGCGGGTGGGCCGCGTGCACGAGCCGCCGGTGTGGTCGGCGGAGTCCGCGGCGATGCTCGGCGAGGACCGCCGCGAGGTCTTCCTCGCCCTGCGGCGGCTGCCCCGGCGGCAGCGCGAGGCGCTCGTCCTGCGCTACTACCTGGACGTGGACGACGCCGAGATCGCCGAGGTCATGGGGATCAGCCGCAGCACCGTCCGGTCCACCATCGCACGAGCGCTCGCGGCGCTCGGCCGGCAACTCGGGGAGAACGCATGACCACGACCGAACGACGTCTGCGCACGGCCTTCGAGGACGCCGCGCGGACCATCGAACCCGGGTCGCTCGCACCGCTCACGATCCCGTCCCGGCGGCGGCGGGGCACCTGGACGGTCCCGGTCGCGGTGGCCGCGGCCCTGGCGATGGTCCTGGTCGGCGCGACCCTGATCGGCGACCGGATGCGAGGCGGCCCGCCTCCGGCGCAGGCGCTCGCGGCCGGTGGGCCGCAGCACATCCTCGCCGTTCGCGCGGGCAGAGCGGTCGTCGAGGACGTCACCGGCCACCGGCTGTTCGAGGTCCCGCGGGCCGAAGGCCGCTACCGGGCGGTCGCCGGCACCGCGCGGGAGTTCTTCCTCGCCGTGCAGACGACCGAGGACACCTACTCCTTCTACCGGGTGACGCTCGGCGCGGACGGCGCGCCGTCCCGCCCGCGCAAGCTTCCCGGCCCGCTGTTCCGGACCCAGACCGGGTTCGGCAAGCCGGAGAACCTCGCGGCCAGTCCCGACGGTTCCAAGCTCGCCGTCGTCGGCACGGTCGACGGCCACGCCCAGGTGGACGTCATCGACGTCCGGACGGGCGCCCACCGGATCTGGAGAACCCCGGAGGGCGGCGCCATCACCAGCGCGACCTGGTCACAGGACAACCGGACCCTCGGTTTCCTGTGGGGGCCGAAGGCGGCCGACCTGCGCCTGCTCGACACTCGCGGCGACGGGGCGGAACTGGAGGACGCGCGCGTGCTGCGCGGCTCGTCCATCAGAAGTAGGGCACCGGGGTTCGGACTGATCAACGTCTTCGTCTTCAACCCGGACGGCCGCACCCTGACCGCCCAGGTGCAGGGCACGAAGACCGGGGACCACGACGACACCGGCTACGTGCTCCTCCCGCTGTCGGCCTCGACCGGCGAGCCCGCGGGCCGTCCCGTCAGGCTGCCCAGCGACTCCTTCTTCGTCAAGACCGACACCACCGGCCGCCACCTGCTCCAGATCATCGACGGCCGCCCCGGGCGCGTCGAGGACGGCCGCTTCTCCTGGATCTCCCGGGCGGCCGACTACGACGACGCCGCCTGGTGAGAGCCTCCGACGGAACCGCCCTGTCCGCCCCGGCGGGGAGCGGACAGGGCGGTGGGGCGCCGCGGTGCTCGGGGAGCACCGCGGCGCCGGGGTGTCGGCGCCGGGGGTGGTCAGCGCCGATCGGTCAGATGGCCTCCCAGAGGGCCGGGACGTTCGGCGGCGTCCAGCCGGGCTGGGCCGTGTGGGCCTGACGGCACCGGTACTGGTGACCGTCGTAGGTCACGACGTCACCGGCCTTGTAGGAGGTGCCCTCCGCCCAGTTCGTGCCGGGGTCGCCGGGGCCAGGGTCGCCGGGGCCGGGGTCGCCCGGGTCGGAGACGCGGCCGCCGACGTTGACGCCGGCCCACGCGTTGGCGACCGCCGCGTACTCGGCGCTGGTCTGGCCGTAGAGGCGGCCTGCCGCCGCGAGGGTGGCGCGGCGGGCGTCGGCGTAGTCGGTGTTGGACCGCATCTCCTCGGTGAGGGCCTTGTACCAGACGGCCGCGGCCTTCTCCCGGCCGATGCCCTTCACCGGCTTGCCGTCGGACGTCGGCGAGTCGTAGTGCACGCCGTTGATGTCCTTGGCCCCGCTGCCCTCGGACAGCAGGTAGAAGAAGTGGTTCGCGATGCCGGAGGAGTAGTGGACGTCCACGTTCCCGGCGTTCGGCGACCAGGAGTCGAGCGAGGAGCCGTCCCTGCTCGGCCGGTCCATGTACCGCAGCGGCGCGTTGTTGCCGGAGATGTTGATCTTCTCGCCGATGAGGTAGTCGCCGACGTCACTGGAGTTGTTCGACCAGAACTCCATGGCGGTGCCCATGATGTCGGACGTGGCCTCGTTCAGCCCACCGGACTCGCCCTCGTAGACGAGCCTCGCCGTGTTGGACGTGACGCCGTGGGTCATCTCGTGGCCCGCCACGTCCAGTTCGGTGAGCGGCTTGCGGTTGCCCTGGCCGTCGCCGTACGTCATGCAGAAGCAGCCGTCTTCCCAGAAGGCGTTGACGTAGCTGCTGCCGTAGTGGACGCGGGAGTACGCGCCGACGCCGTCGCCGCGGATGCCCGACCGGCCGAAGACCGTCTTGTAGAAGTCCCAGGTCTGGGCGGCGCCGTAGGCGGCGTCGACGGCGGCGGTCTGGTTGTTGCTCGGCGTGCCGTCGCCCCAGGAGTCGTCGGCGTCGGAGAAGACGGTGCCCCGGCCGGACTGGCCGCCGTTCAGGTTGGTGGTGTCGTGGTTGCCGCGGCCCGTGTCGCGCAGGAGGTAGGAGCCGCCGCTGTTGGTGGTGCCCAGGGTCACCGTGCCGGAGTACATGCTGCGGCCGGTGCCGGTCTCGACGCCCTGCCACTGGGTGATCTTCTTGCCCGTGGTGGCGTCGGTGATGACGTGCAGCCGGCTCGGAGTGCCGTCCTTCTGCGTCCCGCCGACGACGGTCTCCCAGGCCAGGACGGGGCTGCCGGCCACCATCCAGACGACCTTGCGGGGGGCCACGCTGCCGGGGGCCTTCGGGGTCGCCGGCTTGGTGGAGACCAGCGTCTTCGGCGCGGTGTCGACCTTCAGCGGGCGGGCCTCGGTCCGGGAGACCCGCTCGATCCGGCCGGACGGGGCGCGGTGGACGACGATGTCGCCGCCGAGGACGGGCAGGCCCTCATAGGTCTGCAGGTAGCGCGTGTGGGTGCTGCCGTCCTTGTCCTTCAGGATGGCGGTCACCTTCAGTCCGACCTTGTCGCCGAGGCGGAGCTCGGCCGCTGTCGCGTCCTGCTTCGCCTGGGCCTGGCCGATGAGGGCCTTGTACTCCTTCGCGCTGACCTGGGCCGGGAGCTGGCCGGGGTCGCCCTTGGGAGCCTGCGCGGGAGCGGCGGGGGCGGCGTTGGCGGGGGCGACCTGAATGGCCAGGGCCGCCACGGCGGCGACGGCGACGAGCGTCCTGCTCGTGGCGCGCCGGTGAGCGCGCCCGGGGGTGGTGGATCTCACGCGAACTCCTTGTCTGACGGCCGGCTCGGGGGTGCGGCCGAAGGGGGAGCGCTCCGCGCGGCGCGGTGGCGCCGGCGGAACTCCGGAGTGTCGAAGGGGTGGTTGACGCGGGAACGATCGCATGCGATTCGTATGGATGTCACCGGAAAGTTCGCCACTTGCCCCATACGTAGGGAGATCGGGCGCGGTGCAGGGGAAACCCCTACACCGCGCGGGGTTGACGGAGAAGCCCTTCGGGAGGCAGGGCCCCAAGGAGGCGAGGCCCTCAGGAGGGCAGTGACGCCCCCGGCCCGCCGAGCCCCCCGTGCAGCAACGACCCGAGCTGGGACCGGGAGCGGATCCCGAGCTTGCGGTAGATGCGGGTGAGGGCCGCCTCGACCGTCTTCACGCTGAGGAACAACCGGTGCGCGACCTGCTGGTTGGTGGCGCCCTGGCCGACGAGCACCGCGATCCGCCGCTCGTTCTCGGTCAGC
Organism: Actinomadura roseirufa; assembly: GCF_900659635.1. Lineage (GTDB taxonomy): Bacteria > Actinomycetota > Actinomycetes > Streptosporangiales > Streptosporangiaceae > Spirillospora > Spirillospora roseirufa. The sequence continues at coordinate 351 of NZ_CAACVB010000277.1, read as the reverse complement.
GTCGCGCGGGCCACGGCGTCGATCGGCGCGGGCCCCTCCTGGACGCCGAGGTCCAGGCCCGCGAGCCGGTGCCGCGCCTGCTCGGCCCAGGGCCGCGCCCCGCACCGCTGGAAGATCTCCAGCGCGCCGGTCACGGCCTCCCGGGCGGCGGCGCCGCGCCGTCGCCGGCGCTCGACCCGCGCCTCCTCAAGGAGGCACTGCCCGACCTCCAGCGGCTGGCCGAGCCGCTCGAACAGCGCCGCCGCGTCGCGCAGCAGCGCGACGGCCGCGTCGTGCTCGCCGCGCGCCGCGAACACGGCGGCGTGGCGATCTGCGCGCCGATCGCGCCCTACGCGGCGACCCGCGCCGAGG
>NZ_CAACVB010000276.1 GCF_900659635.1 Actinomadura roseirufa | reverse complement strand
CGCTGGGCCGACCGCGACCCCGAGGCCGCCAAGCGGCTGACCGCCGCCCGCGCGGTCGTCGCGGCGCTCGCCGACGAGCACGCGATGCCCTCGGAGAACCTCGTCCAGCCCGACCTCGTCCGGCGGCTCGCCTGGACGCCGCCCGCCGAGCCGTCCGCGGCCGCGATCGGCGCGGCGCTGCGCGAGCTCGGGGCGCGCGGCTGGCAGGTGGAGCTCACGGCGCAGCCGCTGGCGAAGGCGTTCCTGCGGCTCGACTGCAAGGGAGACCGATGATCCGCGGGACGGGCTCCGCCGCCGGGTGACGGAACTCGCCCTTGCGGAGCCCGCCGTCCGAGAACACACTGGCTTAGGTTAGCTTTGCCTAAACGTGTGTGTTTCTTCGGAGGAGTGCGGCGATGCTTCTGGGCAACTTCCTCATCGGACTGCGCGAGGGTCTCGAGGCCGCCCTGGTCGTGAGCATCCTCATCGCCTACCTGGTGAAGACCGGCAACCGCCGGGCCCTGCTGCCCGTCTGGACCGGCATCGCCGTGGCGATCGCCGTCAGCGTCGCGTTCGGCATCGTGCTCAGCGCCGCGTCCTCGGAGATGCAGTTCAAGACCCAGGAGCTGTTCGGCGGCGTCCTGTCGATCCTCGCGGTCGGCCTGGTCACCTGGATGGTCTTCTGGATGCGCCGGACGGCCCGCTTCATGAAGGCCGAGCTGGAGGGCAAGCTCGAAGGGGCCCTGGACGTCGGCCCGCTCGCCCTCGCGAGCGTGGCCGTCCTCGCGGTCGGCCGGGAGGGCCTGGAGACCGCGCTGTTCCTGTGGACGAACATCAGCAACTCCTCCGAGGGCTCCGCCCAGCCGATCACCGGCGCGCTGCTCGGCATCGCCGTCGCCGTCGCGCTCGGCTACCTGCTCTACCGCGGCGGCCTCAAGATCAACCTCAAGCGCTTCTTCACCTGGACGGGCGCCGCGCTCATCGTCGTCGCGGCGGGCGTGTTCGGGTACGGCTTCCACGACCTCCAGGAGGCCGAGGTGTTCCCCGGCCTCGGCTCCGTCGCGCTGGAGCCGCACCGCTTCTTCGCCCACTTCGGCTCGGCGGGCGACTGGATGCAGACGGCCTTCCAGGGCGTCCTGAACGTGACCCCGCAGATCACCTGGCTGCAGCTGATCATGTGGGCGGCCTACCTGGTGCCCGTGATGGCGCTGTTCCTGCGCCCGGCGTCGCCGTCCAAGCCCGCCGCGCCGTCCAAGGCCGCCGAGCCCGCCGCCACGTCCTGACCCGCCCGGACCGTCCCGGCCCCGCGCGGGTCACGGCCGCCGCGCGGCCCGTCACAGGTCGGGCAGCGGGTCCCGGGGCAGCCGGTCGCGGGCGAAGATCTCGGTGTCGGCGGCGTTGACGACGGGGACGTACTCGTCGTCCAGCTCGAACACCGCCCCGGCGAACTCGAACGAGGCGCCCGAGCCCGCCTCCACCGGGCCGATCCGGGTCCCCCGGGGATAGCTGCCCCAGACGCTCTTGGGGGTGCTGCGGCTCAGCGACCCCGTGGAGATCACGGCGACCTGGTCGTCGGTCACCACGAAGATGAACCCCGCCCCGCCGCCGTAGGCCATCGCGGGGAAGATGTAGCGGATCTCTCCATCGATCCCGAGGAACTCTCGGCAGCGCTCGCGGAGCGGGCGTGGCACCGGCATGACGGTGGAGGCACCTCCCCAAGGTGGGACGTCGTCGGCCGCCCCCAATCATGCACCGATCCGTCAGACCGTGGCCAGAGCAACGGTCGGCGACAGCCGCGCCGCCCGCATCGCCGGATACAGCCCCGCCGCCGCCCCGATCGCCAGCGTCGCCGCGAGCGCCCCGCCGAGCGCCCACCCCGGCACCACCGGCGGCCACCCCCTGACCAGCGCGTACACCACCGTGACGGCCGCGCCGAGCAGCACCCCCGCCGCGCCGCCGCCGCCCGACAGCAGCAGCGACTCGGTGAGGAACTGGGTGCGCACCTGCCCGCGCGTCGCGCCGAGGGAGCGGCGCAGGCCGATCTCCCGGCGCCGCTCCAGCACCGACACCACCATCGTGTTGGCGACCCCGACCCCGCCGACCAGCAGCGCCACCGCGCCGAGCCCGAGGAGCACCCCCGTGAACGCCCCGGACGCCGCGGCCTTGGCCGCCAGCGCGTCCGACGGCCGGCTCACCCGCACCTGCTCGGGATGCTCCGGGTCGGCCGTCCGCGCGAGGACGGCCCGCACGTCGCCGACCGCCCCGTCCGCCGACCGCGAGTAGATCGTCGTCGGATGGCCGCCGAAGCCGAGGTGGCGGCGCGCCGCGTCCCAGCCGACGAGCGCCGACCGGTCGATCTCCGGCGCAAGCTCCGCCGGGCGCAGCACCCCGAGGACGGTGAACCACCGCCCGCCGATCCACACCCGCTCCCCCGGCCGGTCCAGGCCGAGCCGCCGAGCCGCCTCCGCGCCGAGCACCACCCCCGGATACCGCCCGGTTCCCGCGTCCAGCCAGCGGCCGTCCGCCATCCCGACGTCCAGTGTGCCGAGCAGTCCCACCGACGCCGCCTGCACCGCGATGCCCTGCGTGACCTCCCGGGGGACGCGGTCGGTGCGGCGCGCGGTCGCGCCCGTCGCGCCCGTCGCGCCGACCGCCGTGACCGGCCCGATCCGGGCCACCATCTCCGGCGCCGTCTCCGGCAGCTCCGCCCGCCCCCCGAACAGCGTGTCGCCCGGCGCGACCGTCAGCAGGTTCGTGCCCAGCCGGTCGAGCCGGCGCAGCAGATCCTCCCGCCCGGACGAGGAGATCCCGACGACCGCCACCATCGTGGCGATCCCGATCGCGACGCCCAGCGCCGACAGCGCGGCCCGCGCCGGCCGGGTCCGCAGCCCGCCGAGCCCGGTGCGCAGCACGTCCCCCACCCCGAGCCGCGCCGGGACGAGCCCCCCGCGCGCCGCCCTCATCGGGTCCCCGCCCCCGCCCGCTCGTCCGCGACGACCCGCCCGTCCCGCATCCGCACCCGCCGCGGCGCCCCCGCAGCCACCTCCCGGTCATGCGTGATGATCACCACGGTGGTCCCGGCACGGTGCAGATCGTCCAGGAGCGCCAGCACGCCGGCGCCCGCCACCGAGTCCAGGTTGCCGGTCGGCTCGTCCGCCAGCAGCAGCTCCGGCCCGCCCGCCACCGCCCGCGCCACCGCGACCCGCTGCTGCTCGCCGCCCGACAGCTCGTGCGGCCGGTGCGCCGTCCGCCGGCCGAGCCCGACCCGCTCCAGCGCCGCCCGCGCCCGCTCCCGCCGCTCGCCCCGTCCGGCGCCGCCGTACAGCAGGCCGTCCGCGACGTTGTCGAGGGCGCTCACCCCCGCCGCCAGATGGAACTGCTGGAACACGAACCCGATGTGCCGCGCCCGCAGCGCCGACAGGGCCCGGTCCGGCAGCTCCGCCACCGCGTGCCCGGCCACCCGCACTCGTCCCGCCGTCGGCCGGTCCAGCGTCCCGACCATGTGCAGCAGCGTCGACTTCCCCGACCCGGACGGCCCGATGACCGCGACCATCTCCCCCGCCGTGACCACCAGGTCCACCCCCCGCAGCGCCGCGACGCCCCCGGCGTACTCCTTCGTCACCCCGGCCAGCTCGATGATCGCCGGCGCGGGCACGTCCACCCCGATCTCCCTCATCCGGTGGGCACCCCGACCCGCGCGCCCTCGCGCACCCCGTCCACCTCGACCCGCCCGCCGCCGAACGCCCCCGTCCGGACGGGCACGAGCCGCCGCTCCGCGCCCTCGACGATCTCCAGCGCGAACCCGCCCTCCCGGGTCGCCAGCAGCGCCTCGACGGGCACCGACAGCACGCCCCGCCGCCGCTCGCTCTCCAGCTCCACGGTGACGGGCGCCTCGTCCAGCCGCCCCGTCCCGGCCCCGCCCAGCGAGATGTCGACGCCCACCGTGGTCTTCTTGTCCTGCCCCGACCCGGTGCTCTCGGCGACGCCGCTCACCTTCCCCACCGTGCCCTTGACGACCTTCCCGCCGGGCAGCTCCACCGAGACCTTGGCCCCCTCCCGGGCGAGATCCTGCTTCTCAGCGTCCAGATCCACGTGGACGACCCGCCCCGTCCCGGCCACCCCCAGCACGGGCTGGCCCTTCGCGACCTGCTTCCCCTTTGGCGCCTTCACCTCTCGGACCCGGACGGGCCCACCGAGGAACACCACCTGCCCCGCGTCGACCGTCCCCGTCTCCGGCAGGCCCAGATCGTCCTGCCACTCCTTCACAGCGGCCTTCGTCGCCTCCGTGAACTCCCGGTCCACGGTCAACCCCCCGTACCCGAGGTCCGTCAGGTTGGTCTCCAGCTGCCGCACATCTCCCCCGGTGACCCCCTGCTCCAGCACCCGGTACATGGGCGTCCCGCCGTACATCAACGTCACGGGCCTGCCCGCCACCCGCATGAGCGGCCCGCCCCTCCTGACGGTCGCGCCCTTCCGTGGCACCCACGTGACCACACCCGACGCCCCGGCCCACACGTCCTGGGCCCCGCTGTAGGTGAGCTTCCCGTCGACCTTCTCGGTGTCGACGAGATCGCCCCGGGTCACGACCACCGTCCCGAGCCGCACCTCATGCCCTGCCTTGGCCTCGTCCCCGTCCATCGCCACCGCGAGCACGATCCCCCCGACCACCACGACCGCGACACCGCCCGCCACCAGCACCCACCTCATTTCGAGGCCCCTGGCAACACGCTCCTGCACGCGTCCCGCGCCTTCCGTGCCCGCTCCATGTCGATGCCTTTGGACGGGATCCGCAACGTCCCGTCCGGCCCCGGATCCTTGACGTCGACCCCGTGCTCACGCATGCACTGCGCGAACCGCACGTACTGGTCGTGCACCCTTGGGTCCTTGAGGTCGGGCATCTTCCCGCCCGCCTGAAGCCACGACTGGCACTTGCGCAGCGCCCCCTGCAACCGCCCCTGGTCGCCGCCCTTCCCCAGCCGCATGGCCGACCCGTCCCCGCTCCCGGGGTCGGGGATGTCCACCCCGTTCTCCCGCATGCACCGGGCGAACCTCAGCTGCGCGTCCTCCGGCGCCAGCGACCGGCTGGGAGAAGCCTCCACCGCCCCCGACGCCGTCCCCCCGACACTCGCCACCCCGCTCCCGCCCCCACCCCCGCAACCCGAAACCCCGACCACCACCACGACGGCGACCACCACCGCCCAGCCCGCGCCCTTCACGACTCCCCCTCTCCGCCAGACCACCCGGCCCGACGAAGAGCATCAGACCCCCACCCCCGTTAAACCCGCATTAGCCGCCCTGTCTCCGAGCGGATCGAACGAAGTCCGAGGAAGTCGCCCGGAGAGCCTCTCACCAGCAAAAACGTCCGGGCGAGTCAAGGGACGTCGACCGGATCGAGCCTCATTGGCTCCCCGTTTTGGCTCCCCTGGCTCCCCCAGCAGAGAGGAGGCGATCATGTCCATCAAGATCGACGAAGACACCATGACGGCCATCGTGAACGGCAAGACCATCGCCAGCGCCACCCGCACGGGCACCCAATGGCGTGTCACCACATGGCCGCACCCGCTGGACCACAACGCAGCGATCACAGCCCTGTCCATCGCCGAGCGCGTCACCACCCACGGCGAGGGAGACCCGTGCGTGGCGGAGTGGCACCGGGAGTTGGCCCGTGCCTGACCGCCTAATCCGCCTCACCACCGCGCTGGCAGTCGTCGCGGTTGCCACCGTGGCCGCGATCATCTCGTACCGCCACGCCTACGAACTGGTCCGCTCCCATGGTGAGGAAGGCCCAACCGCGCGCCTGGTCCCGTTCACGGTGGACGGTCTCATCTGGGCCGCGTCCATGGTGATCCTGGACACGAGCCGCCGCAGCCAACCCCCGCCCGCTCTGGCCAAGTGGAGCCTTGCCATCGGCATCGTGGCGACGGTAGGCGCCAACGTGGCGCACGGGGCAACCCATGGCGTCATCGGCGCCCTGGTCAGCGCTTGGCCGGCTCTAGCCCTGGTCGGCTCGTTCGAACTCCTCATGCCCCTCACCCGAGCCGCAGCACACCCAGACGAGCAACGCACCACCGCAGAGCACCCCGAACCACCACGCACCAAACCGGAGCAGACCCCAGAACAAGCGGTACGAGCCGAGTACCTGGCAAGCCTGGACGGCCCCGGCCGCCCCGTCTCCCAGCGCTACCTAGCCGAGAAGCACGGCATCGACCGCCGCAAGGTGAAGCAGATCATCACCACCGCTCAACCCTAGGGCCGAGCAGAACGGAGGGTTGGTGCCTCGGCATCGCCGAGGCACCAACCCGATAGTTCCGGACAAGCAGGAGAGTGCTGGAACGCCCGAAACAAACCCGTTAAGACGCCTCGACGTACTCTGTACCACAGCCAAGGGCACAGAGTGTGTCAGGCCAAAGCTCAGGCTGCGGCCAGGCATGCTCGCACTGAGTAGTGCAGCCAGCGCCGATGGGGTCAGATCGGCAAACTTCCTGGTCAAGCCGGCCACAGAGTGAGACTCTGACGACGTCCACGTTTGACGGTGGACGAACATGTTGCTTTGATGGCATGCAGAACTCCTGTGTTCTACCCATTGACACTGGGACAGAGGTGTTCACAAGGGCCGGTCGGGAGAGCGCCTACTCTCCTGCCGGCCCGCCCTATGAGCGGCCTTTTCGGGCACCCATAAGTCAGCCAGTGGGACGACTATGCGTTGACTGCGGCGGATCACCTGCCTTTGAGAGGACCTCCCCCAGGAGATCGCCAGACCACCAGGCACGTCGAGCGTGGCGGATGTTGCTACTTTACCCGACCTCACCTCCATCCGTGAGTTGGACACCAAGCAATGAAACGCCTAAATCAGACAGGGCGGCGATCGGCAAAATAGGCATCTACCTGCTGGTTTGCGAACCGAACAAGCTCTCGAACGACCTCCCGGAGGGGGTTGCCCGGCGTGTCGGATCATGTACAGGTGCCCTCACGCTGGAGGCGCCGCGCTTGCCCATACCCGCTCGAAGCTCTCCAGGTAGGTACTGGCCATGTCCCCCTCCTCCGCCCGCCGCAGGTGCAGGACGGGCGCACGAGACGCGGCGATGCCGTAGGCGTGCGGGTTGATCAGTAGGTCATCGTCCGCACGGTAGATCGAGTTGTAGAGAGCACGGTGTCATGCAGCCGGATCTCTACGCCGTCCACCTTGCCGAGAGCCCGGTAGTGGACGAGGGCGTTGCGGATCTTCGCGGCCATCGACTCGCCCACGCCCTCATCACTCCCACGCTCGGCGACGCACGCCCCGTCGGGATCGCCGAGCAGGATCCGCACACCAACACGGGCCCGCGCCCGTCCGGCGATGGCGCGCATGATCCCCATGTCCTCGGCGAGGAACACCCCCGCATAGACCAGAACGCCGATCTCGTCCTTCGCGCCCTGAAAGAGTTGTTCCCACACCGGACGAGGCACGGCCCACCGGTGCGGGTAACTGGCGAGGATCTCGACTTTCGGCGGCTCGGCCCGGACGCGCGCCATCGCAAGCTGAGGCCACAGGTCCGCCTCCTCACATCCGACCAGCGCGGCGACCCCCGTCCGATGACGCGGATGCGGCACGCGCCCGGCGACCCATCGCTGAACGGTCTTGGGATCCACGCCTAACCGACCGGCAACGCCCACCTCGGTCAGGCGCGCGTCGGCAAGGGCACGCCGCAACCTGTCGTTCACCGGACCTCCCGTGGCGCAAGTGAGAACGACGCGCCAACGACGCTAACAGAAGACGTCCTAAGACGTCCCTAGATGTCGATGGAGAGGTCCCAACCAGGCCACAAGGCTCAGAGCACCGACCAACACCGGGCCTCACCCAGGTGAAGCCCCACATGCCAGGGAGCCGCAATGCCCAGTCACCGGCAGCGGGAGACCGCCCCGAGCCAGGCCACCACCAACCCGAACCGCTCCGAGGACCGAGCGCTCGCCGCGCTCCGCCGGGACTTCACCGGTCACCGGATCTGGCGCGCCGTGCGAGGGGGCGGACACCTGGGCGACTGGGTGGCGAGCCTGCACGACCCGTCCGCCGGCATCGATCCCACCGTGATCCGCTCCAACCCCACCGACCTCCGCGAGGCGCTCACCGACGAAGCTGCCCGAGCCGAAGCCGCCCGCCAGTGATGAAGCCGAGACACATCCCTCGCCACACCGCCGACAGGAGCACGGCGCCGCGCACCGGAGCGCCAATCCGTCAGCAGTCGGGCCCCATCCCGTCCCCGCCGCCGGTCTACAGCGGCTCATGGCGGGCGACCTTCCACCTTGCCCGCCTGGGCATCGAGATTCGCCGGTACGGCTGGACGACACAGCTCCACGTCACCGGACCACGCCCGATCTTGCGCGTCATCTCCAAGGCCGCACCGACCATCGGGGAAACCGTCTCGGTGATCCGGGGAAACGGAGCCTGGTGGTACCAGTCCAGCACCGGCCTGTGGCTCGCTCGATGCGCCCACACCGGACCGGCCGCCGAGATGCTGAACATCATCCTCACCCCGTGGCTCACCGCCGCGTCCCACCCGCACAAGAACGACCAACGCTGACATGACCCGCCGCACGGCATGGGGCACCTACGTCAAAATCACCGACGTACTACGCCAACGCATCACAGACGGCACCTACGCCCCCGGCGACCGCCTCCCCGGCGAGGGAGACCTCTGCGCCGAGTTCAACGTCGCCCGCAACACCGTGCGGCGGGCCCTGTCCCCCCTGCAAGCCGAGAAACTCATCACCGTCCGCACCGGCGTGGGCCGATTCGTCCCAGCGACCTCAAGGCCACCACGCACCAACGCCGAACGCATCACCGAAGACCTACGCCACCAGATCGACACCGGCCACCTCACCCCCGGCGACGCGCTACCCAGCGAGACCCGAACCGCCCGCCGCTACGGCGTCTCCCGCTTCACCGCCCGCGCCGCACTCATCGCCCTGGCAACCGCCAGCCTGGTCACCTGCATCCACGGCAAGGGACGCTACGTCCGCCAAGACGTCCCCAGATGAACCACACACGCCCGTGGACGTCCACGCCCACCCTCATACCGTCGAACCCATAAACAAGAACACCGCAGCCTGGGCCCGCGACCTCGCCCGCAAGCACCTCGAAAACCCACTCCCCCGACGCTAGGCCCACACCCAAGGCGTAGCCCGCCAAGCCCGCACCCTAGCCCCCATCCTCGGCGACCAAGCCGACCTCCTAGAAGCCGCAGCCTGGCTCCACGACATCGGCTACGCCCCCGACCTCGTAGACACCGGCTTCCACCCCCTAGTACTGCAACGACAGGTTGCGATACTGGCGCTGGCGATAGTGACTGCGCCGGGCTTTTTGGAGGGCCCGTCTTCGCCATTCTGACCATGCAAGGAT
>NZ_CAACVB010000275.1 GCF_900659635.1 Actinomadura roseirufa | reverse complement strand
CGGGCGGCCAGCGCGGCGGCCTGGTCCCGCAGCGCGGCGCCGTCGCGCGCCGACAGCACCCAGGGCACGAGCCCGCCCGCCGCGGTGAGCGGGACCGGTCCGGCCGGGACGGGAGCGGGCTCGGGGCCCTCTTCCAGGATCAGGTGCGCGTTGGTGCCGGAGATGCCGAACGAGGACACGCCCGCCCGGCGGGGCCGGTCGCCCCTCGGCCACGGGGTGGGCTCGGTGAGCAGGCGCACGGCCCCGGCGTTCCAGTCGACGTGCGGTGTGGGCTCGTCGATGTGGAGGGACGCCGGGAGCGTGTCGTTGTGGAGGGCCTGGACCATCTTGATGACGCCCGCGACGCCGGCCGCCATCTGGGTGTGCCCGATGTTGGACTTGACGGAGCCGAGCCAGAGGGGCCGGTCGCCGGGCCTGTCCTGCCCGTAGGTGGCGAGGATGGCCTGGGCCTCGATGGGGTCGCCGAGGGTGGTGCCGGTGCCGTGGGCCTCGACGGCGTCGACGTCGGCGGCGGTGAGGCGGGCGTTGGCGAGGGCCTGGTTGATGACGCGCTGCTGAGACGGTCCGTTCGGGGCGGTGAGCCCGTTGCTCGTGCCGTCCTGGTTCACGGCGGACCCCCGGATCGTCGCCAGGACGCGGTGCCCGTTGCGCCGGGCGTCGGAGAGCCGTTCGAGGAGGACGAGGCCGACGCCCTCGCCCCAGCTGGTGCCGTCGGCGGCGGCGGCGAACGGCTTGCAGCGTCCGTCGGGGGCCAGGCCCCGCTGGCGGGAGAACCCGATGAACGTCGCCGGTGTCGCCATGACGGTCACGCCGCCCGCCAGCGCGAGGTCGCATTCGCCCTTGTTTAGCGCCTGGCCTGCGAGGTGGATCGCGACGAGGGAGGACGAGCACGCGGTGTCGATGGTCACCGCGGGGCCTTCCAGCCCGAAGGCGTAGGAGACCCGCCCCGACATGACGCTCGCGGTGTTGCCGACCAGCAGGTAGCCCTCGACCTCCTTGGCCGGGGTGGTGGTGGCGCTGTACCCCTGGAAGGTCCCTCCGGCGAACACGCCGGTGTTGCTGCCGTTGAGGTCGTCCTGGCTGAGCCCGGCGTTCTCGAAGGTCTCCCAGGCGGCCTCCAGGAGGATCCGCTGCTGGGGGTCCATGGCGAGGGCCTCGCGCGGGCTGATGCCGAAGAACCCCGCGTCGAAGTTCGGGGCGTCGTGGAGGAAGCCCCCTTCGCGGACGTAGCTGGTGCCGGGGTGCTCGGGGTCGGGGTGGTAGAGGCCGTCCAGGTCCCAGTCGCGGTTGGACGGCATCCCGCCGATGGCGTCGCCGCCCGCGGCGACCAGGTTCCAGAGCTGCCGCGGGTCGCGGACCCCGCCGGGGAAGCGGCACGCCATGGAGACGATCGCGATCGGCTCGTCGGTGGGCGCCGCGGCCGCGGCCCGGCTCACGAGGGCGTCCGCACGCCCGGTCAGCTCGGCGCGCAGGTGCTTGGCCAGCGCGGTCGCGGTGGGGTGGTCGAAGACGAGCGTGCGGGGGAGCTGAAGGCCGGTGGCGGTGCTGAGGCGCTTGCTCAGCTCGACGGCGGTGAGGGAGTCGAAGCCCAGTTCCTGGAGCGGCTGGTTCGCCGGGACGGCGTCAGCGCCGGTGTGCCCGAGGATCGTGGCCACGTGCGTCTGGACGCGGCGCACCAGCAGGTCGAGCTGCTGCTTCGGCGTGCTCCCCGCCAGTTCCCGGCGGAGCGGGTCGTCGTCGCCGGCGGGGTCGTCGCGACCCTCGGACTCCCGCGCGGGACGGGCCAGGTCGGCGATCAGGCGGCTGGGCCGCTGGGTCGTGAACGTGGCGGGGAAGGTCTCCCAGTCGATGTCGGCGATCGTGAGCGCGGTGTCGCCGTGGTCGAGCGCCCGCTGCACGGACTTGATCGCCAGGTCGGGGGCGAGCGTGGCCAGGCCGCGCCGGGCGAAGAAGGCGATGACGCCGTCGTCGGCGGCCATGCCCGACTCGCCCCAGGGTCCCCAGGCGAGGCTGGTGGCCGCCAGGCCGAGCGCGCGGCGGTGCTCGGCGAGCGCGTCCAGATAGGCGTTGGCGGCGGCGTAGGACGCCTGCTGCCCGCTGCCCCAGGCGGAGGCCCCGGAGGAGAAGAGCACGAACGCGGTCAGGTTCAGGTGGCGGGTGAGGTCGTGGAGGTGCTCGGCGGCCCGCGCCTTGGGCAGCAGCACCTCGGCGACGTGCGGGACGGTCAGGTCGTCGAACGCGGTCAGCTCGGGCAGCCCCGCCGCGTGGAAGACGGCGGTGAGGGGGTGTTCCCGGGGGATGTCGTCGAGGAGGTGTTGGAGGGCGTCGCGGTCGGAGACGTCGCAGGCGGTGATCGTGACGCGGGTTCCGAGTGCGGTGAGTTCGTCGGCGAGTTCCCGGGCGCCGGGGGCGTTGGGCCCGCGTCGGCTGGTCAGCAGGAGGTGGGGTGCGCCGTTGGTGGCGAGCCAGCGGGCGACGTGTGCGCCGAGTCCGCCGGTTCCGCCGGTGATGAGGGTGGTGCCGTCCGGCCGCCAAGGGGCGTGGGGGTCGTCGCCGGTGATCGGGGCGCGGTGCATGCGCCGGCCGAGGGCGGCGGTGGCGCGGATCGCGACCTGGTCCTCCGGCTGCCCCGGGGCCAGGACCGCCGCGAGACGGGCCGGGGTCTGGTGGTCGAGCGTGGTGGGCAGGTCGATCAGGCCGCCCCAGCGGTTCGGGTACTCCAGCGCCGCGACGCGTCCGAGACCCCAGGTCTCGGCCTGCGCGGGATTGGGCAGCGGGTCGGTCGGGGACACCGCGACGGCGCCCTGGGTCAGGCACCACAGCGGGCCGGGGACGTCCGTGTCGCCCGCCGCCTGGACGAGCGCCGTCGTCGCCGCCAGCCCCGCCGTCACGGCGGGATGGCCGGGATGCGGTGACCCGTCCAGGCTCAGCAGGCTGAGGACGCCGCCCGTGCCGCTGTTCGCGTCCTCCCTTGTGCCGGTGCCGTCGCCGGGCGCGAGGGGGGCGGCGAGGAGCCGGGCGAACTCCTCCCGGCCGGTGGCGGCCGGATCGACCGCGTGGGTGCGCGCCTCGGCGCCATGGGCGCGCAACGCCTGGACGACGGTGTGGACGGCGGGGTGCCCGGCGTGCGCGGCGGGCACGAGGACCAGCCATGTCCCGCCGAGCGTGGGGGAAGCGGACTCGGGCAGGTGCTTCCAGGTGATCTGGTAGCGCCAGGAGTCCAGCGTGGACCGCTCGCGGTGGCGGCGCCGCCACCGCGACAGGATCGGCAGCGCCGGGCGCAGGTCCTCGGCCGCCCCGCCTCCGTCGGCGCCCTCCTCGCCTCCGTCGGCGTCGTCTTCGCCGTCCAGGTTGAGGGTGCTGGTCAGCGCCTCGACGTCCATGTCCTCGATGGCCTGCCAGATCCGGCTCTCGACCGCGTCGTCCCCACCGCCGCCGATCCGGACGCTGGGGGCCAGCCAGTAGGACTGGTGCTGGAACGCGTACGTCGGCAGCTCGACCGGGGGCCGCGGGCCCGTCCCGAACACCGCGGTCCAGTCGCAGGGGGTCCCGGTCGTGAACGCCTCGGCGACCGACCGGAGCAGCTGGGCGTGGTCGCCGCGGTCGCGGTGCAGGGTCGCCACCGCCGCGGCGTCGGCGTCGGCGTCCTCGAAGGTCTCGGCCATCCCGACGGTCAGCACCGGATGCATGCTGGCCTCGATGAAGACGCGGTGCCCGTCCTCCAGGAGGACCCGGACGGTGTCGGCGAACCGGACCCGCTCGCGCAGGTTGGCCACCCAGTAGTCCGTGCCGAGCCCGGTGGTGTCGATCCGGGCGGCGGCGACCGTGGAGTAGAAGGGGACGGCTGCCTCGAAGGGCCGGATGCCGGACAGGACCTCGGCCAGCTCGTCGCGGATCTCGTCGACCTGGGGGCCGTGGGAGGCGTAGTCGACGTCGATCACGCGGGCGCGCAGCCCGTCGGTCTTGGCCCGCTCGACGATCGCGGCGACCTGGCCGGGCGGGCCGGACAACACCGTGGAGGACGGTCCGTTCACCGCCGCGACGGTCACGCCGGGGTGGTCCTCCAGCAGCCGCGTCGCCTCGTCCTCGCCCACTCCCAGGGAGGCCATGGCGCCGCCGCCCGCCAGGCCGCGCAGCGCGCGGCTGCGCAGAGCGACCACTTTGGCGCCGTCGGCCAGCGACAACGCTCCGGCGACGCATGCCGCCGCGATCTCGCCCTGGCTGTGGCCCACCACCGCTGCAGGGACGACCCCATGAGAGGCCCACACCGCAGCCAGCGACACCATCGTCGCCCACAGGACGGGCTGCACGACGTCCACCCGCGCGAGTTCGGACCCGTCCCCGCGCAGCACCCCGGTCAACGACCAGTCCACATACGGGGCGAGGGCCTGTTCACACTCGGCGATCCGCGCCGCGAACACCGGAGACGACTCCAGCAGCTCGGCGCCCATCCCGGCCCACTGCGACCCCTGACCCGGGAACACCAGCACCGGACCGGTGTCCGTCGCCACCGCGGGCCCACCGATGCCGACGACGCCCGGGTGCTCGTCCCCGGCCGCGAGCGCCCGCAGCCCGGCGAGCAGCTCGTCCCGGGACTCGCCGAGCACCACCGCGCGGTGCTCGAACGCCGACCGCCTGGTGGCCAGCGACCAGCCCACGTCGAGCGGCGCGTCCGCGCGCCCGGCGAGGTGGTCGGCCAGCGCCCTGGCCTGGGCGCGCAGGGCGCCGCCGCCGCGCGCGGTGACGACCCAGGGCACCGGCCGCCCGTCCGGCTCGGCGGGGGCGGCGGTCTCGGCGGCGGAGCCGGGCGCCTCCTCCAGGATCACGTGGGCGTTGGTGCCGGAGATCCCGAAGGCGGAGACCCCGGCGCGGCGCGGCCGCTCCCGCTCCGGCCACGGGGTGGGCTCGGTGAGCAGGCGCACGGCCCCGGCGTCCCAGTCGACGTGCGGTGTGGGCTCGTCGATGTACAGGGACGCCGGAAGCGTGTCGTTGTGCAGGGCGAGGACCATCTTGATGACGCCCGCGACGCCCGCCGCCATCTGGGTGTGCCCGATGTTGGACTTCACCGACCCCAGCCACAGCGGCTCGTCCTCGGGCCTGTCCTGCCCGTAGGTGGCGAGGATGGCCTGGGCCTCGATGGGGTCGCCGAGGGTGGTGCCGGTGCCGTGGGCCTCGACGGCGTCCACCTCGCCGGGGGCCAGGCGGGCGTTGGCGAGGGCCTGGTTGATGACGCGCTGCTGGGACGGTCCGTTCGGGGCGGTGAGCCCGTTGCTCGTGCCGTCCTGGTTCACGGCCGAGCCGCGCACGATGGCGAGCACCTGATGCCCGTTGCGGCGGGCGTCCGACAGCCGTTCGAGCAGGACGAGGCCGACGCCCTCGCCCCAGCTGGTGCCGTCGGCGGCGGCGGCGAACGGCTTGCAGCGTCCGTCGGGGGCCAGGCCGCGCTGGCGGGAGAACCCGATGAACGTCGCCGGGGTCGCCATGACGGCGACGCCGCCCGCCAGCGCGAGCCCGCACTCGTTCCGGGCGAGCGCCTTGGCCGCCATGTGGATCGCGACGAGGGACGACGAGCACGCGGTGTCGATGGTCACCGCGGGGCCTTCCAGCCCGAACGTGTAGGCGACGCGGCCGGAGATGACGCTCGACGTGGTCCCGGCGAGCGCGTACCCCTCCATCTCCACCGACTGCGTGGTGGATGCGCTGTACCCCTGGAAGGTCCCGCCGGTGAAGACGCCGGTGTCGCTTCCGTGCAGGGTGTCCTGGTCGATGCCGGCGTTCTCGAAGGTCTCCCACGCGGTTTCCAGCAGAAGGCGTTGCTGGGGGTCCATGGCGAGGGCCTCGCGCGGGCTGATGCCGAAGAACCCCGGGTCGAACGCCGGGGCGTCGTAGAGGAAGGCGCCCTGGCGGACGTAGCTGGTGCCGGGGTGCTCGGGGTCGGGGTGGTAGAGGCCGTCCAGGTCCCAGTCGCGGTTGGCGGGCATCTCGCCGATCGCGTCGCGCCCGGCGGCGACGAGGTCCCAGAGCTGCTGCGGGTTGCGGATCCCGCCGGGGTAGCGGCAGGCCATTCCCACGATCGCGATGGGCTCGTCCGGCGCGGCGGCGGAGGCGGCGGGGGCCGCCGCCGCCTCCGCCCCGGCCTGGCCGGTCAGCTCCGTCCTCAGGAGCTTGCCCAGCGCGGTCGCGGTGGGGTGGTCGAACACGAGCGTGCGGGGGAGCCGGAGCCCGGTGGCGGTGCTGAGGCGCTTGCTCAGCTCGACGGCGGTGAGGGAGTCGAAGCCCAGTTCCTGGAGCGGCTGGTTCGCCGGGACGGCGTCCGCGCCGGTGTGCCCGAGGATCGTGGCGGCATGCGTCTGGACGCGGCGCACGAGCAGGTCGAGTTGCTGCTTGGGCGTGCTCCCAGCCAGTTCCTGGCGGAGCGGGTCGGCACCGGCCCCGGTCTCCTCCCCGGCACCGTCCTCGCGGTCGGCCTGGGCGAGGTCGCCGAGGAAGGGGCTCGGCCGCTGCGTCGTCATCGCGGCGGGGAACTTCTGCCAGTGGATGTCGGCGATCGTGAGCGCGGTGTCGCCGTGGTCGAGCGCCCGCTGCACGGACTTGATCGCCAGCGCGGTGTCCAGCGGCGCGAGGCCGCGCCGGGCGAAGAAGGCGATGACGGCGGCGTCGGCGGACATGCCGGTCTCGCCCCAGGGACCCCAGGCGATGCTGGTGGCCGCCAGGCCGAGGCCGCGGCGATGCTCGGCGAGCGCGTCGAGGTAGACGTTCGACGCGGCGTAGGCCCCCTGCTGCCCACTGCCCCACGACGCCGCGCCGGAGGAGAAGAGCACGAAGGCGCTCAAGTTCAGGTGGCGGGTGAGGTCGTGGAGGTGCTCGGCTGCCCGCGCCTTGGGCAGCAGCACCTTCTCGACCCGCGCGAGGTCCAGCTCGTCGATCGTGGTGAGGTCGGAGATGCCCGCCGCGTGGAAGACGGCGGTGAGTGGGTGTTGCTGGGGGATGTCGTCGAGGAGGTGTTGGAGGGCGTCGCGGTCGGAGACGTCGCAGGCGGTGATGGTGACGTGGGTTCCGAGTGCGGTGAGTTGGTCGGCGAGTTCCCGGGCGCCGGGGGCGTCGGGTCCGCGTCGGCTGGTGAGGATGAGGTGGGGTGCTCCGTTGGTGGCGAGCCAGCGGGCGACGTGGGCGCCGAGTCCGCCGGTGCCGCCGGTGATGAGGGTGGTGCCGTCCGGCCGCCAAGGCGTCCGGGCGTCCTCCCCCGTGCCGGGGGCCCGGTGCATGCGGCGGCCGAGCGCGGCCGTAGCGCGGATCGCGACCTGGTCCTCAGGCTGCCCCGGGGTAAGGACCGCGGCCAGCCGGCGCGGCGTGTGCCGGTCGAGCGTGGTGGGCAGGTCGATCAGGCCGCCCCAGCGGTTCGGGTACTCCAGCGCCGCGACGCGTCCGAGCCCCCAGATCTGGGTCTGGTGGGGGTTCGGCAGGGACTCGGTGGGCGCGACCGCCACGGCGCCCTGGGTCACGCACCACAGCGGCGCTTCGAGGCCCGCGTCGTCCGCGGCCTGAACGAGGGCCGTCGTCGCCGCCAGCCCCGCCGTCACGGCGGGATGGCCGGGGCGGGGGGTCTGGTCGAGCGCGAGCAGGCTGAGCACGCCCGCCGGGCCGCTGCCCTCCAGGGCCGGGTCGGCCAGCCGCTCGGCCAGTTGCTCGGCCAGCGGGGCGCGGTCGGCTGCGGCGGCGTCCACCGCCCAGGGGCGCGCGGTGCCGCCGTGGGCGTGGACGGCCTGCACCGCCGCCCGGACGGCGGGGTGGTCCGCCTGCCCGCCGGCGTGGACGACCAGCCAGGTGCCGCTCAGCGCCGGGGCGGCCGGCTCCGGCAGGTGCTTCCAGCCGATCCGGTAGCGCCAGGAGTCCAGCGTGGACCGCTCGCGGTGGCGGCGCCGCCACCGCGACAGGATCGGCAGCGCCGGACGCAGGTCCTCGGCCGCCCCGTCCTCGGCGTCCAGGCGCATCGTGCTGGTCAGCGCCTCGACGTCCAGTTCCTCGATGGCCTGCCAGACCTGCCGCTCGACCGCGTCCGGGGCGTCGCCGCCCGCGGGCCGGAGGCCCGGCGACGGCCAGTACCGCTCGCGCTGGAACGCGTAGGTGGGCAGGTCGACGCGCCTTGCCGAGGGGAAGTACCCCGCCCAGTCGACGGGCGTCCCGGTGGCGAAGGCCAGCGCGAGCGCGTGGGCGAGCTGGACCGGGCCGCCGTTGTCGCGGCGCAGCGTCGGGACGGCGCTGACGGCGATGTCGGCCGCCTCGGCGGTCTCCTCGACGCCGGAGGTGAGGACGGGGTGGGGGCTGGCCTCGATGAAGACGCGGTGTCCGTCGTCGAGGAGGGTTTGGACGGTGTCGGTGAAGCGGACTTGTTCGCGCAGGTTGGTCACCCAGTAGCCGGTGCCGAGGGTGGTGGTGTCGATGCGGGCCGCGGTGACGGTGGAGTAGAACGGCACCCGGCCGGCCTGTGGGGTGATTCCCGTCAGGATGGTGGTCAGTTCGTCGCGGATCTGGTCGACCTGGGGGCCGTGGGAGGCGTAGTCGACGTCGATCGTGCGGGCGCGCAGGCCCTGTGCCTCGGCTCGCGCGACCACGGCCGCCACGTGCTCGGGCGTCCCGGACACCACGGTGGAGGACGGGCCGTTGATCGCCGCGATGGTCACGTCGCCGGACAGGAGCGTCTCGGCCTGTTGCGCGCTGACGCTCAGGGAGGCCATGGCACCGCCGCCCGCCAGCCCGCGTAGTGCCTTGCTGCGCAGGGCGACCACTTTGGCGCCGTCGTCGAGGGTGAGGGCTCCGGCGACGCAGGCCGCGGCGATTTCGCCTTGGCTGTGGCCGACGACGGCGGCGGGGGTGACGCCGTGGCTTTCCCACACCGCCGCCAGTGACACCATCATCGCCCACAGGACGGGCTGCACGACGTCCACCCGCGCGAGTTCGGACCCGTCGCCGCGCAGGACCTCGGTCAAAGACCAGTCCACATACGGGGCGAGGGCCTGCTCGCATTCGGCGATCCGCGCCGCGAACACCGGAGACGACTCCAGCAACTCCGCGCCCATCCCGGCCCACTGCGAGCCCTGGCCCGGGAACACCAGGACGGGGCCGGTCTCGCTCGCCACCGCCGGCGTCCCGGGGTTGACCACGCCGGGGTGTTCCTCGCCCGCGCCGAGCGCCGCCAGCCCGGCGAGCAGCTCGTCCCGGGACTCGCCGACCACCACGGCGCGGTGCTCGAACGCCGACCGCGTCGCGGCGAGCGACCAGCCGACGTCGGCCGGGTCGTCCGCGCGCTCCGCCAGGTGTTCGGCCAGCGCCCGCGCCTGCCCGCGCAGCGCCACGGCCCCGCGCGCCGACACCGTCCAGGGCAGCACGCC
>NZ_CAACVB010000274.1 GCF_900659635.1 Actinomadura roseirufa | reverse complement strand
CGCGCTCTGGCGCGGCCCGGCCCTCGCCGACGCCGCCGCGCTGCGGTTCGCGGGCGCGCCCGCCGCGCGTCTGGAGGCGCTCCGCCGCACCGCGATCGAGGAGCGAGTGGAGGCCGACCTCGCGCTGGGCCGGCACGTGGAGCTGGTCCCCGAACTGGAGGCGCTCGCCGCGGACGACCCGCTCCGGGAGCCGGTCGCCGCCCTGCTGATGCGCGCGCTGTACGGTGCCGGCCGGCAGGCCGAGGCCCTGGTCCGGTACGAGGACGCCAAGCGCGCCCTGGCCGATGACCTCGGCGTGGCCCCCTCGCCCGCTCTTGAAGAGATCTACCTGGCCGTGCTCAGGCAGGACCCATCTCTCCTTCCCGCCGGACGGCGGGACGCGCGATCCGGCGTGTCCGGCGCGATCCGGGACGAGTCAGACGCCATGCCCGAGGCGGGCGAATCCGGGGCCAAGGGGAACCTGCGGGCGCGCCTCACCAGCTTCATCGGCCGCGACGCCGACCTCGACCGGGTCGGCGACCTGCTGGGCGTGGCGCGCCTGGTCACGCTCACCGGTCCCGGCGGCGCCGGGAAGACCCGGCTGTCGGTGGAGACGGCGGAGCGGCTCGGCGGCCGGATGCCGGACGGGGCGTGGCTGGCCGAGCTGGCGTCGGTGACCGACCCGGCCGAGGTCCCCGCCACCGTGCTGAC
Source organism: Actinomadura roseirufa (assembly GCF_900659635.1). GTDB lineage: Bacteria > Actinomycetota > Actinomycetes > Streptosporangiales > Streptosporangiaceae > Spirillospora > Spirillospora roseirufa. The sequence goes on along the minus strand of NZ_CAACVB010000274.1, from coordinate 8,749 downwards.
CGCGCTCGGCGCGCGAGAGATGACGGTGATCGCGAGCCGCGGGCGGATGACGCTGGTGGACGCGGGCGAGCCGCTGGACCGGCTCGTCGCCGCGCTCGCCGGACGGCGGCTGCTGCTCGTCCTCGACAACTGCGAGCACCTGCTGGACGCCGCCGCCGGCCTCGCCGACCGGGTGCTGGCCTCGTGTCCCGGCGTGCGGATCCTCGCCACCAGCAGGGAGCCGCTCGGCATCACCGGCGAGACGCTGTGGCCGGTCGGGTCGCTGGCGGGCCCGCCGACGCGGGCCGACCCGGAGACGGCCATGGCCTTCCCCGCCGTCCGGCTGTTCGCCGACCGGGCCGCCGCCGTGTCGCCGGGCTTCGCGGTCACCGCCGGGAACGTCGCCCCGGTCGTGCGGATCTGCCGGGCCCTGGACGGCATGCCGCTGGCGATCGAGCTGGCCGCCGCCCGGCTGCGGGCGATGACCCCCGCGCAGCTCGCCCGGCGGCTGGACGACCGGTTCCGGCTGCTCAGCGCGGGCAGCCGGACCGCGCTGCCCCGGCACAGGACGCTGCGCGCCGTGGTCGAGTGGAGCTGGGACCTGCTGGAGGAGCCGGAGCGGGTGCTGTGGCGGCGCCTCGCCGTCTTCCCCGGCGGCGCGGCGCTGGAGAGCGCCGAGGACGTGTGCGCCGGGCCGGGCCTCGACCGCGCCGACGTGCTGGACGTGCTGTCGGCCCTGGTCGACAAGTCGCTGGTGACCGTCCACGGCGACGGGGCCCCGGGCGACGCGGGCGCCGGGGACGGCGGGCCGCGCTACAGGATGCTGGAGACGATCCGCGCGTACGGGCTGGAGCGGCTCGCCGAGGCGGGCGAGGAGGAACGGGTGCGCCGCGCGCACGCCGCCCACTTCGTCCGGCTGGCGGAGACGGCCGAACCGCGCCTGTACCGCGCGGACCAGCTGGTGTGGCTGCGCAGGCTGAGCGCCGAGCAGGACAACGGCTCCGCCGCGCTGCGCTGGGCGATCGCCGCCGGGGACGCGCCGCTGGCCCTGCGGTTCTGCGCGTCGCTCGGCTGGTACTGGTTCCTGCGCGGGCAGCTCGTCGACGGCGCCGAGAGCCTGGAGGAGATCCTCGCGCTGCCGGGCGTCCCCGACGACGAGACGACCGCGCTCGCGCTCGCCCTCGGCGCGATGACCTCGCTCGACAACCAGCACGAGGGCGACCGGGTCGTCGCCTGGCTGGGGCGGGCCGAGCGGATCTGCTCGGGGACCGACCGCACCGCCCTGCACCCGGTGCTGCGGCTGATGCTGGAGACCGCGCACATGTACACCTCCGGGTGGGACAACCGGGCGGGGCTCGGCATTGAGGCTCTGCTGGACGACTCGGACCCCTGGGTGCGGGGGCTGGCGTACTTCGTGCACGGCCAGGTCGCCCACAACTTCGGCCGCACGGAGGAACTGGAGCACGACTTCGACCGGGCGCTCGCGGCGTTCCGCGAGGCGGGGGACCGCTGGGGCCTGTCCTTCACCCTCACCTCCCAGGCGGAGATCCTCGGCCGCCGCGGCGAGCACCGCGCCGCCGTCGCCTTGTACGAGGAGGGCCTGCGGCTGAACGCCGAGCTGGGCGGCGGGACCGTCCAGTTGCTGCACCTGTCGATGAAGCTGGCGAACGAGCTCGACCTGATCGGTGAGCGCGAGCGGGCCGACTCCCTGTTGCGCCGCTCGATGCGCGACACCGACGCCCTGCGGCGGCCGGAGGACATGGCCGCGCTGCACTACCAGCTCGGCGAGTTCGCCCGCCGCTCGGGTGACCTGGCGGCGGCGCTGCGCGAGCTCGGCCGGGCCGAGGCGCTCACCGACGGGCTGCCGGGCCCGCCGCAGTTCCGCGCGATGGTGCTGTGCTCGCGCGCCCAGCTCGACATCGCGCTCGCCTCCGCCGACGAGGGCCGGACCAGGCTGGACGAGGCGCTGCGCGGCGCCGTCCGGGCGCAGGACTACCCGATCGCGGCCTACGTGCTGGCCGGGCACGCGGAGCTGGCGCGGAGCCTCGGCGACCCGGGCCGCGCGGCGGGGCTGCTCGGCACCGCCGACGGCCTGCGCGGCTGCCGCGACCTCTCGCAGCCGGACGTCCTCGCCATCGAGGCCGCGGTCCGCGCCGCGCTCGGCGACGCCGCGTTCACCGCCGCCTACGAGCGGGGACGCTCCTGGACGTTCGCCGACGTCCTGGAGGAGTTCGGCCTGGAACATCCCGCCGCCGCCACCATGACCCGCCCGCCCGGCGCCGGCAGCGCCGGCTGAACCGGATCAGGGTGGGAGGACCGTTCCGGCGCGTTTGATGGTGCGGATGACCGGGGCGCTCTCCAGAGCGGTGATCGCCTCCAGGGTCGCGACGCGCTCGGTGAGGTAGCGGCCGAGGTCGGCGGTGCCGCGGCAGTTGACCGCCGCGACGAGGTTGGTGGGGCCGGTGGTGAGGGCCACGAAGGACGCCTCCGGGTGCGCCGCCAGGGCGGACGCGACGTCCGCCAGCGCCGAGGGACGCACCGACATCCACAGCCGCGCCTCGGCGTGGAAGCCCAGCCGCCGGGGCTCGATGTCGACCTGGAAGCCGAGGACGCCGGCGTCCCGGAGGGCGTCCACGCGGCGCCTGACCGTGGAGTCCGACCACCCGGTGGCCTTGGCGAGGTCGGCGTAGGCGGCCCGGCCGTCCCGCGCCAGGGCGGTGAACAGGGCCCGGTCGGCGGGGCCGAGATCGAACGCCGTGGTCTCCGCGGCCGGATCGGGGACGGGCCGGACGGGGCGTAGGCGCGCCGCCTGCTCCGGAGCGAGCGTCGCGGGACCGAGCCAGCCGCCGGGCAGGGCGTAGCTCCGCAGCAGGAGATGGGCGGACACGCCGAGGACGCGGCGGGTGCGGGGCAGCCGCTCCAGCAGCAGGGCGTCCCGTTCACCGGCCGAACGGGTCTGGGTGTTGCACGAGATCTCGGTGCCGCCGGACAGGAGGTGGACGAACGACGTGTCGTCCCGCGCGGCCAGGGCCCCGGCGATGGACGCCGCGGCGTCAGGTGTGCAGCGCAGCCTGATCGTCCAGGACGTGTGGCCGAGCCGGGGGCCGTTCACCGTGCCCGCCACCCGCAGGATCCCGGACGAGCGGAGCCGCCGGTAGCGGCGCGCCACGGTGTTCTCGGAGACGCCCAGCACCTCCCCGATCCGGCTGAAGGGAGCCCGCCCGTCGATCTGGAGTGCGTGAACGAGCCCGCGATCCACGGCGTCCAGTGTGACGTCATCCATCAGGTCAGCCTAGAGGATGCCGGAAACAGCCGCGATCGGGGTCATGGATGGCGGAACGGTGGCGCGAGCGGCGACGGTGGACGGGCCTTCACCGGAAGGCGGTCTTCGACGAAAGGGGGAGGTCCGATGCGCCGATGGTGGCCGCTGGCCGCGATCTGCATGGGCTCGTTCTTGTTCCTGGTGGACACGACCATCGTGACCGTGGCGCTGCCGAGCATCGCCGGCGGCCTGCACGCCCCGCTGGAGGCGCTGCAATGGGTGGCGAACGTCTACACCCTCGTCCTGGCGGTCCTGATGCTCACGGCGGGATCGCTCGCCGACCGGTACGGGCACCGCCGCGTCTACATGGCGGGGCTCGTGGTCTTCGCGGCGGCGTCGGCGGGCTGCGCGCTCGCGCCGGACGCGGCGACGCTGGTCGCTGCGCGCGGTGTGCAGGGCGTCGGCGGGGCCGCGCTGGCGGTCACCGCGTTCTCCCTGATCGGAGCGATCTACGAGGGACCCGCCCTGAGGACGGCGATGGGCGTGTGGGGCGCGGTCAGCGGGCTCGGCGCCGCTTCGGGGCCGCTGCTCGGCGGGCTCCTGGCACAGGGCCCGGGCTGGCGCGCGATCTTCCTGGTGAACCTGCCGGTCGCGGCCGCCGCGCTGGTGCTGACGCTGCGGGCGGTCCCCGCCGACCGGCCCGCGGCCACGCCGCCGGGCGCCGGACTCGACCCGGTCGGGACGATCCTGTTCGCCGTCGGGGCCGGGCTGCTCACCGACGCCCTGACCAGGGCGGGCGCCGACGGATGGCGGGGCGGCGGCGTCCTCGTCCGGGTGGGCGCCGCGGCGGTGGCGCTGGCCCTGTTCGTCGCCGCCGAACTCCGTCACCGGCGCCCGATGCTGGACCCGCGCCTGTTCCGAGCGCCCGGCCTCGCCGCCGTCCTGGCCTGCGTGCTCGCGTCGTCGGCGGCGTTCTCCTGCCTCGTCTACACCGCGATCTGGCTCCGGTCGGGGCTCGGCCTCGGCCCGGTGCGGACGGGCCTGACGATGATGCCGATGGCCCTCACCGCCTTCGCGGTCTCGACGGTGACCGGACGGCCGCGCGCCGGGATCCCGCCCCGGGCGGGCCTCGGCGGGGGGCTGCTGCTCAGCGGCGCCGGATGCGCGCTGCAGGCGGGCCTGGACGGCGGCTCCACCGCGTCCTCGCTCACGGTCGGGCTGGTCGTGACCGGCGCCGGGGTCGGGCTGATGCTCCCCGCGATGGGCACGGCGGTCCTGACGGCCGCGCCCCCGGACCGGCGGGGGACGGCCGCCGGGGCGATGACCACGTTCCGGCAGCTCGGGCAGACCCTCGGCGTCGCCGCGCTCGGCGCCCTGTTCCAGAGTGGCGCCGGGGCGCGCGCACGCGGGGAGAGCGATGCCGCCGCGCTCGCCGCGGGCCTCGACCGCGTGTACCTGGCCGCCGCCGCCCTCGGGATCGCGGCCGGGCTCCTCGCCCTCGCCGCCGCCGGAGGCCGGGACGAAGACCGCCCGAGCGGGACGGGGACCATCCCGGAGGCGCGCCCCGCAAAGGCCGGACGACACCGCGACTGACCGGCCGAACGGCCGACCACCGAGCCGCCTGACCCGCAGGGTGCCGACCGGCGGGCCGCCGAACGGTGAGTGGGCTGAACGGCGACGGCCCGGTCGCCCGTGAGGGTGACCGGGCCGTCCGCGGCGCCGGGCTCAGGCCCGGCGCTTGAACGCGCGCAGCGACAGCGGCGCGAACACCAGGGCGATACCGATGCCCCACGCCAGCGTGACCAGGGCGTGCTGCAGCACCGGGCCGCCGACCAGCAGCCCGCGCAGCGCCAGGACGAGCTGCGTCACCGGGCTGTTGTCCATGCACCAGGCCAGCCCCGACGGGATGCCCTTGGTGTCGGGGATGAACGCCTTGCTCAGGAAGCTCAGCGGGAAGATCACCACGAAGCCGAAGATCTGTACCTTCTCCGGCTCGCTGACCAGCATCGCGATGAGGACCGACGTCCACGAGAACAGCACCGCGAACGTCAGCAGCAGCAGGAACGCCAGGACCAGCTCGACCGGGCCCGTCTCGATCCGGAAGCCGATCGCGAACCCGACCGCCAGCAGGACCACCATCGACCACGCCTGCTTGGCGGTGTCGGCGAGGATCCGGCCCGCGAGCGGGGCGCTGCGGGCGATCGGCAGGCTGCGGAACCGGTCGAAGACGCCCTTGGTGATGTCGGTGTTCAGCCCGAACCCGGTGCTCATCCCGGCGAACAGCGCGTTCTGCGCGATGATGCCGGGGATGACGACCGGCAGGTAGTCCTTGACGCTGCCGGTCATCGGCGGGCCGAACACGTAGGCGAACAGCAGCACGAACATGATGGGCTGGATGGACAGGTCCAGCAGCTCCATCGGGTTGTGCTTGATCTGCACCAGGTTGCGCCACGCCAGCGTGACGATGTTGCGCGCCGCGGTGCCGGGCGAGACCCGCCTGGTCAGCTCGCGCGGCGCGAAGGTCGCGGTGGTCATGCCGAGGCCCCTTCCTTGTCGGCGGCGCGGGCGAGTTCGTCCGCCGCGGCCTCGATCTCCTCGGCCGCCTCGTCGGTGTGGTGGCCGGTCAGGGCGAAGAACACCTCGTCCAGGCTGGACTTGCGCAGCGACAGCTCGCCGACGGTGACGCCCGCGTCGTCGAGCCGCCGGACCGCCGCCGGCATCAGGCCCGGATCGGTGATCGGCACCGACACCAGCCCCTCCGACACCTCCGGGGTCGCGCCGGCCAGTTCGCCGACGATGCCCGCCACCGCGGCGGCGTCCCGCTCGTCGATCGGGCGCACCTCCAGCACCTGCCCGCCGACCTGCGCCTTCAGCGAGTCGGGCGTGCCGTGCGCGATGACCCGGCCGTGGTCGATCACCACGATGTCGTCGGCCAGCTGGTCGGCCTCCTCCAGGTACTGCGTGGTCAGCAGGACGGTGACGCCGTCGCCGGTCAGGCCGCGCACGATGTCCCACAGGCCGTTGCGGCTGCGCGGGTCGAGGCCGGTGGTCGGCTCGTCCAGGAACAGGATCTGCGGACGCCCGACCAGGCTGGCCGCGAGGTCCAGGCGGCGGCGCATCCCGCCCGAGTAGGTCTTGGCGGCGCGCTCGGCCGCGTCGGTGAGCTGGAACCGGGCCAGCAGCTCCGCCGCCCGCTGTCGCGCCTCGCGCCGCGGCAGGCCGAGCAGCCGCCCGATCAGCACCAGGTTCTCGGTGCCGGTCAGCAGCTCGTCGACCCCGGCGTACTGCCCGGTCAGGCCGATGAGCTGGCGCACCTTGTGCGCCTCCTTGACCACGTCGAACCCGCCGACGCGGGCCGAGCCCTCGGTCGGCTCGATGAGCGTGGCGAGGACGCGGGTGGTGGTGGTCTTGCCGGCGCCGTTCGGGCCGAGGACCCCCAGCACGGTGCCGGGTTCCGCGGTGAGCGAGACGCCGGCCAGCGCCTGGATCTCACCGAACCGCTTCACCAGGCCGTCGGCCTGGATCGCGTACGTCATGTGATCTCCTAGGGACTCGTGTGCCGGACGTCTCGCTGCCCCGCGTCGAGGACTGCCCAAAATATGCAGTGTCCGGTGCTGTGCGCATCCAGTTTTCTGGTCGCCTCTGCCAAGACGCTGTCAAAGCGGTGAGAGGCAAGCACAACCTCGCATACACCACTGACAGAACGGCCCCGCGCGACCGCCTGTTCCAGCTCATGGGACGGATCCACGCCGGTTAGGCGGCCGTTAGAGGTCCGGCAGCGGCCGGAGAGCGCCGCACCAGCCTCCACCGGGCCGCGGCTTCCCACCCGTCCCCGCCGCCCCCGACACGGGCGGCTTTCGGCCCGGTTCCGGCCGCGTCGCCTGGCGTGGGCCCGCGCGGCGGGTTCTAAACTCGCGGTGTGACGACGGTGCGGCGCGGTCACCATCAGGACGGCGGGGGGCCGCACCCGCCGCGGCTGCGGGCGCCCGCACATCGCGTCTCGCGCCGCGCGATCGCGCACTGGGCGATCGAGTACCTGCTGGTGTGGGGCCTGGCCTTCGGCCTCGCGCTCGGCGTCGCCGCCTGGCTCGACGACTCCGTGTGGAGCGGCATGCCCGGCTGGCTGGACGGCCGCGTCGGCTGGCTCCCCTACGCCGTCGGCGCCGCCGGGGCGCTCATGGTGACCGTGGCGCCCGTCTGGCGCTACCGCGTCCACCGCTGGGAGGTCAGCGCCGACGTCGTCTACACCTGTACCGGCTGGTTCAGCCGCGAATGGCTGCTGGTGCCCGTCAGCCGCATCCAGACCGTCGACACCGAGCAGGGCCTCCTGGAGCGGATGCTCGGCCTCGCCACCATCGAGGTCAACACCGCCTCCCACACCGGCTCGTCCGAGCTGTCCGGCCTGCCCGTGGACGTGGCGACCCGGCTGGCCTCCGAGCTGGCGCGCCGCGCCCACGACCTCCGCGACGACGCGACGTGAGCGTCCAGGACGAGCCGCGGCCGGCGCCGCTGCCGGCCCTCCCCGGCGACGGCGCCGCGCGGCGGCAGCGGCTCCACCCGCTCACCTTCGTCATCGGCGCCGTCCGCGAGCTGGTCGCGCTGCTCGCCGCGGGCGCCACCGGCCTCATGGTCGGCGGGCTGTCCACCGCGTTCTACTTCACGCTCGTCGGGCTCGGCTTCGGGCTGATCTTCCACGTCACGGGATGGGCGACGTTCAGCTACATCCTGCGCGACGACCGCCTCGAACTGCGGCGCTCCCTCGTCGGACGGTCGGTCAAGAGCATCCCGCGCGAGCGGATCCGCGGCGTGGACATCAGCGCGTCCCTCCCGCACCGCCTCCTCGGCCTCGCGGTCGTCCGCGTCGACGCGGGCGCCGACGGCGGCGAGGGGGAGCTGAACGCCGTCTCCCGGCACGAGGCCGAACGGCTCCGCCGCGTCCTGCTGGCCCGCGCCGGACGGCCCGTGCCGGCCGCGCCGCCGCGCCGTCCCCTCGCCCGCATGCGCCGCCGCTGGTACGTGTACGCCCCGCTCAGCGGCGCCTACCTGCTCACCCCGTTCGCGCTGGCCGGCAGCCTCCTCGGGACGCTCTACAACCTCGGCGACGACCTCGGCCTCATCACGCAGGAACGCGTCGAGGGCCTCGGCCACGACGTGGTGGGGCTGCCCACCGCGCTCGTCGTCGCGCTCGCGATCCTGGTCCTGCTCGCCATGCCGGTGATGTCGGTCATCGTGTTCACGCTCTTCAACTGGGACTTCACCCTCCACGAGCGGGACGGGTCGCTGGTCGCCGAACGCGGCCTGCTCACCCGCCGCAGCGTCTCGCTGGAACGGCGCAGGCTGCGCGGGGTGGAACTCGCCGACAACCCCTTCGAGCGGATGGCCGGCGTCGTCCGCCTCGGCGCCCTCGTCACCGGCCTCGGCGACGCCGCGCACCGGGGCCGGCTCCTGCCCGCCGCGCCCCGGCCCGTCGCGCTGGCCCTGGCGGCGCGCGTCCTCGGCGAGGTGCCC
>NZ_CAACVB010000273.1 GCF_900659635.1 Actinomadura roseirufa | reverse complement strand
CCGGGCCTTGGCCGCCGCCGACCGCGCCCGGTACCGCTGCGAGCGGCTCGCCGAGCTGCGCGCCAGGCTGGACGCGGCCGTCGACGCCTGGCGGCCCGCCGCCGAGCGGCACGAGGTCGCCGAGCGCCTGGCGGGGCTCACCTCGGGCAAGTCCGCCGCGAACCGGCGTGCGATGTCCCTGTCGGCCTATGTCCTGGCGGCACGGCTGGAGCAGGTCGTCGCCGCCGCCAACGAGCGGCTCGCGCGCATGTCCGCCGCCCGTTACGCGCTGGTGCACACCATCGACCGCGCGGCGGGCGACCGCACCAAAGGAGCGGGCGGCCTCGGCCTGCGCGTCGCCGACGCCTGGACGGGCCTGGAGCGCGACCCGGTGACGCTGTCGGGCGGCGAGTCGTTCATCACGTCCCTGGCCCTCGCGCTCGGCCTGGCCGACGTCGTCACCGCCGAGGCCGGCGGCACCGAGATCGGCACGCTGTTCGTCGACGAGGGCTTCGGCACCCTGGACGAGGACACCCTCGACGAGGTCATGGACGTCCTGGACGGCCTGCGCGACGGCGGCCGGGCCGTGGGCATCGTCAGCCACGTGGCCGAGCTGCGCGCCCGGATCCCGGCCCAGCTGCGAATCACCAAGGACCGCACCGGCTCGACGGCGAAGGTCCTGGCCTGACGCTGACGGTCCCTGGTGCCGTGACCTGCGCGGCGTGGTCTGTGCGGCGTGGTCTGCGGCGCCCCCCGGTCCAGACTTTTCCGGCCTTTTCCAGACGTCTGAACGGTCCTTCCCTCCTCGTGTTCGACTGAGTGGGCCTTGCAGCAGACGAAAGGGGAATCATGAGCACCATCCGCCAACGGGCCGCAGTGGCTCTCGTCCTCGTTCTCGGCATCGGCACCACCGCCACCGCCCAGGCGTCGGCCGCTCCGGCGAGCCCGCACGCGGTCAAGGCCCCGGCGCACTACACCTGGTACCCGAAGCACGTGAAGTCCAATGTCAATAATGTGACGGTCTTCACCTCGCCGGGTGGAGGCGGCTCCTACGGGACATGGGGGGCCTGCCACAACTTCGAGGTCGACCGTACTGACCCGCCCTACAACCGCTACCACACCACTTGGGGAAGCGCTGATGCCTGGGTGACCTCTGACTCCGACTACATCGCCGACGGTTGGTGCTGACGCACGCGACACGACACCCCTCTTCGGCGGTGTCCGGGGCTCCGGGCACCGCCGTTTGCTTGGTCACCGGCCGAGCATCCGCCGTACGGCCGAGGCGCGCGTTTCCTCGGTCTCCTCCCGCGCCGCGCATTCCAAGGCGTAGTCGCGCAGGAGGCCGGGGAGCCGATATCCGCCGCGGGCGCGCTCCAGCAGGTGCGCGCCCGCCAGGCCGTCGAGGAGCCGGACGGCGTACTGGACGTCCACGCCCCCCAGCGCGGCGGCGGCCCGCACGCTGATCTGCCGGCCGGCGTGCAGGCCGAGAAGCCGGAACATCCGCGCCTGTGCCCGGGGAAGGGACCGCACCGACCACGACAGGGCGGCGCGCACATCGGTGGTGAGATCGTCGTCGGGAGTGGCGAGCCGGTCCAGCCGGTGCCGCTCGCACGACAGCGCCTCGGCGAGACCGGCAAGCGAAGTCGACGGATCCGTGCACGCCCGCTGCGCCGCGATGCGGACCGCCAACGGCAGATGGGCGCAGCGCCTCACCAGCTCGTCCGCGGCGGCGGGCTCGCGCTCGACCCGCGCGGGCCCCAGGATCCCGCGGAGCAGATCGACCGCCTCGTCGTGCCGGAGCCTGCCGAGAGTCAGCGGGCGCGCTCCCGTCCCCGCGACCAGCGCGGATAAGCCGCTGCGGCTCGTCACCACGACGTGGCACCCCGCCGATCCGGGCAGCAGCGGACGCACCTGCTCGGAGGCCGCCGCGTTGTCCAGCAGGACGAGGGTCCGCCTGCCCGCCAGAAGCGTCCGGTAGAGCCCGGCCCTGGCGTCCTCCCCGGACGGCAGACTCCGGGAGGCCACGCCGAGAGCGCACAGCAACAGCTCCAGCGCCTCGGCCGGACGGCGGGGCCGGACGGGACCGTACCCGCGCAGGTCCACATAGAGCTGGCCGTCGGGGAACCGCCCGCACACCTGGTGCGCCCACCGGACCGCCAGCGCGGTCTTGCCCACCCCGGCTGTGCCCACGATCGGCGTGATCGTCATGGCGCCGCCGGGGTCGCGGAGCCGGGCGTTCAGCTCCGCCAGTTCCCGGGCGCGTCCCACGAAGCCGGCGACCGCGCCCGGGAGCTGGCGTGGCGGCGGCGGGTCGGCCGGAACCGTGCCGGGGCCGACCTCCAGCCCGTCGCGGGCGGTGGCCAGGCGGCGGCGCGAGCAGGGCGAGACGTCGAGCACGGTGAGAAGGCGGTCGAGCACGACGGTGGAGGGCAGGGTCGTGCCCTTGAGGTAGGCGTACAGGCTGCTGCGCGTGACGCCGATCGCAGCCGCCAGGCGCTCCTTGCCGACCGAACGGCCGGTGCGGCGTTCGTAGGCGAACAGGAGCCTGCTGATCTCGGCGCCCAGTTCACCGCTGGTGGTGATCGCCCGAGACGCGCCAGGCTCCCCGCCTAATGGCGCGTCCGACCGGTCGTCCATCGTGGCCCCCGGTGGATCTCCGCATGCCGGAAATATGCTCTTGTGTGCTCAATGACGTCATTGTCAAACGCGCCCACATATTCGCATACCCCATGCTCGGCGCACATGACGGCGATGGCCGCCCAGGGGTCGTGTTCTCACACGCTGAGCTGGACGCTTCCCGCGTGCTCGCGGCGGTCGAGGCCGCGGTGCACGCTGCTAAGACGGCACGGTTCGAGTGTGCTGACCGCTAGGCAAGCCCACTATGACGCGGAGGCGCACGTCCGGTTCGTCAGCGTGCGATGTACTGCAGGATCACGTTGTGGACGTGGTGGGCCTTGTCGTCGCCTCGGAACTCGACCTCGTAGGTGTGCGCGCCCACGTTGATCGCGATGGACCCGGAGGAGAAGTAGGAGCCCGCCCAGGACTTGTTGCTGACGACGCTGACGGACGTGATCCGGGCATAGGGCACGCTGGTGATCGCGTACTTCTTCCCGGCGAAGCTCTTGTCCTGGATGATCACGCGCCGGTCGGTGAGGCCGAGGAAGCCGGTGCCGGCGCCGGTGGCGTCGTAGACGGCGATGATCTGCTCGCCGGGGAGCAGCCCGCTTTCGATCTGCTTGAGCTGGCCCGACCGGTCGTGCGGGATCTGGTTGCTCATGCGTCCTCCTGTGATCGGCGGTCCTCCCGGTTCGACGAACCGGGCCGCCGTGCCGTTCCGCCCGGCGGTCGCGGGGTCAGCCGTCGCCGAAGCGGGCCTTCTCCAGGTAGGCGGCGGCGCGGGCCAGCAGGGCGACCAGGGTGTCACGTTCCGCGTCGGTGAACTCGGCCGCCAGGCCCCGCTCGACGAGGACGGCGCGTACGTCGGCGCGCTCCAGCGCCGCCTCGCCCTCGGCGGTGATGCGGGTCTCCAGGATGTTGCGGTGCCATTCGTGCGCGGTGCGTTCGATGAGGCCGTGCTCCTGGAGGTTCTTCAGGACGGTGTTCATCGTCGGCGGGGTGACCGAGCAGGCGCGGGCCAGCGCGGCGGCGGAGATGCCCGGGTGGGCGGACAGGTGGAGCAGGGCGGCGTACTGCGGCACCGTCAGCCCGCTCGGCTTGACCGCGGCGGACTTGGCCGCGTTGAGCGCCTGCTCCGCACGCTTGAAGTGCGTGCCGAGCCGCTCGGAGAGGGGCAGCGAGGTCATTCCCGCATGGTATCGAGCATCCGCGCGGAAACCGGTTGACGAGCATTAGGGTTCTAACTATCGTTCAGATGCGTTCTAATGAAAATTAGCGAACGGAGCATCATGTCCCATCTCACCCGTTCCTCCGTGGTCGTGGCCGCCGCGCTCGCGTCGGCCGTCCTGCCCGCGACGGGCGCGCTGGCCTCCGCACCGGTCGCGGCCGTCCACGCCGAGGCCCCGTCGAGGGCGCGGATCTCCACCGCCTACGTGCTGCCCGGCGACCGCGTCTACCCCGAGGGCATCGCCGCCGACGACCGCACCGGGGCCTTTTACGCCGGTTCCTACCAGGACGGCACGATCTACAGGACGACCCCCGGCCGGCGCGAGGCCGAGGTGTTCCTGCCCGCCGGCGCGGACGGCCGGCACACCGCCAACGGCCTGCGCGTCGACCGGGCCGGACGGCTGTGGGTGTGCGACTCCACGTCCGGTGTCGCGGTGTACGACACCCGCACCCGCCGTCTCATCGCGCAGTTCACGGTCCCCGGGGACGCCGCCAGGATCGTCAACGACGTGGCGATCGGCCCGGACGGCACCGCCTGGTTGACCGACAGCACCCGCGCCGTCGTCTACCGTGTCACCCCGGGCGACCTCGCGGCGGCCGGCGGCGGGCGCGGCGTGCTCCAGCCGCGGTTCGACCTCGGCGCCGTGCTGGAGCCGCACGCGCCGGACGCCGTCACGCTGAACGGGATCGTCGCCGATCCGTCCGGGCGGCACCTGCTGGTCGCCGACATGACCGGTGGTGACCTGTACCGCCTCGACGTCGCGTCGGGCGCGATCCGGAAGGTGGAGCTGCGGGGCGGCGACGTGCTGCACGCCGACGGCCTCGAACTGCGGGGCGGGCGGCTCTGGGTCGTCCACAACACCGCCAACGCGATCAGCCGCTGGCGGGTCGCGGCGGACGGCACCGAGGCGCGCAGGGAGCGCATGGTGACCGACCCGGCGCTCCAGTGGCCGACCACGCTGGCCCGCAGCGGGGGGACGCTCTACGTGGTCCGCTCGCAGTTCGACAAGGGCGGCCCGATCGGGTCGGGCACGCCGGAGCTGCCGTTCAGCATCGCCGCCGTCCGCGGCCTGTAGGGGAGGAGGGCGCCGCGGGCACGGCCGCGCGGCCGGCTAGAGGTAGAGGCCGGTGCCGTGCTCGGGGCGCTCACTGGCGATCGCGTGCAGGTCGCGCTCGCGCATGACCAGGTAGTTCTCGCCCTGGATCTCGACCTCGTACTGGTCGCCGGGGTGGAACAGCACGCGGTCGCCCGGCTTGACGATCCGCACGTGATGGCCGACGCCGCAGACCTCGCCCCACACCAGGCGGTTGGCCTGCTCGACCGTCGCGGGGATCACGATGCCGCCGGTGCTGCGGCGCTCACCGCTGTCCTTCTCGACCCGGATCATGACACGGTCGTGCAGCATCTGGACTTCGAACTTCGGCTCGGACACGCTGGGGAGTTTATCCGCCTTCGCGGGTCAGGGCGGCCCACGCGTCCGCGATGATCTCCTTCAGCGCGGAGCGGCCGGGCCGCCAGCCGAGCGCCGCGTGGATCGCGGCGGCGTCGCAGACCAGCACCGGCGGCTCGGGCTGGGCCGGGCGCCGCAGGACCGGCACGGGCCGCCCGGTGACCTCCGCCACGCTCGCGACGACCTCGCGGACGGAGGCGCCGGCGCCGCTGCCGACGTTGTACACGCGCTCCTCACCGGGGCGGACGGTCTCCAGCGCGCGGACGTGCGCGGCCGCGAGGTCGTCCACGTGGAGGTACTCGCGGACGGCCGTGCCGTCGCCGTTGATCTCCAGACGCGGGGCGCGCCCGGCGGCGACGGCGAGCGCCTTCGGGATCAGCCGGGTCTCGTCGGGATCGGGCCGGCCGTCCACCGAGCCGGCGACGTTGAAGGTCCGCAGGACGACGGCGCCGATCGCGCCGGTGCGGGCGTGGAACCGGACGGCCTGCTCGGCGGCCAGCTTCGACGCGCCGTACGGGCTGGTCGGCGCGGTGCCCTCGGTCTCGGGGATCGGCTGCCGGGTGGGCGTCCCGTAGACGGCGGCGGTCGACCCGTACACCACGCGGGTCTCGCCGATCGCGCGCAGGAGGTTGACCGTGCCCTGGACGTTGGCGGCGAAGAAGCGCAGCGGGTCGGCGAACGACTCGCGGACGCGGGTGAGCGCCGCGAGGTGGCATACCCCGTCGTAGGGCCCCTTGGGAAGCCCGTCCGGGTCGAGGAGGTCACCCCTGACGGGCCGCACACCGTCCGGGAGGACGGCGTCGGCGCGGCGCACGAGCCCGTCGACGTCGTGCCCGGCGGCGGCCAGCCGCCGCCCGACCGCGTATCCGACATATCCCGCCGCACCCGTCACCAAGACCCGCATGCCCCCACCCTCCCATCACCGGAGGACCACGCCGCCCCGGTCGGTCGCCCCGGCCGGTGCCGGACGTCCGCCACCCCCTGGACCCGCCCCATCAAGGTCCCCGGCCGTCACGCGGGCGCGCGCCCTGACCGGCGGGGCGAAGCCGAAGGCGAGCCCCGCCGGGAAGATCGCGAAGCGATTCGCGCCCGCACAAGCCCGGTCACGAAGCGAGCCCTGGGCGAGCGCGGTGGGCCGGGATTGCAATGAACGGCGTCCGAGACTCGTCGCCGTCGAAGAGGACGGCCCTGGTGTACACGCCGGGGTAGCCGCGCCGTGCGCAGCCGAGCGCCCAGGAGGTCACCGCGACGAGGCGTCCGCCGGCGAGCAGCGGTCCTCCGCTGTCGAACCGGCAGGTGTCGGCGGCGGGCGTCCCCGCGCAGAGCATGTCCGCGGCGTCGAAGGAGCCGCCGTAGGCGCGGGCGCAGGCGTCGTCGCCGGGAAGCGGCAGGTCCGCGGCGCGCAGGCGGGTATTGAACCAGTCGCCCTCGGCGGTGGTGCCCCAGCCCGCGGCCCGGCCCGTCCGGGCGGTGCCGGGGATCCCGAGCGGGACGGCGGGGCGTTCCAGGCGGCGCGCCAGGGTGAGGACCGCGAGGTCGTGGTGGCCGACCGCCTCGCCCTTGAACCAGGTGACCCGGTATCCGGGATGGACGCGCACGGATCTCACGCCGACGGCCTCGCCGCCGTGATCGCCGAGATCGTCGCGGCCGAAGGTGGCCGTGAGCGCGCCGGGCAGGCGTTGGAAGGGCGTGACGCAGTGCGCCGCGGTGAGGATCCGGTCGGGCGCGATCAGGGAGCCGCCGCACAGGTGCCCGGCGGGCCGGACGAAGAACAGCGGCGAGCCGAGGGCCGCGAGCCACGGGAACCGGGCGGCCGGCACGGCCGCGCCACCGACGACGGCCGACGCCGGCGTCGCGAAGCTGAGGGGAAGCACAACACAGACGCAGAGCAGGACCGTTGCGAGGGCCCGGCGAAGAGAGGGGGCCATGTCCGGAATGTACGGGAGTAGCCGGACAAGCACACCCCCTGCCACGCGAACGCCCTGTCTGCCTGGGGGAGGCGGCGCCGGAGACGAACTACAAGCGGGTCGCCGCGGAGCGAAGTCGCGCCAGCCCAAGATCGGTCAGGGACCGGACCACCGGGTGAGCCGCCCAGGTCGGATTTGCGATGACGCGGTTCCGTCACGAGGGCGCGCGACCTGACCGGTGGGCGATGCCGGAGGCGGGCCTCATGCGGGCTGATGGCGAGCGTTGCCGTCCTCGGGCAAGGCCAGTCAGGTGGGGGCCGTCGGGCGCGTTGCCCGGGTCGGGTTTGCGGTTACGTGGGTGCGTGATCTGCTTGGTGGGGCGATGCCGGAGGCGGGCGTCATTCGGGCTGATGGTGAGCGTTGTCGTGCTCGGGCAGGGCCGGTCGGCTGGGCGGGCCGTCGGGCGCGTTGCCCGGGCCAGGTTTGCGGTTACGTGGCCGTCACGCGGGCGCGCGCCCTGACCGGCGGGGCGAAGCCGAAGGCGAGCCCCGCCGGGAAGATCGCGAAGCGATTCGCGCCCGCACAAGCCCGGTCACGAAGCGAGCGCCAGCGAGCGAAGTGGGCCGGGATTGCAGTGAATACGACTCAGTTGTAGCGGCGTCCGGCGTTGGAGGTCATGCGGGCCAGGAGGCTCGGCGGGATCAGTCTCGTGGCGCCCACGATCGTCTTGTACTGGACGCCGGGGACGCTGACCTGGTGGCCGCGCCGCAGGTCGCGCAGGCCGGCGTCGACGACGTCCTCCTGCTTCAGCCACAGGTACGGGGGGACGCCGGAGACGTCCATCTGGGCGCGTTCGTGGAACTCGGTGCGCACGAAACCGGGGCACAGCGCCATCACGCGGACCCGCCCGCGTGAGCGCGCCGCGATGTCGGCCGCCACGCCCCGGCTGAAGTTCACCACCCACGCCTTGGACGCCCCGTACGTGCCGCGCGTCCCGAACGCCGCCACCGACGAGACGTTGACGACGCCGCCGCGGCCGCGGTCCAGCATCCCGGGCAGTACCGCGTGGGTGAGCCGCAGGACGGCCTCGCAGTGCACCCTGAGCATGGTCACCTCGTCCGTGACCGGCACGTCGAGGAAGATGCCCTTGTTGCCGAACCCGGCGTTGTTGACCAGCAGGTCGACGTCCTTGCGGACGCGTTCCTCGGCGGCGGTGAGGCCCTCCTCCGAGGACAGGTCCGCGCGCAGCGTCTCGGTGCTCACCCCGTAGCGTTCGCGCAGGTCGGCGGCGGTGCGCTCAAGGCGCTCGGCGTCCCGGGCGAGCAGGACGAGGTCGAATCCGTCGGACGCGAGGCGGCGGGCGAAGGCGGCGCCGATGCCCGCGGTCGCGCCGGTGATGAAGGCGGTCGGCATGCCCCGACCCTAGGCCGGTGCGGCGGCCCGGGGGTAGTGCCGCGGGCGCGGAAATGCCGCGGGCCCGGATCGGCCGGGTCCGGCGGCACGCCGCGGACGGGCCCGCCCGCGTGCCGCTGATCACCGAGTACGCCCCGGTAGCGTCGGTTCCGTCTGCCAAGATCGCGGCATGTTCGACGATCTTCGCGCGTGCCCGGACGCGCCCACCCCGGCACCGGCCGGTCCGCCCGCGCCCGCGCGGGCGGACCGGCCGGACGTGCCGGCGCACGGGCTGCACCCGGACGGCTCCCTGGCCCGCGACCTCGGCGGCTACCAGGCCGTCCTCGCCATCGAGGACCCGGTGACCGTGCGGCTCACCTTCACCGGCGCCGACGGCCGTCCGCTGCGGACGGTGCCGGGCGCGCTCAAGGAGCCGTACGCCGCGGAGATCAAGGAGCTGAAGACGCTCGTCAAGCGCGTCCGGCACACGCTGGCCGCCGAGCGGGCCCGGGTCGAGGCGCTGCTGCCGGTGGAGCACGGCCGGCCGTACGGGGAGTGGCGCCGGCACTACCGCGACCATCCGGTGACCGGTCTCGTCGCGCAGTCGCTGATCTGGGAGTTCGAGGCGCCGGACGGGAGCCGGCGCGCGGCCACGCCCGGGGACGGGGTGCTGGTGACGGTGGACGGGCTGGCGCTGCCCGTCCCGCCGGACGGCGCGCGGGTGCGGCTCTGGCATCCGGCGGGCGCCCGCCCGGGCGAGGTGCGGGCGTGGCGGCGGTTCGTGATGGTCAACCGGATGCGGCAGGCGTTCAAGCAGGCGTTCCGGGAGGTGTACGCGCCGGGCCGGGGCGAGGCGGGCGAGTGGCCGGCGGGGCGCGCCGTCCAGCACCGGCGGCTTCTCGCGGCGCTCGCCGAGCACGGCTGGG
>NZ_CAACVB010000272.1 GCF_900659635.1 Actinomadura roseirufa | reverse complement strand
CCAGCGCGACGCCCGCCCCGGCCGCCAGGCCCAGCGTGGCGCCCGCCAGCCCGACACCGGCCGCCTCGCCGAGCACCGAGCCGACCACCTGGCCGCGCGAGGCCCCCACGGCGCGCAGCAGCGCCAGCTCCCGGACCCGGCCGCCGACCAGCATCGCGAACGTGTTGAAGATGATGAACGACCCGACGAACACCGAGATCAGCGCGAACACCAGCAGGAACGTCCGGATGACGGCGATGACGTCGCGCAGCGGCCCGGCCTGCTCGGCGGTCGCCGCCCGGCCGGTGACGGCCTCCAGCCCCGCCGGGAGCCGCGCGGCGACGGCGTCGCGCAGCCTCTCCTGCGAGACGCCGTCGCGCGCGTGCACGACGATCCGCTCAACGGTGCCGGGACGGCCCGGCAGGAGCCGCCGCGCCGTGTCCGGCGCGAACGCCGTCATCGACAGCGAGCCGCCGAGCGCCGAGTCGCCGATCCGGAACAGCCCCGTGAGCCGGAACGCGCGGGTCCCGGACCGCAGCGCGACCGTGACGCGGTCGCCGACCCGGTGACCGGCCCGGCGGGCGGTCGTGGCGTCCACGGCGATCTCGTCCGGCGCGCGCGGCGGCGCCCCCGCGGTGAGACGGGTCAGGGACAGGTCGGGGTCGTCGCTCCAGCCGACGCCCGTCAGCGGCTCGGCGCCGGCGATCCGGCCGCGCCGGTCGAGGACGGCGGCGAACCCGGTGACGACGCCGTGCGCGCGGGCGACGCCGTCCGCGCCCCGGACGGCCGCGAGCGCCGACTCCGGGACGGGCGGCCGGGACGAGCGCTCGCCCGGCCCCGCCGCGAACGACTGCCGGGTCCGCACGACCGTGTCGGTGCCGCGGCCGAGGTCGTCGAAGGCGCGGCCGAACGAGCGGTCCAGGGTGGCCGAGAAGATCAGCGTCCCGGCGACGAACGCGACCCCGGCCGTCACGGCCGCGGTCGACAGCAGGAGCCGGGCGCGATGCGCGGCCAGCCCCCGGATCACGAGCTTCACCATCATGCCCACGATTCGAGCCGACGGCGCCGGTGCGGCGGCAGCCCGCTTCGTCGGGTCCGGACCCGGCGAAAGGCCGGTCCGATGCGACTTTCGTAGGGTCCCGGCGGACGGGGCGGGTGCGTACGTTGGACCCGTGCCGCAGCATCCGCCCCTCGCCGTCCCGGCCCGCGCGTTCCGCACCGGACGGGCCCGGATCCCGCGGGGCGGGCGCGCCCGGGACCTCGCCGCCGACGTCGCGGTGGCAGGCGCCGGGCTGGCGCTGAGCGTGCGGACGGCGGCCGACCCGGCGACGCTCCTGCGCCCGCACGGCGGCGCGACGGCCGTGGTCCTCGTGGTGCCCGCGCTCGCCCTCGCCCTCCGCCGCCGCGTCCCGATGACGGTCGCGTGGCTCACCGCGGCGCTGCCCGCGCTGCTGTGGCTGGTGGAGAGCGCCGCGCCCGGCACCCTCGTGCGCACCGGCGCGCCCGGCGGCCTCACCCCGTTCGTCTGGTGGCCGCCGACGCTGCCGTTCGCCGCGTACGCCGTGATGGCCTTCCCGGCGGGCGCGGCGCGCCCGGTGTGGGTCCGCGGCCTGCCGGTCGCGGCGTTCGCCGCGCTCGTCGGCTTCAGCGGCGAGGTCATCCCGGCGGACGCCCTGCGCCGGATCTCCACCGGCGAGACCGACGCCGTGAACGCGATGATGTTCCGCAGCATGGTCGTGCTGGCCGTGGCGGCGCTGCTCGGCATGTACGTCGCCGCGCGCCGCCGCGTCCTACAGGGCCTCACTGACCGCGCGGAGCGCGCCGAGCGCGAACGGCACCTGCTCGCCGAGCGGGCGCGCGCGCAGGAGCGCGCCAGGCTCGCCGCCGAGATGCACGATGTCGTCGCCCACCGCGTGACGTTGATGGTGCTGCGCGGGCGCGCTCCGCGTCCGCGCGCCGGACGAGGAGACGCGCGCCGCCGCCGACGAGCTGCGCCGGGACGGCTGCCAGGCCCTTGACGAGCTCCGCGACGTGATCGGCCTGCTGCGCCGGGCGCGCGGACCCGCCGCCTCCGGCGCGGCGCCCCCGGACCTGGCCGGGCTGGTCGCCGAGTCGGCCGCCGCCGGGATGCCCGTGGAACTGGTCGAGCGCGGCGGGCCGCGGGAGCCCTCGCCCGCCGTGGCGCGGACGGCCTACCGCGTCGTCCAGGAGTCGCTGACGAACGCCCGCAAGCACGCGCCGGGCGCCGCCGTCAGGGTCGAGGTGCGCTACCGGGCCGACGGCGTGCGGCTGGCCGTGGTGAACTCCGCGCCCGCCGCCGAGCCGGACGCGGCGCTGGCGGGCAGCGGCTCGGGGCTGGGGCTCGCCGGGCTGCGCGAGCGGGTCGAGACGCTCGGCGGGACGTTCGCGGCGGGCCCGCTGCCGGACGGGTTCCGCGTCGAGGCGACGCTGCCCGCCTACGTCCCCGTCCTCCCACCCGAACCGGCCCCACCGGAATGAGGCGGCCCCACCGGACTCGGCGGGCGCCGCCGTGATCGTGCTCACGGCCGCCCGGACGCGCCGGGCGGCGCGGGGCCCGGCGCGGGGCCGGCGCGGGCCCGCGCCGGTCAGGCTCCGGGAGTCAGGTGGCGGTGCCGTCGGGAACGCCGGACGCCGAACGCGACCAGAGCGGCGCGGATCACCCAGATGACCAGCGCCACCTGTAGGACGGCCAGGAAACCCGCGCCCGGCCCGATCGTGAACGCGGCGACCAGGAACACCGCCAGCAGCAGCGGGAAGGCCGGGAACGGCGGCCCGTGCCGGTGGCCCCGGCCCATGTGGCCGTGCATGTGGCGGTGCATGTGCCGGTGCGCGTGCCGGTGATGACGCAGTGCCCCGTGGTGCCCCGGCCCGCCGAACATCAGAGCGGGCCCCGGGACCCAGGGGCCGTGCGAGAAACCCGCCTCGGGCCCGCCGGCCACGCCCCCGCCCCTCAACGCGGGGCCGAGCTCGGCTTCGGGCAGCCCGCTCGGCCCCGGCAGGTCGCGGACCACCGTGCGCAGGTCCCCGCGCGTCCGCGCGGACAGCACGGTGCCGAGCCGCTCGTCCAGCTCGCCGCGGTCGAGCCGCCCCTCGGCGAAATGCTCGTGCAGGGCGACCATGACGGCGTCGCGTTCGGCGTCGCCGACGCGGATGTCGTCCTGGGGGATCATCGTCACTCCCCGCCGCGCTCGGCCGTCGGCCCCGCGTCGGGAGCGTCCGGGGCGTCCGGGGCGTCCTGCGCGTCGGGGGCGTCCTCCGCGTCCGCGGCGTCCTCGGCGAGGATGCGGTACAGGCCCCGCCGGGCCTCCGAGAGGATGTCCTTGGCCCGCTCGACCTGCTCCGGCGTTCCGGAGTGGACGATCTGCATCACCGCGGCCCCCGTCTGCGCGGCCTGCTTGAACAGGTCCGGGACGCCCTCGCCGAAGTCGGGCGTCATCTCCGCCCACGGCTCGGCCAGCTCGGCGGCGTGCTCCTCGACGTGGGCGCGGCCCTCGTCGGTGAGGCTGAACGTGCGGCGCCCGCCGCCCTCCTCGCCCACGATGAGGCCCTCGTCCGCGAGCTGCTGCAGCGCCGGGTAGACCGCGCCGGGGCTCGGCTTCCAGCCGCCGCCGCTGCGCTCGTTGATCTCCTGGATGATCTGGTAGCCGTTGCGCGGCTCCTCGGCGAGCAGGGCGAGCACCGCCGCCCGCACGTTGCCCTTGCGGGCCTTGGGCCCCCGCCCCCAGGGGCCACGGCCGCCGCGAGCCCAGGGCGGCCGCCCCGGGCCGAACCCGCCGGGCCCGCCCCAGGGGCCCGGCCCGCCGCCGAACAGCCCGCCGAAGTTCGGGAAGTCGCCGCCCGCCCACGGCCCGCCGCGGCCCGGCCCGTGCCCGCCGTGGTGTCCTCCGTGGTGTCCTCCGTGCCCGTGTCCCGCGTGAGCGTGCCCGCCGGGGCCGCCGTGTGCGTGCCGGGACGCCGCGTGGGCGGCCTTCGCGCCGAGCGCCGCCGCCGCGAAGGCCCAGCGCCAGTCCGGGCCGTGCCCGTGTCCGTGACCCATGATGATCTCCTTCGCCGTTCTGAGAGCTCTCTCTGACCTCTCGCGATACGCCAACGATATATCGAGAACGTTCTGATGGGCCAGCGGGTTCCCCGGATTTCCCCGACATTTCGCCCGCGCGCATGATCATCGGATTCGCGACCCGCCGTCTGACCGGCGCGGATCCTGGGTAACTAGCCCGTGTGGGGGGACGATGGGCACACACGAAGCCGTGACAGCGCCGGAGACGGTGCTGGCCCCGGACCGCGGCGCCGAGCGCGGCCGGCTCCGGGTCGAGCTGCTGCTCGGCCTGACCGTGTTCGGGCTGTACGCCCTGGTGGTGATGTTGCCGCAGGAGGCGCGGGAACGGGCGGCGCGCCGGCACGGGGACGCCCTCTTCGACCTTGAGCGCGCCCTCGGCGTCGACGTCGAACGGAGCCTGAACAAGTGGCTCGCCGACCAGTCGGTCCTGCGCGTCCTGGCGAACTACGAGTACGCGATCACCTATCTGGCCAGCGCCTTCGGGCTGCTCACCTGGCTGTACCTACGGCACCCGGAGCGCTACCGGACCGCGCGCAACGCGTTCGTCCTGCTCAACCTCGGGGGCATCGCCTGCTTCGCGCTGTACCCGGTGATGCCGCCCCGGTTCATGAACGACCTCGGCTTCGTCGACACCGTCCGGCTGGGCCGCACCTGGGGCTCGTGGGGCTCGCCGATGGTCGAGCACGCCGACCGGTTCGCCGCCGTCCCGTCCCTGCACATGGCCTGGACGCTGTGGGTCGGCGTCGAGCTGGCACGGGTGTCGGCGCGGCGGTGGGTCCAGTCGCTCAACGCGCTGCACATCGTCGTGACCTGCTACATCATCATGGCGACCGCCAACCACTACCTGCTGGACGCCGTCGCCGCGGTGCCGCTCGTCGCCGCCGCGGTGTTCGTCGCCGAGCGGGCGAACCGCCCCGCCACCGACCGGGTACGGGCCCCGGACGCGTTCTTCCTCGCCGTCGAGACGCCCAGCGCCCCCCAGCACGCGGGCGGCGTCATCATGCTCGACACCTCGCGCACCGCGGTGACCGCCGCCGACCTCGCCCGGCTGATCACCGACCGGATGGACCGGCTGCCCCGGTTCCGGCAGCGGCTCACCCCCGCCCGCCGCTGGCGCCGCCCCCGCTGGCGCGACCACCCCGGGCTCGACTGGTCCTGGCACATCATGGAGCGGGACGTGGCCGGCATGGCCGAACTGCGCGCCCTGGTCGCCGGCCTCCAGGGCGAGCCGCTGCCCCGCGACCGCCCGCTCTGGCGGATGGTCGTCGTGCGCGGCGCCGAGCCCGGCCGCACCGTCGTCGTCTTCTTCATGCACCACGTCGTCGCCGACGGCATCGGCGTCGTGGCGCACGCGATGGGACTGATGGAGCCCTACCCGATCGCCTCCGCCTGGCCCGCCCCGCCGCGCCGTCCCGTCCGCGCCGCCGCCGCCACCCTCGCCGGCCTCGCCCAGCTCGCCGCCGACGTCGCGCCGCCCGCCCGGCTGCCCGCCCGCGGCACGTCCGACCGCCGCTTCGGGACCATGACCATCCCGCTCGGCCTCATGCGGGACGTCGCGCGCCGCTACGGGGCACGGGTCACCGACGTCGTGCTGTGCGCCGTCGCGGGCGGCCTGCACCGCGCCGCCCGCGAGACGCCGGGACGGCGCGCGACCTGCCGGGTCGCCGTCCCGCTGATGATGCGGCCGCCGGGCGGCGGCGCCGAGGGCAACCACACCACCGCGGTCATGGTGGACCTCCCGATCGGCAAGATGCCCGAGACCGACCGGCTCGCCGCGATCGTCCGGCGCGGCCGCGTGCTGCGCTCCGGTACCCGTCCCCTCGCGGCCTGGTTCGTGATGCGGCAGGCCGCCCGGCTCATGCCGGCGCCACTGCACGCCCGCTTCGCCCGCTCCGTCTACGGCGCCCGGTTCCTGCAGGGCATCGTGTCCAGCATGCCCGGCCCCGACCGGACGCTGCGGCTGGCGGGCGCGCCGCTCACCCAGGTCTACCCGGTCATCCCCCTCGCGCCCGAGGCCCCGCTCGCCGTCGGCGCCCTCGGCATCGACCGCGAACTGTGCTTCGGCGTGACCGCCGACCCCGGCCTCGTCGACGACGCGGACCGGCTCACCACCGCCATCCTCGAAGTCATCCGCGAGCTGGGTTGTCTTTGAATCCCGGCCCAAGGGGCTCGCCTGGCGGCTCGCCCTTTGACCTGGATTTTGCGAGCGCGAATCGCTTCGCGATCTTCCCGGCGGGGGCTCGCCTTCGGCGTCGCCCCGCCGGTCAGGTAGCGCGCTCGCGTGACGGCTGAGGTCCTTGGTCGGCCCGCTGACGTCGTCGCCGACGTCAGGGGCTGTGCGGTCAGATGCTTCGGACGGCTCTCAGGGACTCGCGGAGGGAGCCCATGGTGGCGAAGACTGCGGTGGGCTCGTAGCCGCAGTGGGCCATGCAGTTGGAGCACCGGTCGTCGCGGCCCCGGCCGTAGGCGGCCCAGTTCGTGGTCTCCAGGAGCTCCTGATAGGTGTCGGCGTACCCGTCGTCCATCAGGTAGCAGGGACGCTGCCAGCCCTTCAGCGAGTACGACGGGATCGCCCACGCCGTGCACGGGAAGTCGGCCTTGCCCTCCAGGAAGTCCAAGAACAGCGGCGAGTGGTTGAACCGCCAGCGCTCGCGCCGGCCGCCGGCGAACACCTTCCGGAACAGCTCCCGGGTCTCCGCGACGCCGAGGAAGTGCTCCTGGTCGGGGGCCTTCTCGTAGGCGTAGGCGGGCGAGATCATCATCTGGTCGACGCGCAGCTCGTCGTTGAGGTAGTCGAGCACGTCGATGACGGTCTGCGGCGTGTCGGTGTTGAACACGGTGGTGTTCGTCGTGACCCGGAAGCCGCGCTCCCGGCACATCCGGATCGCCTCCACCGCCTGGTCGAACACGCCCTCCTTGCAGACGGACGCGTCGTGCCGCTCGCGCAGCCCGTCCAGGTGGACGGCCCAGGCGAAGTAGCGCGACGGCCGGAACAGGTCGATCTTCTTCGGGATCAGCGCCGCGTTCGTGCACAGGAAGACGTACCGGCGCATCCGGACGAGCTCGGCGACCATCTCGCCGATCCGCGGATGCATCAGCGGCTCGCCGCCCGCGATCGACACCATCGGCGCGCCGCACTCGCGGACCGCCGCGACGGCCTGTTCGACCGGCATCCGCTTCTTCAGGACGTCCGCCGGATGCTGGATCTTCCCGCACCCCGCGCAGGCGAGGTTGCAGGCGAACAGCGGCTCCAGTTCGAGCAGCAGCGGGAACCTCTTGCGGCCCGCGAGCCTGTTGCGCAGGACGTACCCGCCGACCCGCAGGCTCTGGCGCAGCGGCATGGCCATCACGACCGCCCTTCTCGCAGGTACCGGCCCAGGGCGCTGACCGGGAACACCAGCCGGTACAAGTGGTAGTTGATGTAGAAGTGGCCGGGGAAGCCGGTTCCGGTGAAGTGGTCCTCGTCCCACGTGCCGTCCGGGCGCTGGCGCTCGACCAGCCACCCGACGCCGCGCTCGACGGCGGGCCCGCGCTCCCCGGCCGCGAGCAGGGCCAGCAGCGCCCACGCGGTCTGCGACGGCGTGGACTCGCCCCGTCCGATCCACGCCGGGTCCCGGTAGGAGCGCAGGTCCTCGCCCCAGCCGCCGTCCTCGCGCTGGTGGCGCTCCAGCCAGCCGACGGCGCGCCGGATCGCGGGCTTGTGCGGGCGGACGCCCGCCGCGACGAGCGCGGGCACGACGCTCCCGGTCCCGTACACGTGGTTGGCGCCCCAGCGGCCGAACCACGACCCGTCCTGTTCCTGGGCCCGCAGCAGCCACTCGACGGCGCGCCGGCACAGCGCCGAGTCGCCCAGGCCCTGCGCGCACAGCGCCTCCACGGCGTGCGCGGTGACGTCCGCGGACGGCGGGTCGATCACCTCGCCGAAGTCGCAGAACGGCAGCCGGCGGCACAGGGCGCGGGTGTTGTCGGCGTCGAACGCGCCGAACCCGCCGTCCGCCGAGACCATCCCCGCCATCCAGCGCAGCCCCCGCTCGATCGCCGGGCCGGCCTCCGGGCCGCCGGCCCGGCCGAGCGCGAGGATCACCTCGGCGGTGTCGTCGACGTCGGGGTAGAAGTCGTTGTCGAACTCGAACGACCAGCCGCCCGGCGGCAGCGCGGGCCGCCGCACCTGCCAGTCGCCGGGCCCCTGGACCTCCTCGCCCAGCACCCAGCCCGCGGCCCGCGCCAGCGCCGGATGCTCCGCGGGCACCCCCGCGTCGGCGAGCGCGATCATGGCGAGGACGGTGTCCCAGACGGGCGACTGGCACGCCTCCAGCCGGCGTGTCCCGTTCTCCCGGATCGTGAACCGGTCGAGGCCGGCCAGCCCGCGCCGCACGACCGGGTGGTCGACGCCGTAGCCGAGCAGGTTCAGCGCGATCAGCGAGTACACCCAGGGCGGCTGGATCCCGCCCCACGACCCGTCCGGCTCCTGGCGGGCCACGATCCACTCGCCCGCCCGGCGCAGCGCGGACCGGCGCAGACCCCGCAGCGGGCGCCGCTCGTAGGCGTGCAGGACCCGGTCCAGCGCGCCGAGCGCCTCGCTCCAGCCCGGCAGCGCCCGCCCGGCCTTGGACGGCGCGGCCTTGGACGCCGCGGGCGCCCGCAGCTCCGCCAGGTCGAACGGCAGCGGCCGGACGGGACGCGTCGCCTGCACGACCGTCAGCGGGACGATCGTCTGCCGCGCCCAGCACGAGAAGTCGTAGACGTTCAGCGGGAACCAGCGCGGCAGGTAGATCATCTCCGGGGGCACCACCGGCAGGTCGTCCCACGACCACTGGCCGAACAGCGCCAGCCAGAAACGGGTGAACACGCGGGTGGCGGCGATGCCGCCCGCGCCCCGCACGTGCTCGGCGGCCCGGCGCATGTGCGCGGCGTCCGGCGGGTCCCCGGCCAGCCGCAGCGCCACGTACGCCTCGGTGGTCGTGGACAGTTCCGGCGGGCCGCCGTGGAAGTTCGCCCAGGTGCCGTCCTCGCGCTGCTGGGAGCGGATCCAGCGCGCCGCCTCCAGCGTGTCGCGTTCGGTGCGGACGCCGAGGAACTCGCGAAGCAGCAGGTCCTCGGCGTCCATCGTCACGTTGGTCTGCAGCTCGCCCTTCCACCAGCCCTCGGGGGACTGGAGCGCGAGCAGATGGTCGCGGGCCGCGTCGAGCGCCGCCTCGGCGGCGGTCCCGGCGGTTTTCGTGGGGCCCGCGGTGGGGCCTGTGGTGGTGGGAGCGGTGGCTGGGGCCGCGGGTTCGGTGGCGGTCATCAGTGGTCCCTGCGGGTGACGAAACGGGCGATGTGCATGAACTCGGTACGGACGGCCTCGGGCAGCGACGCCTCCGCGAGATGCCCGGCGGCGCGGCCGACGCGGCGCGCGGCCTCGGCCTCCGCCCACGCCTTCCCGCCCGCCATGTCCACCAGCCGCGCCGCC
>NZ_CAACVB010000271.1 GCF_900659635.1 Actinomadura roseirufa | reverse complement strand
ACCAGCGGGAGACGACGCTGGTGTGGGACCGGCGGACGGGCCGCCCGTTCTACAACGCGATCGTGTGGCAGGACACCCGCACCGACCGCATCGCCGCCGAGGCCGGGGCCGAACGCGGCGGCGAACGCGCCGGCGGCGCTCCACAGCCCCACCGCGCCCGCGCGGCGGTCGGGCGGCGTGTCGTGCAGCAGCAGCGCCAGCGACGCGGGGATCATCGCGGCCGCGGCCGCGCCCTGCACGGCGCGGGTGGCCAGCAGGACGGGCACGTTCGGCGCGGCGGCGCAGGCCAGCGAGGCGAGCGTGAACAGCCCGGTGCCCGCCTGGAACAGGGCCCGCCGGCCGACGATGTCGGCGAGCCGGCCCGCCGGGGCGAGCAGCGCGGCGAACAGCACCGCGTACAGCGTGATCACCCAGGTGAGGCCGGACAGCGAGCCGGTCGGGAAGTCGGCGCGCAGGTCGGGGACGGCGAGGTTGGCGACGGTGGCGTCGAGCATGGCGAGGAAGGTCGCCCCGGCGGCCAGCAGCGGGACGCCGCGGCCCGTGCCGCGGGCCGCGGCATGCGGGGCCGCGGTGGTGTCGGTGGACATGGGTGGCCCTCCAAGAAAGTAAACGAACGGTCGTACTTTCTTCTGTGGACGGCGTCGCCGTCAAGAGGTCCGGCGGGTTGACTCTGCACGAACGATCGTGCAGATTGAGGCGATGGGCACCGACGGACGGCTCCTCAAGGGGGAGCGGACGCGCAGGACGATCCTCGGCCGCGCCGCCGACATCGCCTCGGCGGAGGGCCTGGAGGGCCTGTCGATCGGCCGGCTGGCGACCGAGCTGCGGATCAGCAAGAGCGGCGTGTTCACGCACTTCGGCTCGAAGGAGGAGCTCCAGCTCGCCACCGTCGACCGCGCCGTGGAGGTCTACCGCGAACACGTGGTGGTGCCCGCGCTCGGCGTGCCGGAGGGCCTCGGCCGCGTCCGCGCCGTCCTGGCGGCGTGGCAGCGCTACCAGCGCGAGGCCGTGTTCCCGGGTGGGTGCTTCTTCTACTCGGCGATGGCCGAGTTCGACGCCCGGCCGGGGCGGGTCCGCGACGCCGTCGTGGCCTCCCAGCGCCGCTGGGAGGACTTCCTGGAGCGCTGCCTGCGCGAGGCGCGGGACCTCGGCGAGATCGACGCGGACGCCGACGTCGCCCAGCTGGCCTTCGAGCTGGACGCGCTGTGCCGCGCGGGCGGCGCCCGCGCGGTCCTCTGCGACGAGCCCGCCGCGTACGAGCACGCCGCCCGGGCCATGGAGGCCCGTCTGGCGGCGGTCGCCCGCTGAGGGACGTCCTCCCGGCGAGGCCACAGCCGGACAGGAATCGCTTCGAGAATGGGACGGGCCGATTTGCGGGGCACGGCTCCTGACTCCTCAGCGCAGCGGGCACGGCCGGGCCGTTGGTCCAGAGAGGCAACGGTCCAACGGAACCGGGACCGACGCCCCCGTCGCGCTCCGTGATCGCGTACGAGCCGGTTAAAACAGGAACGAGCGATGGCCGGCGTCGTACTGGGAATTCGCGTGACCGGGTACCGGCGGGCCGCTGAAGACCCTTCGCGACGGGCGCTGTCGCAATCCGGCGCTCCACCGCGCGAGTGCCCGCCTCCATTTTCCGGCGCACCGTTCCCATCGGCTTGGACGGCATTGGCCGGGCGGTAATTGAAAGGCGGACGAAATGAACGGATCCGGCGAATGGAGAAGTGCTCCGTAATCGCAGGATCATGCAAAGTCAACAGGCCGCCGGCGGCCCGTGTCACGGGCGGAGTGGAACCTGCGGAACGAGCCGTACGCGCCACCGCTACCGGACCATTGGCGCCGGGGGCGCGGTGTGCCGGGGCGGGGCGCGCTCGCCCCGGCACACCGTGTCCGGGCGGTCAGGCGGTCTTGCTGTAGGACGGGCGGCTGTTGAGCGCCTCCACGTCCGAGAACGACGTCTGCCGGTACGCGCCGGTGATGGTGGACAGCTCCTCGGGCCTCAGCACGTCCTCGATCGTGCTGAAGCCCTTCGGGGCGCGCTCGCTGACCGTGTGCAGGACGCGGTCGGCGGGCATGTCGCGGCAGGCCAGGACGATGGCGTTCACCTTCTCCCGGCGGGCCCGCTCGTAGGCGAGCAGGCCGCTGTGCGGGTCCCGCGCGACCGCCAGCTCGTGCGCCAGGACGCGGGCGTCGAGCACGGCCTGCGAGCCGCCGTTGGAGCCGATCGGGTACATCGGGTGCGCGGCGTCGCCGAGCAGGGTCACCCGGCCGGACGTCCAGCGCTCCAGGGGGTCCCGGTCGACCATCGGGTACTCCAGGATCTCCGACGAAGCTTTGATCAGGGCCGGGACGTCGAGCCAGTCGAAGGTCCAGTCCTCGAAGTGGGGCAGCACGTCCGCCAGGCGGCCGCCGCGGTTCCAGTCGGCGTCGCGCTCCAGGTGGTCGCCGTCGAGCTTGACCTCCGCGACCCAGTTCAGCAGCGCCCGGCCGCGCTGCTCGGCCCGCATGGAGATGGGGTAGACCACGATCTTGGACGTGACGTTGCTGCCCGCGACGGCCATGGTCCGGCCGGTGAGGAACGGCTCGGCCTCGGCGACGCCGCGCCACATCCGGATGCCGTTCCACAGCGGCGCGGGCTCGCCGGGGTTCAGCTGCCGCCGCACCGCCGAGTGCAGGCCGTCCGCGCCGACGAGCACGTCGGCGCGCACCGTCTCGGTGGTGCCCGACGCGCGGTCGCGCAGCAGCGCCCGCACCTCGGCGCCGTCCTGCTCGAAGCCCTCGAACACGGTGCCGGTGCGGACGGCGTCGGCGCCGAGCCGCGCCACCACCGCCTCCAGCAGCGTCATCTGGAGCTCGCCGCGATGGATCGAGTACTGCGGCCAGTTGTAGCCGAGCGCGCGGCCGCGCGGCTCGCCCCAGATCCGGCCGCCGTGGCGGTCGAAGTGCACCATCTCGGCGGTCGGGATGCCGATCTCCGCCAGTTCCCCGCCCAGCCCCAGCTCGGTCAGCTCGCGGACCGCGTGCGGCAGCAGGTTGATGCCGACGCCGAGTGGCCGGAGCCGGACGGCGGAGTCGATGAGGAGCGTCTCGACCCCGGCCTCGTGCAGGCTCAACGCGGTGGTGAGCCCGCCGATGCCGGCGCCCACGATGAGTACGCGCATGAATCGCCCTTCGTTCAGCGGGTCGGCCTGGTGCCGCCGGATTCGGAGTCCGCCATGGTGTCCGGGCCGACGCCCTTCTGATGCCTGATGTCCGATTTCAGGATGCCCCCGGCGGCTCCCGCGGGAACGGCTCCGGGGATTCTCGCGCCGCCGCGCACGAGCCGTCCGACCTCGGCCCGGAGGCGGACGAACTCCGGCAGCCCCCGCGTCTCGATCTGGTCCCGGTCGGCGGACAGGGTGACGGGGAGGTCGGCGTGCACGCGGGCGGGGGAGCGGTTCAGGACCACGACGCGGTCGCCGACGTAGACGCTCTCGTCGATGTCGTGCGTGACCAGCAGGATCGTCATCTTCTCCGCCCGGTGCACCTGGAGGACCAGGTCCTCCAGGTCCTCCCGCGTCTGCGCGTCGACCGAGCCGAACGGCTCGTCCATCAGCAGCAGCGAGGGCCGGTAGGCCAGCGCCCGCGCGATCGACACGCGCTGCTGCATGCCGCCCGAGAGCTGCCAGGGGTACTTGCGGCCGGCGTCGGGCAGGCCGACCGACTCCAGCGCCTCCTGCGCCGCGGCGCGCCGCTCCGCGCGGGACTTGCCGCGGCGGCGCAGCGGCAGCGCCACGTTGTCGCGGACGGTCAGCCACGGGAACAGCGAGCGGCTGTAGTCCTGGAAGACCACGGCGAGGTCGTCCGGGACGCCGTCGACGGCGGCGCCGTTCAGGGTGATCCGGCCGCCGGTCGGCCGGATCAGCCCCGCGATGCAGCGCAGCAGGGTGGACTTGCCGCAGCCGGACGGCCCGACGATGCTGAGCAGCTCGCCGTCGGCGACGGTGAGGTCGAGGGAGTCGATCGCGACGTGGCCGTCGGAGTAGGAGTGCGTGAGGCCCGTTATCTGCAGCACCACGGCCGCCTTTTCTGTGTGTGCGTCGTGAGGCCCATCGTCATCCCGCGAGGCGCTTGGCGCCGGCGTGCCAGCGCAGCAGGCGCCGCTCCAGCAGCATGAACAGGGCGTTGAACAGGAAGCCGAGGATCCCGAGCATCACGATCCCGGCCCACATGCGCGGCAGCTCGAAGGCGCGCTGCGCGCCGATGAGCTCCGAGCCGATCCCCTCGGTGCTGCCGACCAGCTCGGAGATGACCATGAGGATCAGCGCGAACGACAGCGCCACCCGCAGCCCCGCGAAGATCTTCGGTGCGGCGGCAGGGAGGATCACCTGGAACAGCCGCCGGAAGCGGCCGACGCCGAAGACGCGCGCGGTCTCCAGCTGCAGGGCGTCCACGCCGCGGACACCGTCGGAGGTGTTCAGCAGCACCGGCCACACCACGCCGAACGCGATCGTGACGATCTGCATGGTCGCGCCGATGTGGAACACCATGATGAAGAACGGCACCAGCGTGGGCGGCGGGACGGCGCGCAGGAACTGCAGCACCGGGTCCAGCAGGTCGTGCAGCACCCGGGACCGCCCGATGGCCGCGCCGAGAGCGACGCCGGCGACGCCCGCGGCGGCCCAGCCGACGAACAGGTGGGCGAGGCTGGCGGAGAAGTCGTCCAGCGCCTTGTCCGAGAGGAACAGCGCGGAGGCCGGACCGGAGAACCACTGCTCGCGCAGGGCCTTCACGATCGTCGAGGGCGGCGGGAAGTAGGTCTCGCCGACCCGGCGGGTCACGATCTCCCAGGCCGCCACCGCGACGGCGACGAGCCATACCCGCTCGATGAGGCCGCGGCCGAGCCGGAGCGCGCTCACGCGACCCCCTCCGACCGGGCGCTCTGCCAGCGGAACGCGATCCGCTCCAGCCAGATGAGGCCGGCATTGGCCACCAGGCCGAGCGCCCCGGCCCAGCAGGCGCCGGCGAGCAGCAGGTCGTTGCGGCCGCCGCCGGCCTGGGTCTCGTTGAGGTAGAGCCCCACGCCGTCGTCCCCGCCGGCCACCAGCTCCGTGCTGATCACGACGATGAGCGCGACCGAGGCGGCGATGCGGACGCCGGTCGCGATGAACGGCGCGGCGCTCGGCAGCGACACGCGCCAAAGGACCGCCGGCGTCCCGAACCCGAAGCTGCGCAGGCTCTCCTTGGCGACGGGGTCGACGTCGCGCAGCGCGTACAGCGTGTTGACGAGGATCGGCCACAGGCAGGCGTAGAAGATCAGCGCCATCTTCTGCTGGACGACCGTGCTGAAGGCGATGGTGGCCAGCGGGATCAGCGCCACCGAGGGGATCGGCCGGCACAGCTCGACGAGCGCCCGCGAGGCGGTGTTCAGCACCGGGACCGACCCGAGCAGCACGCCCAGCGGCACCGCCACGAGCACCGACAGCAGCAGCCCGCCGGCCCAGGCCTTGAGGGTCGCCCCGACGTCGACCAGGAAGTCCTGGTCGACCGCCAGCCGGCCCGCCTCGCGCAGGACGGTCGACGCCGGGGGCAGGGCGGTGTCGTCGACCAGGCCGGTACGGCTCACGACCTCGAGGACGACCACCAGCCCCGCCACTCCGGCGGCGCCGTAGACGATGCGGCGAAACCTCATGAACCCGGCTGGAGGAGCGGCTTCACGTCGACGCGCTGGGGCACGTACTGGAACTGCTGCATGACGTCGGCCACGCGCTGCAGGCGGGTCGCGCTCAGCGAGGTCGGGTAGGAGCCGTAGCTCATCGTGGAGGCGACCTTGGCGTCGATGCCCTTGGCGTAGCTCGGCAGGATGTCCTGCACGACCTTGCGGTCGGCGGCCATGTTGTCGGCCTTGATCAGCGCCCGCTGGAAGGCCGCGATCGTCTTGGGGTTCTTGCCCGCGAACGCCTCGGTGGAGGCGTAGCCGGCGATCGGGAAGTCGGCGGTCGGGCCGCTGGACAGGTCGGCGACCATGCGGGCGCCGATGGCCTGCTGCATCTGCGTGCCGAACGGCTCGATCGCCTGAACGGCGTCCACGCTGCCGGACTTCAGCGCGGCCTCCATACCCGGCGGCGGGATCTCGACGAAGTTCTTCTCCTCGTCGAAGTCCACGCCCTGCGGCTTGCCGGCGGCGCGGATCAACAGCGTGCTGATGTTGCGGCGGGTGTTGACGCCGATCTTCTTGCCCTGCAGGTCCTTGACGGTGTGGATGGGAGAGTCCTTGCGGACCATCACCGTGTGGGTCTTGGAAGCGCTCTGGAAGCCCTCGGCGATGACCTTCGGCTTGAAGCCCGGGTCCTTGGAGGCCGCGGTGAGCAGCGACACGTAGTTGCCGAAGGTGATGTTGAGCTGGCCGCTCTTGAGCAGCGGGATCGCCTCGGCGCCGCCGCTGACGACGCGGGTCTTGACCTCCAGGCCCTCGGCCTTGAAGAGGCCCTTGGAGATGGCGAGTTGGAGGGGGGCGGTGTCGGCGATGGTCATGGTGCCGATCGTGACCGTGGACTTCTCGAGTCCGGTGGCCGACTTCTTGTCGTCGGAGTCGCCGCAAGCGGCGGCGGAGAGCGCTACCGCGATGGAGAGTGCGCCACTGACGGCGGCACGGCGGTGGGAAGCAGACATGAGCAACGCTCCATATGCGGGGGAAGCTGGCTGAAAGGGTGATCTTTCAACGGTCGGGGAGCGTAGCGCACCCTCGAGGGGACGCGGGGGAGATGTCAGCTTTACGTGGACATATGTGAACACGTGTAAACAAGCTGTGACATTCGTATCTCTCACATCACAAGTCCAGACCTGTGTGATCATTCGGGTTGGCCATGGTGGTGGCTCTGTGTTGCAATGTTCCGCGCTCGCCTGCGTGGCGCGGGCGGGTGACGCCGACCCGAATCTCATTCAGGGTCACCGTGCGCCGCGAGCGGTCAACCCAGTGAGAGGTAGCGGAGGGCAGTGCCGAAAGCCGAAGGGGCCGAGATCGCCCCGCAGTCCCCCCAGGAGGCCTCGCCTGCCAGGGAACACGTCCCGAAGCGGGGTTCCCTCGGTGGCAGGTTCAGGTTGCGCAACTGGCGCGTGCCGACCCGCCTGACGGCCATCGTGGCGGTGCCGACGATCGTCGCCGTGCTGCTGGCCGGCTACCGCGTCTCGGTCTCCCTGGACGATGCCGACGCCTACCGCAAGACGGGCCGGCTGGCTACGCTCGGTAAGGAGTTGACCGCGCTCGCGCACGACGTCGAGAACGAGCGCGACGCCCTCACCGAGCGCGCCGCCGGCGGCGCGCACGCCGTCAGCTCGACGACCCTGGCACTGCGCACGGACTCGGTGGACGCCACCGCCCGCAGGGTCCGCGAGGCGGCCCGCGACGTGAAGCCCGGCTCGCCGGCCCTGCGGCTGGCCGTCGCCAACGTCGTCAACCGGGTCGAGGAGCTGCCCTCACTGCGGGCGGTCTCGCTGCGGCTGGCGCCCGGTCAGATCGTCGACAAGTACAGCGAGTTCGTCGCGGACTTCAACAGCTTCCACATCCTCGTCTCCCAGGACGCCCAGACGCCCGAGCTGGCGCAGAGCGCCCTCGCCCTCGCCGACATCGCCCGCGCCAAGGACGCCGCCTCCCGCGAGCGCGCCCTCATCGGCGCCGCGCTCTGGCAGACCCGGTTCGAGCCCATCGACCGCGCCGCCGTCGACGACGCCCGCGCCTCGATGAACACCAACATCGCCTCGTTCCGCTCCACCGCCACGCGGGCCCAGCTCCAGCTGTTCGACGACAACGTCACCGGCCCCGAGCTGGACCGCGGCGAGGTCACCCGGCTGCAGGCGCTCGCC
The DNA here is from genome assembly GCF_900659635.1 of Actinomadura roseirufa. Lineage (GTDB taxonomy): Bacteria > Actinomycetota > Actinomycetes > Streptosporangiales > Streptosporangiaceae > Spirillospora > Spirillospora roseirufa. Next base: position 1,677 of record NZ_CAACVB010000271.1, on the reverse strand, counting down.
CGCGCCGACTCGTCCAAGGGCCAGCGGGTCAAGCTCGGCGTGAACGCCGCGCGCAGCTGGGAGTCCGACTCCACCGCGCGGGTCGACCGGCTGCGCACCGTCGAGCAGGACCTCGCCGGCAAGCTCGCCGCCGAGGCCGGCAAGGCCCGCTCGGACGCCGAGTCGGCGGCCATCCGGGACGGCGTGCTGCTGTTCCTCGTCCTCGCGGTCGTCCTCGGCACCGTCATCCTCGTCGCCCGGTCGCTGGGCCGGCCGCTGCGCCGCCTGCAGTCCGGCGCCCTCGAGGTGGCCAGCACGCGGCTGCCCGGACTGGTCGACCGGCTCCGCGATCCCGAGGCCGCGGCCGGCGGCATCGAAGTGGAGCCGATCGACATCGACTCCACCGACGAGATCGGCCAGGTCGCGCGGGCCTTCGACGAGGTCCACCGCGAGGCGGTCCGGCTCGCCGCCGACGAGGCGGTCCTGCGCGGCAACATCAACGCGATGTTCGTCAACCTGTCGCGGCGCAGCCAGTCGCTGATCGAGCGGCAGCTGCGGCTCATCGAGGAGCTGGAGCAGAGCGAGCGCGACGAGGAGCAGCTCGCCAACCTCTTCCGGCTGGACCACCTCGCCACCCGCATGCGCCGCAACTGCGAGAACCTGCTGGTCCTCGGCGGTCAGGAGCAGGTGCGCCGGTGGAACCAGGCCGTCCCGCTCATCGACGTCGTCCGCGCGTCCCTGTCGGAGGTCGAGCAGTACGAGCGGGTCGCGCTGCGCGTCCAGGGCGACATGACCGTCGCCGGTCCCGTCGTCAACGACCTCGTCCACCTGCTGGCCGAGCTGGTCGAGAACGCCACGGTCTTCTCCGCCGACCACACCAAGGTCACGGTCTCCGGCCAGATGCTCAGCGGCGGCGGCTCGATGCTGCAGATCACCGACAACGGCGTCGGCATGTCGCCCGAGGAACTGGAGCAGGCGAACTGGCGGCTGGCGAACCCGCCGGTCATCGACTTCTCCGCCGCCCGCCGCATGGGCCTGTTCGTGGTCGGCCGGCTCGCCGTCCGGCACGGCGTCCGGGTCGAGCTGCGCGCCGCGCAGGGCGGCGGCCTCACCGCCTTCGTCGTGCTGCCCGACGCCGTCGTCACGCCCGGCGAACCGGTCGGCGTCGGCGCGCGCGGCCTCGGCGCCCGCGAGTCCGAGGGGCCCGGCCCGCTCGCCGCGCTCACCTCGACCGCCGAGCCGCCCGCCCTCGGCGCCGGCGGCCCGCTCCGCCAGGACGAGCACCCCTCCGGCCCGCTGCCCTCCGTCGGCGGCACCGGCGCCCTCCCCTCGATCGGCGGCACGGGCACGTTCCCCTCGATCGGCGGTACCGGGACGTTCCCCTCGACCGGTGGCACTGGGACGTTCCCCTCGACCGGTGGCACTGGGACGTTCCCCGCGACCGGCGGTACCGGGACGTTCCCCGCCACCACCGGCACCGGCGCCCAGCCCGCGGTCGGCGGGACGGGCCAGCACCCCGTCACCGGCGGCACCGGCTCGCACCCGATGGTCGGCGGGACCGGCGCCCACCCCATGGTCGGCGGCACCGGACCGCATCGGCCGCCGCGCGGCGGCACCGCGCCGCAGCCGGTCACCGACGAGTCCGGCCCGCTTCCCACCACCGGAACCGGCCCGCTGACGCCCGCCGGCGGCAGCGGC